>JAZUNG010000185.1:0-2247 GCA_045604025.1 Lachnospiraceae bacterium | reverse complement strand
GCGTGCTGTGTCTGCCGCAAAACAGTCCGAGATCCTGATGTACTCCCCAGGTGTTATGCGACAAAAGGTGACAGAACTCCTCCATCTGTTCAAGAGGTACTCCGCACAGATCGAATGCGGCTCTGTAATCGAAGCCGTCATACCATGATGCTTTGGCCTTTTCCCAGCCTGTGCAGTATTTGTCAAGGAACTCCTGATCCTGCCAGCCCTTTTCGAGAATGAGGCTGATCATTCCTCTGATCATGAGTGCGTCATAGCCCGGTTTTGGATGTATGTGCATGTCTGACATCCTGGCGGTCTCCGAGAGTCTTGGATCGACGGTGATAACCATCTGATCAGCTCTCTCCGACCTCTCTCTGATAACCGTCCTCGCATTAACAATCTGATGAGAAACATACGAATTCGATCCCCAGAATATCATGATGTCGATATTGTCCTCATCCGCCTCGCATACCATTCCCTGGTGTCCGACAATGCGCCCGTGGCTCCACCAGTTGCCTGCAAATTCGATGCCTATAGGACTGTACATGTATTGCCCGCCGGTGGCGGCAAATGCAGCCTGTATGATTGCCGCGTCTGACTGATCGCCTGCGAGGCCCATGTCGCATATCGCGAATGATTTAGGACCGTATTTATCAATGATCCCTCTGAGCTTCTCGCCAATCTCACGGTAAGCCTGCTCCCAGCTGATCTGAACGAACTCTCCGTTCACTTTCTTAAGCGGGTGATTGAGCCTTCCCGGATGGTCCTGGAAATACCTGGTCGAACGCCCCTTTCTGCAGCAATAAGGCTCCGGATAGTCAGCTCCATGTCCGTATCTGCTCGGACGCATGTCTATGACTTTATTGTCCTCAACAAGCATCTCGAATCCGCACCTTACTCCGCAGAAATTACAGGCTGTCTGTTTCCATACTCCTGCCATTTCTTTCTCCCTTTCACTGCAAATAATCTTTATTAATAATCCTACAAAGAAATTATAAAAAGTCTGCAGAACGGCTTCATCGGATGAAAGTATGCATATGTGTAAAAGTGCACAAAAATAGGAAATAGTGCACTCACTATTTCCTGTTTTTCATCTCTATTTATTTTCCGACCCTGTCAGAAGAACTGCTTCATGGATTCAGGTATACATCTTATAAACAGATCGGTTACTTCATCTACAGAAGGTGCTGCAGGGGTATCAATAGCACGTCCTACAAAAGTGATCTGGCCCCCTACAAAGAACTCTATATCCTTTTTTATTTCTGCATTTACCTTGTAACCACAGGATCTCTCAATCACTTTAATAAATATTTCAGTCATTGGTTTAACCAATGAGTCACGCAGGTTATTCTGACCTTTGTATTGATCGATCGCAATGATCAATTGGCAATCCTTATCGACTACTTCTGCCGAGTACCTGATGAACTCTGCCAGCCCAGCGCATTTACCACTGTCGACATAGTCATCCAGCTGTCGTAAATACAGCCATGCAGCCAGATCATACTTATCCTTGAAGTTATTGTAGAATGTACGTCTGCCGATACCGCAGTTCTCTGAGATCTCACTGATAGTGATCTTTTCAAACGGTTTACCCTTAAGGAGCTCTTCCAATGATTCCCCTAACAGTTCCTTTGTTGTTTTCTTCTTGATCATATCAGTACCCCAGTCGGTTTAACGTCTGCTTATGTTCATTCACACCTGAGGTAATAATACATTCATCAGCCACGACTGTCTATAATCAGGATCCGGCTATTATTCTCCTATTGATACGGTCTTCATATAGCGTACAGCCCTCTTGCTGTTCGGGTCTCCGAAAACGATGAGCTGTGCTCCCTGGCCTCCTTCGATACCCTCTATCATCTCTCCGTCCTGAGTCAGGGCTACATACACCTTGCCGCTTTCAAGGATCTCAGCTCCCGTAAGTTCAGCAGAATAATTATCTTCCGATGTCACCGTGACAACAGCATCTTCAGGCAGCTCTACACCGTTATCCTCAAGGATTGCAGATAATTCTTCACCCTCATAAGTATTATGAAATGACTCGCCTTTTCCGTTTACGATATCGCCTTCAAATGCCTGAGCATCTATGTCTTCCCATGCGACTGCAGTTTCACTGCCGCCGGCGGAGATTATCATTCCCGGTCTGTCTTCACTGTTGCTGCGGTTCACCACAGCCAGTACTGCAACTGCTATGACCAATATCGCGACTAATATTGCTATGGTTTTCTTTTGCATTTTTTGCCTCCTCAAGACTAAGTGTTAATT
>JAZUNG010000184.1:0-21981 GCA_045604025.1 Lachnospiraceae bacterium | reverse complement strand
TACAATGTTCGTATGACTATAATTCAAAACAGAATCACTTAATATATTTGTGCATTTGCACAAATATAGAAAAATTGAATGCTGATCAATTATATTTTTTGACATCTCACTAAAGTGTTGATAGTATTATTTTTGTAAATTTGCACACAAAGAAAGTGGTATCGATTATGAGCGCACATCTTAGAAGATTAAATTATGTACTTTATCCGATTAAAACCACCCTGCTTGTCCCCCGCAGGGATATCTGGAATATCAGCAGGCTTCTGCCGATTTCTGATTATTATGAAAATGGTGCCATGGATGAAACGTTGTATTACTGCACTGAAAAGCTGGAGATCAAAGAGTTGAGCAGCATATGTCACGGAATTAATATACTGCTGTTTAATGAGAGTCTGGCCCAATGCACTCTTGCAGAATACCCTGAGCTGGACTGCAACTTTCTGGTAATATGCCAGCAGATATGGCCTGAAAGTGTTATTGAAAAACTGATGGAGGCCTGCAAGGTCACCCTTGAATCCGATCTATATGAAACACTTATGAACGCACTTCTAAATAACTCTTTTAAAGAGAATGCCTTCATTGAACGGCTGAGCAGACTTTCCGGAAATCCTATCCTGGTATTGGACACAATGATGCAGCCTGTGATGGCTTCTTCCGAAGATTTTATGGCGGTATCCGGAACTGATTTTGAAAACTACAATCTGGAGTCACTGATCATAAAAGATGAGTGCTCAGTCATCAAGGACGCTAATTCTCAAAAAATGGCTGTCATCCCTATTGGATACGAGAATATTTCTATTGGCTACATGGTGATGTATGAGAGAAATATTATTTTTGAAAAAATCGACGAGGACTATCTGCGCAAGATCCGAAAGGCCATTGCTCTGGAAATGCAGCGGGCAGGAATCCCCTATGTCAGCGGCGAGATTAATATGGAGGGATTTTTTGAAAAGGTCCTTGAAAGTGAGATCTTCGCACCGCGTTATATCAGAAAAACCTGTGTCGAGCTGGGAGCGTCTTCTGTGTTCTCACCCGATAAGGAGAACTATATCATATGTGTCAGACTCACTTCTGAGTTCTCAGATTTTGGAATGCCCATGAAGCGCCTGCTGATGCAAGACATCAATCGTATTCTAGGAGGAATTCTCTGGACCATCAAAACTGAGCAACGTAATGAGTTTATTGTAATACTGTTTCAAGGAAAAGAAGACGAAACATTTCCAAAAGAGATTGGAGAGCGGCTCAATGTGTTTCTGGAAAAACGTGGCCTTTATGCCGGTATCAGTGCAGGTTTTACTGGTATAGATAACATCAGAAACTATTACCTGCAATCTCGAAATGCAGTAATGCTGTTCCGCC
The DNA here is from genome assembly GCA_045604025.1 of Lachnospiraceae bacterium. Taxonomy (GTDB): domain Bacteria; phylum Bacillota; class Clostridia; order Lachnospirales; family Lachnospiraceae; genus RGIG5612. The sequence continues at coordinate 20,622 of JAZUNG010000184.1, read as the reverse complement.
CTGAAGGGATCAGAAAAAACTATGTTGAAACACCAGATCATCCGTTTTTTGATATTTTGGCGGTAGTCAGCGGGCGAGCGTTGCTCCACAGCTATATTTCCCATCCCATTAAGAAGCTATTGAACTATGACAAGAGATTTAATACAGATTTTTACTCGACATTATGCGTATATCTGGAGAACTGTTGCAACGTTAAGAAGACTGCAGATCAGTTATTCCTCCACAGAAATACAATGATGTACAGAGTAAACAGAATAAGTGAAATTAGCGGCATTGATTTTAATAATTACAACGATCTCTTTGACTGTATGATATCTATCAAAATATTGCGTTTTCTTGACAAGACTGAATACAATGCCAATATAAGACTATCTTCTGACCTTGCATCTTCTGACAATAGTATATAGATCATTCATGCATTTGCCCAAAAAACTATCTTTTTTTTGCTATTATTTTTGTCGGCCCTATCGTGGCTGCCTTTTGTATTGTATGATTATTAAAAATAATATCCCTCATAAAATCCCAATAAAATGTTTAAATAGTGCAACCATGATTATTCGTTTTCTATGTTTTTGCCTTTCTTGTAATAAATAATTATGTGATAAAACAGACAATGCATTATATTTAAATGGTTTAAATATACTCTTCAGCTCAATCTTACCCTCTCGCCCCTCACAACCTATCATACTTACCTGCTCTGCCTGCTGCCTTCTCCACCGGATACTTGGCCTCGTTCCGGTCCATCTTGGAGTTGACGATCTCATCCACGTCCAGATCCAGCCGGTCCAGCATGTCCTGGCAGTACACGATCACGTCGGCCAGCTCTTCCTTCACATGCTCCAGGTCATAGTTGTCGTCGCTCCACTGGAAGCACTCGAGCAGCTCGTTGGCCTCGATGGAGATGGACTTGGCCAGATTGGCCGGCGAGTGGAACTGGTCCCAGTCCCTGTCTATAGTAAACTGTCTGATCCTGTCTATGGTTTCCTGCTTCATGGTCACTCCTTGTATGTGTTGCTTTCCCATCATTTTTCATTCTCAGCCATATGCCCTTCTTCCGCATATATCAGCGGAAGCAGTTTTCGCAGATGGTTGAATTCATAGGAACTGTGCAGCAGATTGTTTCTCAGTATCTGTTCCGTGCACTGCTTCTTGCTCTTGTCGTCATCCCGCACGAACTGTCCGTCCGTGTATTTGTAGCCCCACCACACGCGGGCGCGGAGCTCCAGACCGCGCACTGGATGCGCGCGCATGATCGCAGCAAATATCCGGTCTGTTACATTTTCGGAATGCTCATAGTTCAGCTGCAGGACCTGACCTTTCGCCGCATACTCTGCCAGAAGTTCTGCGGACACTCCTGCTGCCTCGGGGTCTATGGCACGTACCAGCGAACGCATGGGCGGATCTCCCGCCCCCATATCGAGGGATTCTTCCATAATAGTCCCATCAGAGTCGTCCACGCCGTTGGCTGGGCTGTGGTCCCAGTGGTCGGGCGGACACCAGATCTTGTAACGGAGATTGCCGCACCCATCCGGCACGGAGTCCGGCTTGCGTCCGGACCAGCCAAACCACCAGCCCAGCTGTGGCATCTCCAGATCGGGGATATAGAGATAGTGCGCCATATATCCGGCGCCGTTTTCCAGGATGCGATAGCCGAAATCCGTTTCTTCGAAGCCATGTTCAAAGAAGTGCGCGATCCGCTCTATGGGGAGCACTCGCTCTGCGGGGAGTGGTTCGGCGTTCACCTGCGCCAGGATCTCCTCCGGGAGCGGATCCATCGGCAGTTCCATATACTTTGAATAGCTGATCTTTTTTTCTTCTTCACACAGTGGTGGCAGCATGTTATTTCTCCTGTTTATGAGCAATCCTTTTTCAATAGAAATTTACCACAAATACTGTCGCATTTCAATGTCCCGCTGATGCCCCCCACGCACAAAAAGAGACCCGACCGCCTCGGCCGGATCTCTTTTCATCAGGTTGTCATTCTTCAAGTTGATGCTAATTTGTCTTTCCAGAGTTCATTCTCTGTCATCGCTTTCCATACCAGCTGAGCCAGGTCTGCGAAGCTGTGAAGATGGGGCAGCCGTTCCGCTGGCAGTTCCAGTTGGAGCTGTTTCTGAATAGCCATGAATAGCAGCGTTTTCTTCGCCAGTTCGGAGGTCGTGCCGGCACATCCCCTCGCCATATCGTACTCCTTGACCAGCTCCTTTGAGATCTTCATGCTTTTGGCCAGACTCAGTTTGGATAGCTGCTGAAAATCCACTCCTTCAGTCTCTTCGCGCGTCAGCATAAACTTGGCGAGAACGAATTCTGCAAGGCACTCTTCCAGTATTTCAAATCTGAGCGGTCTGCACTCTTTGATGATCGCTATCTGTCTCCTGGACTCCTCATTAGCACGCAGGAGCGCCGCTCTTGCTCTTTCTTCTTCAGTCATACCGGTTTAGTATGCAACCAGCTCTTCGATGCCCAGAAGTTTGGCCAGTCTGGAAAGCTGTTTTGTATAGTCTCCGTATACGAGAGCCAGATGGTTGCCTACAAGCACCTGCTTGTTCCAGAAGTCCTCCTGGTCTTTTACGCGGAACAGTACCAGGCCGTTGCAGTTCTGAAGTTTGTAACCATCACCGCCAATGATCTCGCCCTTACCAACGAACAGTTTGCTTCCGTCCGGTGAGAAACGACACATAGTAACGGTCTGTCCTTTATCCTGCTCAAAGTCATAGCGGAATACCGCGCCGAACTCCTGCTGCCATGCGAAATGACGGATAGCGTAGTTGTTGCGTTTGTTCGGATCCCTGAGCAGACGGTGCGGAACCGAATGCTGCATATAGAAGATATTCTCAAGATTCTCTTTAACGAGTTCAGCAACCTTCTCCGGACTGGGACCCCAGATATATACGTATTCTCCATTCTCACGATCGTAGGGGATCGGACCGGTATTTCCGATATATGTACGGCGTCCGGAAACCGCGAGCATTGCCTGCTGGCTCAGTACGCAGTCAGCGTCATATTCACATGAAGATGGAATTCCTGCCTCCATATTGAGTGAATGAGTCAGACAGAATGTGAACTTCATCTCGTTCAGGCGGCGTGTGGAGCATACGTCCGGACAGGGAATGGTAAATCCGTTGCAGTCTTTTTCATCCATACGTTTCTGAACCGCAACAAATGCCTTCAGGGAATTGATAAGATATTCTCTGGAGATCTCTACTTCATCGGCTCCCGCTATGAGCTCGTCCGCCATGCGCTCGCACTCTGCCAGTTCTTCTTCTGTGATATTCCAGGTCTTGCGGCCGGGTGTGGTATGGTTGCCTTCCGGTTTTGCCAGCTCCATATCATCCAGCAGCTCATGCGCGTTGATATAGCGGAAGTGTACTCCCAGGTTCTTTGTTACCAGATCATGGTTGGAGAATGTATCTACACTGGATCTGGAAACGTCTGAATTGAAGCGGGTGGCCAGAAGGATGTTTGTGCTGCGGATGACCTTGCGTGCGCGCATAGCTGCAAGTGTCTCTTTCGCGTCGGTCCAGTGCAGCGGTGCGATGATCTCACGATCGGGATCTTTCGCCTTTACTGCAGCTACGATAGACTGCGGTGAGAATGCGCTGGTCGGATTCATAAGTATCGGTGTGTCAAATCTCTCCGCAAGCTCCACTGTAATGTCATCTATACCCAGAGACGAGAAGATAAATGCCACGTCTGCGTCCAGCATGGATCTCCTGAAGTCTTCGAATACCTGCTCTTTATCTTCCCAGTCGTCTGTACGCTTGATATACAGAGGCTCCAGGAGCTCTACATTTTCAGGCATGCGCCCTTTGATCGTCTCAATGAATTCGTTGAATCTGAGAGAGTTTAAGATGCGGTCGAAACCGACTTCCAGCTCTTCGCCCCTGCCGAAGCGGCACGGTCCCTCATAGAAATAAAGATGCTCAACTCCACTTAAAACAGGCCTTACATACAGTTTAATGTCACTTGCTTTACGTATCATAGTAATTACACCTCCATGTTTGATAATGATCTGTTCTGTACGTGTAACGCTTGTTACATGTATAGATTATCAGACGATCAAACTGAAATATATGGAGGTCTGCAACAAAAGCAGATCGCGATTGTTGCGTTTTGCACAAATGCTGATTACTGCTGGTTTCTGGCGAAATCCTGCATGGTCTGAATGATATAGCCGATGCCCTTCTGGCGGTCATTTTCAAATGTTTCCATCAGGTCTGTTTCGGAAAAGAGTGTGATCTCGGCTTCTGCTACTGCCGCAAGAGGCTGACCGTTGAACATCCGCCTCAGCAGATACAGAATGCCCTTGATGATAAAGGTGTCACTGTCAGCGTCCACATGAAACGATCCGCCCTCTGACCGCATATCCAGCCAGACATGTGACTGACATCCCTTTACCGCTCTGTCATCTGTTTTCATGTCCTCCGGAAGCGGAGGGAGCAGGGCTGACAGTTCGATCAGATAGGCATACTGCTCAAACCCGTCTCCAAGTGTCTGAAAGTCCTGTATCAGTTCCTGTTCAATAGTTCTGATCTTATTCATGTCCTATCCCTGAAAGCGCCAGTATACGGTCCAGTGCCGCTGAGAACGCATCCAGTTCCTCCTTTGTATTATAGAATGCCGGGGACAGCCGGACTGCGCCTTCCAGTTTGAAGTGACGCAGGAGAGGCTGTGCGCAGTGGTGTCCGCTGCGGACTGCTATACCCAGCTGGTCCAGAAGCCTGGCCGTATCATAGAATGAAAGGCCGTTTATATTGAAGCTCAGAGCGCCTGCACGCTCCCTGGGAGCTCCCAGTACGCCTATGCCGGACCTGGAGCGGAGTATCTCTTCTGCATATCGCAGCAGCTCTGCTTCTCTTGTAATGATATCTTCAATCCCCAGACCATTCAGATAGTCTATGGCTGCTCCCAGCCCGACTATCCCGGCGATATTGCGTGTTCCTGCTTCGAACTTGAATGGAATGGTCTCCCATGCTGCTCTCTCCAGGTCCACTTCAGCAACCATTCCCCCTCCAAACGAAGCCGGAGGGAGTTTTTCCAGCCAATGCCTTTTCCCGTACAGAACTCCTGTACCTCCAGGCGCCATCATCTTGTGGCCGGAAAAGCAGAGGAAATCACAATCCAGCTCCTGCACATTCACCCGGCTATGACGCATCAGCTGCGCTCCGTCCACCAGCACTGCTGCTCCTGCTTCATGAGCCATGGAAATGAGTTTTCTGATCGGATTTACCGTTCCGATGACATTGGATACCGCAGTCACCGCCAGCAGTCTGGGGCTCTCCTCGAGGAACCTGCTGGCCGCCTCGATATCCAGCTCCCCGTTTTCTGTCAGCGGTATTACTCGCAGTGCAGTTCCTGTGCGCCTGGCTGCTTCCTGCCAGGGGATCAGGTTGGAGTGGTGCTCCATCTCTGTAGTTACGATCACATCCCCGGGACCTAAGATCCCTTCCGAAAAAGATCGCGCGACCATATTGATGGACTCAGTCGTTCCGCTGGTAAATATTATTTCCGCACTTTCAGAGGCCCCGATCAAATCTGCCGTCTTCCGGCGGACCTCCTCCACACGCATCGTAGACTGTTCGCTGAGATAGTGGACCCCGCGGTGAATATTGGCCTGATAGAACCTGTACTGCTCTTCCATGGCATCCAGAACAGGAACCGGAAGCTGAGTAGTCGCGGCATTGTCCAGATATATCAGCGGTCTTTTGTGTACTTCTCTGCCCAGGATGGGAAAATCTGCCCGGATATCTTCTATGTTTTTCATATTGATCACACTCCATACAGTTGTAGAAATGCACACCCGCAGAATAGTTCATAGCGGACCTTCTGGTCTGACAGGCTGATCCCCAGCAGATCTTCTATGCGGCCTATACGATACAGCACGTTGTTGCGGTGCATATGAAGCAGTGTCCCTGTCTCCGAGGCGCTGCAGCCGCAGAATAAATATGTATACAGAAGATGCAGATTGTTGGTGCCATGCTTTTCGTCATAGTCTTTGATCTTCTTCAGCATACGTCTGCAGTGCGTCATCTGCCACATGGTGCGGTTTTCGGGGTTTTCTCCCAGCAGGATCAATTGATAACAGTTGTCAAAATACAATACCTTCGATGCGTCTTTCTGCGTTGAGAATGGAGTCTGCAGGAGCTTGTGGCGATAACAGAAGATCTGCCTGGTCTGCTCGTAGGCCCTGCGTATTTCAGTCAGCTGGGTGAACACAGAGCTGACTGCGCAGTTCGCATTGTACATTTTCAGCCATTCCAGGAGTTTTTCTTCAGGAACTGCCATTCCTTCTGTCTCGGAGAGGCTGCAGATGAGCATGAGCAGCCTGTTCTGATAAACAGTAATTTTTGCTTCAGGAAACCATCTGGACAGCTCTATCCCGCTCCCTCCCACCGAGAGCTTGTCCAGCGTTTTGAAATCTATAAGAGCCAGCTGATACCACCCACGCATCGGAAGTCCGACATTTCGGGCCCGGTTTTCTATGATCACATCCGTTCCGGCACGGTCTTCAATGAGCTCAATAAGAAACCGGTCGTAACCATGGCGGGTGAATGTGAGCTGCTGCCAGTCACGGGTAACATAGATTTCCAGGACATCCGTCAGCATTCTAAACAGATCGATCTGTCCTGCCGTAAGAGGCCGGCTGCTGCATGTCATGACCGCGTGGATGTAATAGGTATTGTGCAGCTTGAAGACCTTGCTGCATATATCATATGGGGACAGTGTGCGGCTGGTGTTGATGATCAGATCCTCTGCGTTGTCCCAGACTTCAAACAGCCCTTTCTCTCTGAATGCTCTGATCGACTCTTCCGGGTGATATCCGTTTTCGATCAGTTTCCGGCTGATCGGGTCTTCCGTCTCGATATGTTTGGTATAGCAGATCAGACTCAGCGCGGAATCGGAAACTGAGATGAAATTGCCAATGACGGGCTCGCTCAGCTCCAGTATGTCCTGCATGGGTCTTTTTTCGTAGGCATACCGGGTCATCCTGGCGACCCATTCAGATACAGTATAAAAAATCTCCTGCAATTCGGAGAAGATCTGGCGCTGTGATAGGTTTTCATTGATGATGATCAGTCCGGAAAGGAGTTCTGCCTCTGCGGGTTCTTCCGCGAGGTCTTCCGCAGTGTCGCGGACGCAGACGCAGTAGAACTGTGCTCCTTGACTGCGCAGTGCAAGCGCTTCGGACAGGCTGCCGACATATAGCCGGCCGGTTGCAGATGGTTCCGGAGTTTCAGGGAGCAGGCAGATACGCTCAAAACGAATGTCTTCTCCGGCAACGACGTGGTTCCTACAGTTGTACTTGTTTAGTGCTTCAAGAATCAGATTCAATGTCACAAACATAGTTGAGGTCCTTCGGGTTTAATTTGGTTGTTAAGTTATTATATATGTTTTTATTTAAAAAAACAATGTCCCGCAGGCGCACAGCCCGGAAGCTCGATATCTACCCTTTTTCCCCTCACAACCTATCATACTTATCTGCTCTGCCTGCTGCCTTCTCCACTGGAAGCACTCGAGCAGTTCGTTGGCTATGTACACATGCCGTCACTTTATAAATTTCAGAAGAAAATCTGTTATTCCGATTATTGTAAATCCGTTTTCATCTCTGGTTTCACCTATTGGTCTGTTTACTACCAGTATTTTCTGTATCTGGTCATTCAAGACCATATATGGCCTGACCTCTCTTGCCCTCGTTTCGGCATTTGAAATATCTGCTGTCACCTGAATGTAATATGCGCGCAGTCCCTTCACGGCATAGAAATCTACCTCGTATTTTTTTCGGACAGACTTTCCATCTTTGTTTTTTCCTATTGAATCGAACGCACCAACATTCACTGTATAACCATTATATATCAGTTCGTTATACACGATATTCTCCAGCATTTGTCCCTCATCTGGGAAAGCGAAGTTCAGTCTGGCATTCCGCAATCCAGTGTCACAGAAATAGTATTTTCTTAAAGCCCCTATTTCCCGTCGCCCTCGCAGATCATACCTCTTTGCCTCCTGAAGAATAAAAGCGTCCACAAAAAAACCGATATACTTTTCTACAGTGTCTTTTCCGATCATTTCATGTCTGACACTGGCAAAGGTATGAGATATCTTTTCTGAATTGAGCAGCTCACCTGTTGTCTGGCTTATTATGTCACAGAGTTCATCGAGAGCTTCGCTCTTTTTCAGATCATTACGTTCGATAATATCTCTGAAGTATGTAGTTTCAAAAAGCGATGTCAGATAAGATTTCTTATCGTCCTCGTCTTTCAGGACTGCGAGTGGCATTCCACCGTACTGCATATACTCATAAAGATTCTCAATAGCAGTTTTAGGGCTATAGTTGTTGAATTCTTCAAACGACAATGGGAACAACCGGATATTTGTAGCCTTATCTCTGAAAGCCGTGACTATGTCAGATGATAGCATATGAGAATTTGAACCTGTGACATAGAGGTCAATATTCTTTTCTTTGGCCAGGCCCAGTATGACATCTACAAATGTGATCGTATGCTCATCTTTCTTTCCGGCAGGGACATGTACTCCTTTGGTCAGATTGGGGTTTATCAATGGATACACCATCTGTATCTCATCGATAAATACATAGCACATATCTTTCCCTTTACAAAGGTCACGGACGTGCATGCCCAGTTCCAGTGGATCCCGATATTCGCTGTTTTTGTCGGCATCTAACTCCAGAATAATGATATCATCACTGCTTACACCAACTGAAAGTAAATATGATCTGAATATTTCTTCGAGCAGATAGGATTTCCCGCATCTGCGGATTCCCGTGATAACTTTTGGGAAGCCATTGTTTTTTGCCTTGATCAGCTGGTTAAGATATTTATCTCTTTTTATCATCAATTTCAGTCTCCGATCACCTTGACCTGAAAACATGTAGAATTGTACACTTTTTTCGATTGAAGTATATCATTTCATGCAAGCCCGTGCAATAAAAATATGTATAATTCTACGTTTTTTTCGATTTCAATAAAGGCGCTGCATTTCGGTATCAACTGGAATTCGGCGGAAACAACAAAAGAGACCCGACCGCCTCGGTCGGATCTCTTTTCATCAGGTTTCACTCGCGTAAACCTCTCCGGAACTGCTCGATATCTGAGCGCTGGGCCTACGTAACAAAAAAGGAAAAGTGGGGGTATGTCATCTCCTGGGAGATTTTATGTCAGTATGTCCCGGATGGTTTATGCAGTTTTCAGTGTGCGCATCAAATATCTTTGATGGTTTTATTATAAATAATGCCTCCCACGGAATACATAGTCACTGCGGAGACATACGGGCCTCTATTTTTCTTTTTTGGAGGAATAGGATTGTGTTGTGCCGGAAAACAAAAAGAGGATTCCTCTCGGAATCCTCTCTGCAAGTGCACCTCCAGGGGCTCGAACCCTGCACACCCTGATTAAGAGTCAGGTGCTCTACCAAATGAGCTAGAGGTGCATATTTCGTAACGCAAGTGAGATTATATAGCAAGGGCTCTCTATAAGTCAAGCACTTTTTACGGTTTCTGGATGATATATTTGCAGATCTTCTGGCCCAGGGCGGAGAACTTCTGCTCGTACTCGGTCATGATGTTGCCGGTGTTCATACAGCTCGCGTGCAGATCGCGCGTTTCCGCCAGCAGATGCCACCCTGCCTCCGGCACTTCCTCCAGCGAAAATGCGAAGAGATCCACGTTGTCGGTCTTGAACTCGACCTGTCCGCCGTCCTTCAGTATCTGCTCGTATCTGGCGAGGAACTGTCTGGAGGTGAGGCGCCTCTTCGCGTGGCGGTCCTTGGGCCAGGGGTCGGAGAAATTCAAATAGATGCGGTCCACCTCGCCCGGTGCGAACACGTCGCAGATGTACTCGGCGTCCATGCGAATGAAGCGGATGTTCGGCAGCTGTGCCTGCTCCTGCTTCTGCACAGCCCTCAGCAGCACGCTGGAGTACTTCTCTATCCCGATGTAATTGATGTCGGGGTTCTGCCTGGCCAGCTCCATGATGAAGGTGCCTTTGCCCATGCCTGCCTCGATGCGGATGGGGCTCTCGTTCCCGAAGATCTCGTGCCAATGGCCGCGCTCCGGCCACACCTCGCCCATCCCTGTCTCGGGGATCACGTATTCACTTGCTGCGATAGCCTCTCGGCTGCCGGGGATGTTTTTCAGTCTCATAGCCCGCATATCATACCACATCCGCCGCGCGATGGAAAGGTGGTTTTGTTTGGGGGTGTTGATGGGTCGTTCATGTGCGCGGGTGTACTGGTGTAGAAGAGCGGCTTTGCTACTTGGGATGCAAGTGTTTTGCAAAGGTCCCTTCCATCGTTTGTGCTTGTACTTATTTTAAACATGTTCTGATGTACATTTATACATGAAAACGCACAAAAGATATGGTATTATACAGTCAAATACTCCAGAAGGTGAATACTATGAATGATCGCGGCAGAAACATCGCTTCAGATTATTTAGAATTCACTTTTAAACCTCTGAGCGATGACTATCTACATTCTTTGATTGAGCTTCAGGATCAGGTGTACCAGAGCATACCTGACAAATCTCATTTTGCCCTCACCACCAGCGAAGAATTCGCGGACTCGCATGTGCGCGACTACTGCCTGGGCGCCTTCTGTGGCGACGTGCTGGCGGGGGCGACCTGCATGGTCATTAACCGTGACACCCCGCGCAATCTCGGGGCGCAGATGGGATTCGACCCGCTCGAATGCGTGACTCTCGACACGTCGTTCGTGCACCCGGATTATCGGGGGCGGGGCCTGCAGCGGGCTTTTATCAGGATGCGATTGGAGGAGGCGGATCTGATCGGCGCCAGATGGGCGTTCGGATCGGTCGCCCCCGGCAATACCTACAGCCTCGCCAATATCCGCGCGATGGGGTTTACCATTCACAAGGTCGCAACGCTGTACGGCGGGCTGGAGCGGCTGGTTATGATCAAGGAGCTGCGTATATGAACCCCATACTTGAGATAAATCTTTCGAAACTGACTGACAACGCGCGCGCCATCAGGCTTGCGTGCGAGCGGCGCGGCGTCGATGTGCTTGCTGCGACCAAGGTGGTCGCCAGCGACATACGTATCGTGGACGCGCTGGCGAGGGGCGGCATCAGGAGCTTCGCCGACTCCCGCCTGGACAATCTCATCCGCCTGAAGGAACAGGGCTGTACCTGGCCGCTCACTCTGCTGCGGCTTCCCGCCGCCAGCGATGCTGACGCGGTGGTGCGCAGCTGCGAATTCAGCCTGAACTCTGAGCCGGCAACTATCCGGGCTCTGTCGGAGGCAGCGGTCCGCGCGGGCGTGGTGCACAACATTATCCTCATGGTCGATGTGGGCGACCGCCGCGAGGGCATCCTGCCCGAGGACGCGGTGGACGTCGCATCCGAGGTCAAGGACCTGCCCGGCATCCATCTGGCCGGCATCGGCACCAATCTGGGCTGCTACGGCGGAATCCTCCCCTCCACCGACAATATGAATCTGCTGCTAAAGATCCGCCGCGAGATCGAACTGGTCTGCGGCATCCATCTGGATATCGTATCGGGCGGCGCCAGCACCTCCCTGAAGCAGATCTACGACGGCTCGATGCCTCGCGGCGTCAACCAGCTGCGCGTGGGCGAGGGCATCCTCTTCGGTTACGACGGGACCCGCAGCTGGACGTTCCCCGGCATGCACGAGGACGCATTTATCCTCAGCGCCGAGATCATCGAGCTGAAGGAAAAATCCTCCATGCCCGTGGGCGAGCCCTATCTGGATGCGTTTTTCCAGGAGCCGCAGATTGAGGACCGCGGCATCAGAAAGAGGGCCATCGTAGCCCTGGGCAAATTGGACGTCAATCTCGAGGGCGTCTTCCCGCTGGATGATCGCATCGACATTCTCGGTGCCAGCAGCGACCATATGATCCTCGATGTGACGGACGCCGGATGTGTTTCGGATAATGGCCAAGGCTTCGGGGATGGCAGTAGATGTATTTCGGATAGTGGCCAAGACCTCGGGGATGGCGGTCTGGAGCCACAGGCTGGTGGCAATATGCAGGATGATGGCAATAATGTGCAGAACATCGACCTTAAGACTCGTGCTGGTGGCAGGGAGCTGCGGGTCGGCGATAACAATGTGCAGAACACCGTACTTGAGTCGCGCGCTACTGGCAGGGAACTGCGGGTCGGAGACATGATCCGCTTCAAGGCGGCATATCTGGCGCTGCTGCACATGGCGGATTCTCGCCACGTGACCATAAAGTATATCGACTGACCCCAGATATTGCTTCTGCAAACCGGCTGCACCAGTTGTAGCCGGTTTTTTTATTAACTGATCACGGATTTTTCCACTTAGGACCTGTCTCACTCCTTCTGAGCGAGGCTGTCGGAGATTTTTCACGGATTTTTCCACTTAGGACCTGTTTTCAGAGCGCTTCAGCAAGATAAACAAGTCCCAACTGGAAAAATCCGTGAATCAAGAGGTGTAATATGACACTCTATAGGTCCCAACTGGAAAAATCTGTGATTTTCTGAGTGAAAATGGGTGCTGTCAGATGTCACACCACCCCTAACTGGAAAAATCCATGGCAAGAACGCATATAATTCCTTCTGCAAGAGGTTTGCTCTTCGGGAAGCAGCAAAAAATCCACTTATGCTCGGTTTGGGTGGGAGTGAAGACGCCGATCAGCCCGATATTTCACAGATAATCGGCCAAAACATGAATATAAGCGCTGGTCAGTCCTCTGTGATCACTTTGTTGATGGCCTGCAGGTGGATCACGCGGTCGCAGATCCTGTTGATGACGTTGACATCGTGCGAGATGAACAGCATCGACAGGTTAAACTCCTTCTGGAGCGACAGCAGCAGGTGCAGGATCTGCTCCTGAATGGTTACGTCCAGCGCGGACACCGGCTCGTCGGCGATAATGAACTTCGAGCCCGTGATCAGGGCCAGCGCGATGTTGATCCTCTGCTTCTGGCCGCCCGAGAGCTGCCTGGGATAACGCTTCAGGTACTCTTCGTCCAGCTCAACCTTGTGCAGCATCTCCACGACCTTCGCGCGCCGCTCTGCCTTCGTCATGCTGGTCATATTCTTCAGGGGCTCTTCAAGGATCCAGCCAATCTTCTTCACCGGGTTCAGGCAGGCGGCGCTGTCCTGGAACACCATCTGCGGATTCTTCTCGTCCAGTATGATCTCGCCGGTGCAGTCCTTGTGCAGACCCAGGATAGCGCGGCTGATAGTACTCTTGCCGGAGCCGGACTGGCCGACCATGCCGAGGATCTCGCCCCTCTTCACATGGAAGTTCAGGTTCTCGCAGACGATCTTTCTGCGCGCCTTCTGCCCCAGCTTCTCGCTCGGGATCCTGTAATACGCCGTGAGGTCGCGGACCTCCAGCACGTTGTCGGTATCTATGGGCTCGGTGACCTTGCGCTCGTCCGAAATAGCTGCGATCAGCTTCTGCGTGTACGGATCGCGCGGGTTTTCAAATATCTCCTCTACCGTGCCACGCTCCACGATCTCGCCGTGGTACATGACCAGCACATTCTGGCACAGCTTTCGGATCACCGACAGGTCGTGCGAAACGAAAATGATAGCAGTGCCTCTCTTGCGGTTGATTTCCTTCAGCAGCTCAATGATCTGGTCCTGCACGTCCGCGTCCAGCGCGGTGGTCGGCTCGTCGGCTATCAGCAGCTGCGGCTCGCAGATCAGGGCCATGGCGATCATGACTCTCTGCTGCTGCCCGCCGGAGAGCTCGTGCGGATACTTCTTGTACACGATCTCGGGGTTAGGCAGCTCGACCAGCTCGAACAGCTCGAGGACCTTGGCCTTGCGCTCGGCCTTTGTCAGCCTCTTCTCGTTCCGATGCTCGGGCTCGTTGACGTGGAGGGTCAACATCTCCTCTACCTGCTTGCCCACGCGGATCAGCGGATTCAGCGACACCATCGGCTCCTGGAAGATCATGGAGACCTCGTCGCCCTTGAACTGTCTCAGCTCGTCAAATGACATCTTGACGAAATCGTGTCCGTCGAAGAGGAGTTCGCCGTAATATGACGCAGTGCCGGGGAGCAGTCCCATGATGGCCAGGCTGGTCGCGCTCTTGCCGGAGCCGGACTCGCCCACGATGCCCAGGATCTCGCCTTCTTCCATGGTGAAGCTGACGTCTTTTACCGCATGGGTGACGCCTCGGTTGCTGTCAAATATTACATTCAGTTTTCTTACATCCAGTAAACTCATATTATATGTATGGCCCGCCGCGCCGGCCGGCTGGCTCGAATAGTCTGTATGGTTATGTTCTCCCGGAGCTGCCGCCACGTGAGCCTGCCGGCTCGAATATTCTGTATTGTTATACTCTCCCGGAGCTGGTCTGCCTTGCTCTGCGCCGGCCGGCTCATGATCTCTATAGTTTGTGCCTCCGGCCTATATATCAGGCACTGTTCAGCTTCTGTATACAGCTGCGCCGGCTGGCCCAGCCTCTACTGCTCTATCTTGGTCAGGCCGTCGCTGATGAGCGTGATGCCCATGACCAGTATGATTATAGCCACACCGGGCGCTATCGAAAACCACGGCGCCTGCACGAGGTAGCCGCCCGCCTCGGAGAACATGCGGCCCAGACTCGCGTCAGGGGGGTGCACTGCGAGTCCCAGATAGCTGAGTGATGCCACCGCCAGCACTGCGTTGTTGAATCCCACAGTCGCGCTGGAGAGGATGCTCGGGATGGCGTTCGGGAGTATGTGCGCAAATATGATCCTCGCGCCGTTCGCTTTGGACAGGCGCGCGCTCTGCACGAACTGGAGCTCCTTCAGGCGGAGCATCTCGCTGCGCGCGATACGTGCGAAGCTCGGTATGAACAGGATGCCGAGCGCGAGGATGATGTTCAGAAGTCCCGGCCCCAGGAAGCTGACAAATATCAGCGCCAGCAGCATGCTCGGAAATGCATTCAGCACGTCGTTGGCCCTCATGACCAGCTCGTCGAACCAGCCGCCGACGTAGCCCGCTATCATGCCGATGCAGCTGCCGACCGTCATACCGAATATAATGGTGACGATCGAAACCAGGAATGTGGTCCCCATGCCCTGCATGATGCGGCTGAAGATGTCTCTGCCGTAATTGTCGGTGCCCAGCCAATGCGCGCTGCTCGGCGGCGCCAGCTTGAGCTCGAGGCTCATGCCCGTGGTGCTGTACGGGGTCCAGAACAGGCCGACGAGCGCGAGGAGCAGCACGACGCCTGTGATTATGCAGCCTATGAGCAGGCCGGTATTCTTCTTGAATATCTTCATAACAGCCTCCCTTTAGACCTTGACACGCGGATCGATCGCTTTGTAGATCATATCCACGATGAAATTGATCAGTATTACGAAAAATGCGATCAGCAGCACGACGGCCTCGACCACGGGGTAGTCGCGATTCGTGATGGCTGTGATCAGGAGCGTGCCTATGCCCGGCACGGAAAATACCTGCTCTACGATGATGCTGCCGGCCACGATCTCCGCCACGATGACACCCATGAACGTGATGACGGGGATCATCGAGTTGATCAGTACGTGGCGGTACAGGACGCCGTTTCGCGTCTGTCCCTTGGAGTATGCGGTGCGCACGTACTCTTTATGCAGTTCTGTACGGATGGATGTGGTCATGAACTTGACCGTCATCGCGATCTTCGGGAGCGCGATGGCGATGGCCGGGAATACGAGGTACCCCACGGCCCCCCAGAAGCTTTTGGCCGGCGATACGAAATTGCCGAGCTTGAACATCTTCAGGATGATCGAGAACAGATAGGTGATCAGCACTCCGAGGAAGAACGACGGAATGCCCATGGTGATCTGTGTGACCGTAGTCATGGCGCCTCGGCCGACGGCGCTGCGCCTTTTGGCGGAGAAGATGCCGAGCGGGATCGATACGACCACGACCATGATAAATGATATCAGCGAGAGGATGGCGGAGTTGCCTATCCTCGAGCCCACGAGCGATGTAACGGTCTTGTTGGTGTACTGCAGCGAATTGCCGAAGTCGCCGCGGACCGCGCCTGCGAGCCAGATGCCGTAGCGCTCAAATACTGATTTGTTGAGCCCCATTGCCTCCCTCAGCTGCTCGATGCGCTCGGGGGTGGCGTTGGTGCCCAGCTTCGCTATAGCCGCGTCCGCCGGTATAACGGAGAACGCGAAGAACACTATTACTGAGATCAGAAACAGTGCCAGCAGGAGCGTTATCAGTTTTTTGAGGACATATTTCATATATTGACAGCTTCAGCTGCGAACCCCGTAGAGGGCCCGCATTTGAGGACATATTTCATATATTGACAGTTTCAGCTGCGAACCCCCATAGGGGCCCGCAGCCGAAGAAATGGATCATTTAAACTTTACGATGGACATATCCTGCGCTGAGATAGGATAGAACTCGTAGCCTTCGAGCTGGCTGTTGATGGCCAGCAGGTTGGACGGATCCTGACAGTAGATCGATGCAGCGTCATCTGCAAGGATCTGCTGGAGCTGCTGATAATATGCAACCTTGGCATCCAGATCAGTCTCTGCCAGTGCAGCCTCGTATGTCTTGTCGAACTCAGCGTTCTCGTAATTGGTAAAGTTATTTGATGCAGTGGACAGGTTCTTGGCAAACCATGAGCTCGGTGCCAGTGTGCCGTCAACTGCAACTACGGTAGCTTCGTACTCGCGGCCCACATATACGTCTGAGTACCATGTGGTGAACTCTACGAGGTTGATCTTGGCAGTGATGCCGACCTCAGCCAGATTCTCCTTGATGATCTGCGCTGTGCCCTCGTGAGGCGCGTAGTTGTTCGGAACGGTGATCGTGAACTCGAATCCGTTCTCGTAGCCGGCTTCCTTCAGAAGCTCTTTGGCCTTGTCCAGATCACGTGTGTAGGTGGTCTCTGTAGCAGTGTTGTAATACTTGCTGGCTGCAGGGATCATGTTGGTTCCGATGATGTGTGACTTGCCGTCAAACAGCATGTCGCTGATCATCTGGCGGTCTACTGCATAGTAGAGGGCCTGACGGACCTTGATGTCATCGAACGGCTCCGCCTTGTTGTTCAGGAACATGCCCTGTACATAGTTAACATTGCCCACCTGGATGTTGAACTTCTCTGAATCCAGTGTGGCTGCCTGGTCGCTGGTCAGGTACTGGTAGATATCCAATGTGCCTGCGTTCAGCTGCAGGATGGCAGTGTCGGTATCTGTGACAATCTTGAATGTGACTGCGTCCAGATAAGGAATGCCGTCCTTCCAGTAATTCTCGTTCTTCTCCACCTCCAGGGACTCGCCCGGTGCGTAGGAAACGAACTTGAAGGGGCCTGTGCCCTGAGGGCACTGCTCTGCGTCTGCATCATATGATGCGGGGATGATCGCACATGTAAGCTCATAAATGAACTCGGTATTGGCGTCGGTCAGTTTCACAATGATCTGGTTTCCGTCGGCCTCAACACTTTCTAAAATAGAAAATGCGGACTTCTCACCCTGAATGTCCGCATAACGATTGATAGAGAATATTACGTCTTCAACTGTAACGTCTGTACCGTCCCAGAACTTCACACCGTCTCTCAGTGTGAAAGTAATGGACTTCGCGTCTTCGGCTACTGTGAAATCCTCAGCAACAGCCGGCTCGATGTCACCGGATGAAGTTGCCTTCACCAGTCCCTCGAACAGATTGAACAAGACTTCCCTAGTTCCTGCGTATGCAACATTGTGCGGGTTAAGACTATCCAGGTCTTGTGAAATGCCTACGACAACAGAGTTAGAGCTATCACCGCCATTACTTGCGCCTTGGCTGCACGCCGAAAGTACGACTGTTGCGACGAGTGCGATCAACACGAAAAGTGTAGTTAATCTTTTCATCCTGATCTCTCTTTCTGTGTATAAGCACTTTTAAAGGTTCTGTCAGCCCCCACAGCGCGATTAAGTCACTGCAGGAACCGACTGTGCCATTATAAAGTATTGGGTTTTCATTAACAATATCACTATTCACATAATTTGGCTATGGTGGAGCCATGAATTTGTATATAGTGACAGTGGTACCACAGTTATGTTGTGCAGTTCACCAGATAAGGGATGTTAATGTGTCTATCTGCCTCGTAACCAGCATTCTTTATCATTGTGCTGTCTAGCCTTTTTTCCAAAAACTCCGGCGATGACCACCTGTTACCTTGCCTTTTTCCAAAAACTCCGGCAATGACCACTTGTCACCTTGCCTTTTTCCAAAAACTTCGGCAGTGACCACTTGCAATTGGTCACTGCTGGAGCTTTTGGAAAACTCGCCCGTTATAACTGGTCACTGCCGGAGCTTTTGGAAAACTTGCCTGCTATAACTGGTCACTGCTGGAGCTTTTGGAAAACTAACCTGCTGCAACTGGTCACTGCTGACTATTTTGGAAATCCGATCCTGATATTTCGGCAACGATCTATTATTTATCTGCCGGGGAGTTTGTTGGGTTCGGGATATTCCACGCCGAAGGTCTCGACAGTGACCTTCTTCATCCTCTGGTCCTCGAGCGGCTTGTCCTGGAAGTTGGTCCTGGTCTCTGCGATGGCGTTGACCACGTCCTGTCCCTCAGTCACCTTGCCGAATGCTGCATACTGGCCATCGAGGAAAGGTGAATCCTGATGCATGATGAAGAACTGGCTGCCTGCTGAGTCGGGAGCCTGTGCGCGGGCCATGGACAGCACGCCTACTGTATGTGACAGATCGTTTTTGTGACCATTTGCGCTGAACTCGCCCTTGATGCAGTAGCCGGGGCCGCCGATACCGATGCCCTGAGGGTCTCCGCCCTGGATCATGAATCCGCGGATGACTCTGTGGAAGATCAGTCCATCGTAGAATCCCTGACTCACCAGAGTCACGAAGTTGTTTACGGTTTCAGGTGCGATATCCGGATACAGCTCAGCCTTGATAATGCCGCCGTTTTCCATCTCGATAGTTACTACTGGGTTCTGTGCCATAAGTGTTTCCTCTCTTTATATTGATTTTCGCTGTAAAATATTGCGTGTCTGTAGCCGTTTAAGGAGTTCCCGCGGCTCTGAAAATATTTTCATGTTCACATATTTTACACATTTAGAACATTATCTGTTCACGAACGTAGTTTATTATACCATCAGAAGGTCACCAATGTACCAACAATTTTTCATAGTAGTTCGAGTGAACTAAACACTCATCTTCCTTTTTTATTATACTTTAATACCAAACGCGAAAAAGAGATGCACCCCCGCATCTCTTTTTCGTGTGTTCCAAATGGGCAGACAATGCTGCCACATCAAAAACCTCTCCCGAATATCAGGAGAGGTTTTTTTACATTCGCTCAGGTTTTCAGCGTCTAGTTCTTCTTGATACCTATGGTGACGGTCTCGCCGTTGATGTCCCACTCTTTGGTGATGCCACCCAGGCTGCCGAGCACTACGTCTGTCGCCATGACGTCTGTCAGCATGATGTCTTTCTTGCGTGACAGGATGTCCTGGATGCGCTCATTGCCGTCCACATAGATGGTGATCATATCCATGACCTCAAAATCGGCTTCCTTACGCATGGTCTGGATCTTGCTGATCAGCTCGCGGATGAAGCCTTCCTCGATCAGCTCATCGTCCAGATGCAGATCCAGTACGACGGTGATGCCGAAGTCGCTCATGGACTCGTAGC
Organism: Lachnospiraceae bacterium; assembly: GCA_045604025.1. Classification (GTDB taxonomy): domain Bacteria; phylum Bacillota; class Clostridia; order Lachnospirales; family Lachnospiraceae; genus RGIG5612. The sequence goes on along the minus strand of JAZUNG010000184.1, from coordinate 1,019 downwards.
CTTCTACCTGCGCAGTCTCGATGAGCAGGTCGTCCTTCTCGATGGCGACCTCACCAGTGGACAGTGCCAGCTTCAGGCTACCGGTCTCGTTGATCTGGTCCATGGCCTCGTTGCCGTCGATGGCCTGAAGAGCCTGTCTGATCTCACCGATCTGCTTGCCGAACTTCGGTCCGAGGGTCTTGAGCTGCGGCTTGAATGAATATGAGGAGAAGCTTCTGACGTCGTCTCTCATCTCCACCTTCTTCACGTTCAGCTCGTCTGCTACGATATCTGTATAGAATGCGCCGAGCTCCCACGGTGCCTTGATATACATGGCGGGAAGCGGCTGGCGGTTCTTGATATTGGATGCGTTTCTGCAGGCGCGGCCCATGACAACTACGTCCAGTACATGCTCCATGGAATCTTCCAGTGCAGGGTCGATCAGGCTATCATCCACCTCGGGAAATGCGCACAGGTGAATGCTCTCAGGCGCATCTGCAAAATCCGACACTACCAGGTTCTGGTAGATTTCTTCGGTCATGAACGGGATGAACGGCGCTGCGGCTTTGGCCAGTGTGACCAGGCAGGTGTACAGCGTCATGTACGCGTTGATCTTGTCCTGCTCCATTCCCTTGGCCCAGAATCTCTCACGGCTGCGGCGTACGTACCAGTTGCTGAGGTCGTCTACAAATCCCTGCAGAGCTCTGCCCGACTCGGGGATCTGGTAAGCCTGCATGCGTGTGTCGACTTCCTTCACCATGGAGTTCAGCTTGGAGAGGATCCACTTGTCCATGACAGGGAGCTTGTCCGGCTCGAGTTTATAGTTTGCTGCGCTGAAGCCGTCGATATTGGCATACAGCACGTAGAAAGCGTATGTATTCCACAGCGTTCCCATAAACTTGCGCTGGCCTTCTACCACAGCATCGCCGTGGAATCTGTTGGGCAGCCATGGTGCTGAGTTGGTGTAGAAATACCATCTGATGGCGTCTGCGCCGTACTGTCCGAGTGCCTCCATCGGGTCTACCGCGTTGCCCTTGGAC
>JAZUNG010000183.1:0-1570 GCA_045604025.1 Lachnospiraceae bacterium | reverse complement strand
CTCCGATTTCTTCCATGGCCTTCCCTTCAAGTTCCGCTGCCACAACTGCGGCAGAAACCATATCTCCTGCACCTGATGTAGATGCAAACGACAATACCCTCTCCGGCGCGATGATACCTTCATTGATACCATCCTTATAATAAAGTCCGCCGCCCTTGATAGTTATCACAGTTTTAGCCACACCTTTTTCCTCAAAGGCACTTCCTGCTTCCATCAGCTGATCTGCACTCAGGACCGTCTGCTTCAGCATAGCTTCCGCTTCAACTCTTCCCGGCATCACACAGTAGAACTTACCGGCGATCTCTCTGGCTTTCACTGCGCCTTCATGCCCTGCAGGATCGAAAAATATCTTCATGCCTTCCTTGCTGCCGTATTTATCTGCTATATACTTAAGTGTTTCCTCAGGCAAACCGCCATCAAGCACTATAGCTTCCGCTTTATCAAGCAAAGGCGCCCAGCCTTCTGCCATCTCAGGTGTCATCTTATCAAACAGCTTACTGTTGCCGAAAACCATCTGTGGATCGTTCAATATGTTCATGATCTGGACATTGGCAGCGCTGGAGCCTTCTGTTTTTATAACATATGAAGTATCTACACCAACAGCCTTAAGCTGTTCTATGATCGCAAGTCCCACCGCGTCATTTCCCGCTACAGTCGCCAGCGCAACTTCCTTGCCCATCTCCGCCAGATGTATGGCGATGTTCAATGCACTACCACTGGTCGTTATCTCAACATCATCTCCCTGTGCAGTTTTAGCCGCCACATTGATCGAGTTATAATCGAACACATCTCCCATCGTTTGCTGCTCAAAACTTTCTTCCTGAGGTATCATCCTTACCTTTACCGCAAGTCCCGCTCCACCTACTACTGCTATCATATTATAATTTCTCCTTCTTATTCGAACATACTTCCACGATGTCCGTTATTCTACAAATATACTTCCACCGATAAATTCACGCAAAATAGAATTGTTCGGTATAGCTCTCTCATCTTCTATGATATCGAAACCGCTTATCAGTTCAAGCAGCCTCTGTGCCTCTGCATATTCCGGCTCCTCGCTTCCTATTTCCTCCAAAAGCGGCTGCGCATATTTCTTCAGCACCGCCAGCTCATAGGCAAGCACTGTATTGAACACCACGTCAGCCTCACCGTTGAACGGGAAGATGTTCCTGTCTTCTCCTGCTCTTACTTGAGACCACTGTGCTATAGTCCCCGCTGCAGACTTGCCTCTGTACTTATAGTCTCTTACCATCCTTCTCAGCATTCTGGCGTCTGTGGTCGGCACTCTGTTGTGCATATCCATATTTATCTGAGTGAATGGGCTTATGTATATCCTGAATTTCTCATCGTCAGGAATAGATTCTGTCAGTTTGCCGTTGAGCGCATGTATGCCCTCTATGATGATCGGCTGATCTTCTCTTATAGACATTATCCTCTTGCCGAAGCGCTTAGTCCCCTCTACGAAATCAAATTCAGGGAGATCAACTTCTTTTCCGGCCAAAAGATCGTTCATGTTGCTGTTGAAGAGATCTATATCCAAAGCTCCCAGTCCCTCGTAGTCAGGCGTGCC
>JAZUNG010000182.1:0-15922 GCA_045604025.1 Lachnospiraceae bacterium | reverse complement strand
GAGCAGCTGAAACTGGTCGGAGCGTATACAGAAGATGAGTAGATTATCGCTGGAACTGGGAAATGACAGTTACGACATTATCATAGAGCGCGGAGTCATCGCGCATGCAGCCGAGCACCTGAACCTGGACAGGAAGGTGCTGGTAGTTACGGATTCGGGGGTACCTGCGGAATACGCCGCGGAGGTTGCAAAGGCCGCGAAGGAGGGTTATATCTGCACCATCATTCAGGGGGAATCCTCCAAGAACATGGACACCTTCCGTGACATACTGAAAGAGCTGCTGCTGCACTCATTTACGCGTAAGGACTGCGTGGTGGCAGTAGGAGGCGGAGTGGTTGGAGACCTCAGCGGATTTGCGGCGGCATGTTATATGAGGGGCATCGACTTCTACAACATACCGACCACGCTCCTGTCGCAGGTGGACTCATCCATAGGCGGCAAGACCGCAATAGATTTCGAAGGAGTCAAGAACATAGTCGGAGCGTTTTATCAGCCGAAGAAGGTGCTGATAGATCCGGATACGCTGAAGACACTGGACAGGCGTCAGTTTAATGCCGGTCTGGCAGAGGCCATCAAGATGGCCGCAACGTGTGACGGGGAGCTGTTCAGGTTCATAGCTGACAGCAGCGATCCGGACGAGGATATACAGAGGATCATAGAAGGCGCGCTGACCATTAAGAAAAATGTAGTCGAGCAGGATCCGAAGGAGACCGGCCTCAGGAAGGTACTGAACTTCGGACACACCGTAGGTCATGCCATCGAAAGCTTCTATGCAGGCAGATATCTGCATGGCGAGTGCGTGGCTATGGGGATGATTCCCATGAGCTCATCGGAGGCGGCTTCTGAGATACGAAAGGTACTGGAGCAGTATGATCTGCCGGTAGAGTGCGATGCATCTGCAGACGATCTGATGCCCTTCCTTGTGCATGACAAGAAGAGCACCGGCTCTGCGATATCAACGGTTTACGTTCCGGAGATCGGCAGCTTCGAGTTCAGAGGGCTGGAGCCGGACGAGATCAGAGGCTTGATCAGCTGAGGTCCTTCAGGCAGAGCTGACAGGACGGGCAGCAGAAACACAGACAGGTTCCATATAAGATGAAAAACACATTTGGAAATAATATCACAGTTACTATATTCGGTGAGAGCCACGGCGAAGCGATAGGAGCGGTCATCGACGGACTGACTCCGGGCATACCTGTGGATACAGACAGGATCGCAGCATATCTGTCGAGAAGGCGCCCCTCGCTGGCTACAGACACACCACGCGTCGAACCTGACAACTTCCGTATCGTCAGCGGCGTAAAGGACGGCTTGACATGCGGGACTCCCATCGCCATCATTATCCCGAATGAGAATACAAAGAGTTCGGACTATACGTATGGGCTGGCCAGGCCTTCCCATGCGGACTACGCAGCCTTCTGCAAATATCATGGATATGAAGATTACAGGGGCGGCGGTCATTTCTCCGGCAGGATCACTGCGGCGCTGGTGGCAGCGGGCGGCATCCTCCTTCCGGCTCTTGAGGCCATAGGTGTGCAGATAGGAACCCATATCCTGTCATGCGCGGACGCCAGAGACAGAGACTTTGACAATATGAGCGCGGATATTGCCGCGCTTCAGGATAAATTATTCCCGGTGTTGGACGACGCTGCAGCAGAGCTGATCACAGAGAGGATCCTTCAAGCTGGCGCAGCACATGACAGTATCGGCGGCGTGACCCAGACAGCCATCGCGGGACTGCCCGCAGGTGTAGGCGAGCCGTGGTTTGACAGCATCGAGAGCATGCTCTCCCATGCCGTGTTCAGCATCGGCGCCATCAAGGGCATAGAGTTCGGTGACGGCTTCGCTCTGGCGGGCATGCGCGGAAGCGAGGCAAATGATGCATTCAGGATCCAGGACGGATCAGTATATACAGAGACCAATCACAATGGCGGCATCAACGGCGGCATCTCGAACGGCATGCCGGTAGTATTTAGCTGCGCGGTCAAGCCCACCCCGTCCATCTCGCAGCCTCAGAAAACAGTTGATTTCCTGAAGGGCGAGAATGCGGATATCGAGATAAAGGGCAGGCACGATCCCGCCATCATCCGCAGGATCTGCCCGGTTATAGACAGCGTATGCGCGGTAGTCATCTGCGACATACTGGCCGGCAGATACGGAACCGATTTTCTGAAGACAGACAGATAGGCACAGACTTCAGACACAGACCTGTGCAGACAGTCACGGGCCTCAGATATTTCATAAACACTTGCAGATAGCAAAGGAGCAGTATGCAGTACGGACTGATAGGCAAGCACCTGGGACACAGTTATTCCAGGGAGATACACGGTCAGATAGCTGATTATGAATACGAACTGAAAGAGATTCCGGCCGACGGGCTGGACTCTTTTATGAAAGCAAAGGAATTCCGCGCGATCAACGTGACGATTCCTTACAAGCAGGCGGTCATTCCTTATCTGGACGGGATCAGTGACAGGGCACGTGCGATCGGTGCGGTCAATACGATAGTCAATACTGAAGGCAGACTCTGGGGCGACAATACAGACTTCGCCGGGATGGCAGCTCTGGCAGAGAAGCTCGGACTGGTGTTTGCCGGCAGAAAGGTCCTGATCCTCGGGACCGGCGGCACATCGAAAACAGCCCTCGCCGTAGCGGAAAGCCTCGGTGCTGCAGCGGTTTACAAGGTATCCAGAAGCGGCGGCACACAGTCTTCTTCTGACGATCAGATAATGAAAACAGAGCAGTCTCCCGGTATTCATGAAACCGGAGGCACAGAGCCGGCTGGATCAGTATATCAAGGCGTGATCACATACGAGGCAGCACAGACAGAGCATACCGACGCGCAGATCATCATCAATACGACCCCGTGTGGCATGTTCCCGAAGTCCGATGCTTGTCCGCTGGATGTACGGAAGTTCCCGCAGCTCAGGGGCGTGATCGACGCGATCTACAATCCGCTCCGAACCAATCTGGTACTGGACGCAGCGGAATGCGGGGCAGCAGCCGAGGGCGGACTGTACATGCTTTCCGCTCAGGCGGTTGTAGCCTGCGGAGATTTCCTCGGAAAAGAGATGGCAGCGTCCGACATTGACAGAGCCTACAGGAGCGTACTGAACAGCAAACGCAACATAGTTCTCATCGGTATGCCGTCATGCGGCAAGACAACCATCGGGCAGGAGCTGGCCCGTCTGACCGGACGCACTCTGGTGGATACAGACGAGCTGGTCGTTGAGCAGATCGGTATGTCAATAGTGGATTATTTTGCTGCTGAAGGTGAGAGCGCATTCAGGGACAGAGAGTCCGAGGTGATCCGGAAGATATCAGATGAGAGCGGACTGATCATCGCCACAGGCGGAGGCGCCATACTGCGCTCGGAAAATGTCAGGGCCCTGAAGAGGAACGGTATCGTCGTATTTATCGACAGACCCTTAGACATGCTCATCACAACAGACGACAGACCATTGTCATCGCAGCGCGCCGATCTGGAGAAGAGATACAACGAACGCATCGGCATCTACAGAGCTAGTGCAGACGTGATCGCTGACGGCTCGGGAAGTATAGAGGAAGTTACAGCCGAGGTGCTGCGGCTGGCAGGGTTCTGAAAAACGAGTTGACCATTACAAACGGATAAACTGAATATAAAAAGACAAACAGGTTGATCATTATAATATGGATGTCAGAATAGAAAAAAGTACAGCAAATGGAGTGATCAAGGCACCGCCTTCGAAGAGCTATGCGCACCGCATGCTCATATGCGCCGCGCTCTCTGAAGGGCAGAGCGCTATCAGGGGCATATCTGACAGTGAAGATATGCTGGCGACCATGGATTGCATTTCCGCGTTGGGAGAGACCTGCGAGGTGAGCGGCATGGACGTCACTGTACTACAAAACACTGTAAATAATGCAGTGGCAGCAGGAGAAGAAAGCAATTCTTTCTTACAGGGTGATCGTTCAGCAGCTACCCTGCAAAAAACAACAGCAGCCATCCTCCCGGAATACAGATGCAGGGAGAGCGGCAGCACGCTGAGATTCTTTATACCGATATCCCTGGCGCTCACGGGCGGTGGAGTTTTTACAGGCAGCAGCAGGCTCATCGAGCGAGGCATAGGCATATATGAAGAACTGTTCACCCCGCTGGGTGTGACTATCGAGAAGACTCCGGAGAGCATTACCATCAGAGGTCAGCTGAGGAGCGGCACATACAGAGTCAGGGGCGACGTCAGCAGCCAGTTCATCTCAGGACTTCTGTTCGCGCTGCCTCTGTTGGAAGAAGATAGCGAGATCCTGATCCTGCCGCCGGTGGAAAGCAGAGGATATATAGACATCACGAAGGACTCCATGAAAATGTTCGGAGTGCAGATAGATGAGCCCGAAGCGAATCATTTCATTATCCGTGGCGGGCAGAAATATACCGCGAGGGATGTTCAGGTCGAGGGAGACTGGTCCAATGCGGCATTCCTGTACGCGATCAGGAAACTGCATGGCGCAGCACTCCATATCACCATGCTGCGCGAAGGCAGCCTGCAGGGCGACAGAGTATGTGTGGAACTGTTCGACAGGCTGCTCGTAGGAGCCGCCGAGCCTATAGATATATCCGGCTGTCCGGATCTGGGGCCGGTGCTGTTCGCATTTGCAGCGGCATGCTCGGGCGGAAGGTTCACAGGCACCAGAAGGCTGAGGATCAAAGAAAGTGACCGCGCCGCATCCATGAAGGAAGAGCTGGCGAAGTTCGGCATTACCATGAACCTGCTGGATGAGAACAATCTGGAAGTAGAGCCGGGAACGCTTCATACTCCCGAAGAGCCCATTGACGGACACAATGACCACCGCATCGTCATGGCGTGCGCCGTGCTGATGACACTGACAGGCGGACAGATACATGGAGCAGAAGCAGTCAGAAAGAGTTATCCGGGATTTTTCGATGACCTTGGATCTGTCGGGATAATCGTCAGATAGACCATAGGACTTCAGCACCCATGCAGGAGGCTCCTGAAGATCAGAAAACTGCCTCATGAACCCGCATGATTGACTAACCATACACATAATGTTAATATCACACCAATTCTTTTGAACGGGACGGACACAGATATGAACATAGACATGAAGAAGAAGCTGCCGCCGTCGGACAAGATCAAGGAAATGTATCCATTGAGCGCGGCTGACGTAGAGAAGAAGAAGCAGAACGATGCAGCGATCAGGGCCATCTTCACAGGCGAGGATGACCGTCTGGCGCTGATCATCGGACCGTGCTCTGCGGACAGAGACGACGCGGTGCTGGAGTATGTGACCAGACTCAGGAAGCTCCAGGAAGAAGTAAAGGACAAGATCTTCATCATTCCGCGTATTTATACAAACAAGCCGCGCACCACAGGCGACGGCTACAAGGGCATGCTCCATCAGCCGGACCCCGGCAAGGCACCCGACATGCTGCGCGGAGTCATAGCCATCCGCAAGCTCCATATCAGGGCCATGGAAGAGACCGGATTTTCCTGCGCGGACGAAATGCTGTATCCGGAAAACTACAGATTCCTGTCCGATCTGCTGGGATATGTGGCAATCGGAGCCCGTTCGGTAGAGAACCAGCAGCACAGGCTGGTTTCCAGCGGCCTGGATATCCCTGTCGGCATGAAGAATCCTACCGGCGGTGATCTGTCAGTCATGATGAATGCGATCACTGCAGCACAGCATTCTCACACTTTCCTCTTTACCGACTGGGAGGTGGAAAGCCACGGCAACCCTCTTGCCCATGCTATCTTAAGAGGTTATGTGGACAAGGAAGGCCACAACCATCCGAATTATCACTATGAGGACATCGAAAATCTCCTGTCACTCTATGCAGAAAGGCCTGAACTGAAGAATCCCGGTGTCGTGATCGACTGCAACCATTCCAACTCAGGAAAGAAATACGAGCAGCAGATCAGGATTGCCAAGGAGATCATGCATCAGGCACTGCTGGCTCCCGAGATCAGAAAGATCGTGCGCGGTCTGATGATCGAATCCTACCTGGTAGACGGTGCCCAGAAGCCCGAGGACGGTGTCTACGGCAAGTCCATCACTGACCCCTGCCTGGGCTGGGACAAGACCGAGAAGCTGGTGTACGAACTGGCTGAACTCAGGTAAACAGCTGTATGATCGATCCACTGCCATAGTGTGATCTTTTTTAAAAACATACTGACATATTATTGACGTTGAATTTCTTGAGAATATAATGAAAATACTTAGATAATAAATCTGCAAGTGCAGATGATTATATTGGAGGAAAACAAAAAATGAAGAGAATGAATGTGGCAAAGAAATTATTAGCCGGTGCAGTCGCTCTGGTCATGGTTGCATCTCTTGCAGCATGTGGCGGCTCTTCATCTGGTGGCGGTGCTACTACTCCGGCCGCTGAAAGTGGCGGATCAGGTGAAACCGAGGGTGGTGGAGAAGCTGCCATCGACACTGAGTGGAATATCGGCTACAACACCTGGGGCTCTGGCTCAGCTACATTTGACACAATGGCTGACATTATCGAGCAGGCATTGGATGCAGCTGGTGCAAAGTACTCAAGATCCAGTGATGAGCACATTGATACTCAGGAGCTTCAGAACATCGAAGGCTTCATCAACCAGGGCGTTGATGGTATCATCATGCAGACCGCTGTTGAGACAGTTTTCCCGACAGCTGCAAAAGAGTGCATGGAAGCCGAAGTACCTTTTGTTATGTCAACCTTCACAGGTTCTGACGAAGATCGTGCAGATCAGAACGCCAACAACCCTTACTATCTGGGAACCGTTACTTCTGACATGGTTGCAGAAGGATATCTGATCGGTAAGAGAGCAGCTGAAGACGGCATGAAGACAGCAGTTCTGCTGGGCGGAAATGTTGGTGATGCTCACTTTGAGATGCGTATTGAAGGATTCACAAAGGCATTCGTAGAAGAAGGCGGTGGCGAGATCCTTGATACTGCACGCTGCGCAGCTCCTCCGGAAGGCCAGGAGAAGGCTAACGCCATGCTTTCAGCTCATCCTGATGCAGACTGCCTGTTCGCAATGGTTGGTGACTATGTTCCCGGCGCTATCGGCGCAATGAACACTCTGGGTATCACAGATATGCCTATCTACTGCACAAATGCAAATACCGACTGCATCGAGTATCTGCGTGACGGCAGCGTAGTTGCAGCTACAGCCGGAAATGACCTCGTTGGTACCATCGCAGCATGCCTGCTGATCAACTATCTGGATGGACATCAGATCCTGGACGAGAACGGCAATCCTCCGGAGCTCACAAACGAAGGCTTCGTTATCGACGATTCCAACCTTGACAAGTTCGAGGAGATCTTCGTTACTGAAGGACATCCTTTCCATGAGGCAACTATTCAGCCACTGCTGTATCGTTACAACCCTGACGTATCTTATGACGACATCGTTGAATTCCTGACAACTTCTCTTCAGTGGGATGGTCTGGAAAGCGCATGGGATGCAACAAAATAATCTGACTTGTTTATTCAACTGTGGGGCCGCTTGTACAAGTGGCCCCATATCTGTAAAACAATAAGGGGTGAAGAGCTTGGCTAATCCTATTGTAAGAAGAGACTTCCTCAAGCAGGTTCTGTCCGTAGTCATACTGATCGCGGCTATGGTCCTGGTAGGGGTCGTTGTAAATATCTTTACTGATGGCCGTTTTCTTGTTCCGAAAAATATAGAAGTGATCCTTTCAAACTCTGTTTATCCGACATTCCTGGCGTGGAGTCTGTGTTTCCTTTTCGCGTGCGGGTATACGGATATGTCCATGGGCGGTGTGCTCGTCCTGGGATCATTTGCCGTATGCGCATTCGGAAATGCATTTGGCTATATCGGAGTTATCTTGGGCGGCCTTGTATGTGGCCTCTTGCTGGTCTGCATCAATTTCGGTATTTTCGTAACTACGAAGATACCATCATGGATTGCCAGTATCAGTCTGGCCATGATCTACGAAGCGCTTTCACTGGCGCTCAGAATATGGAAACCTACCAAGCCCTGGGTTGATACCGAGCTGTCCAGAAGCTATAGAGCTCTGGGACAGTGGCCATGGAATATCATCCTTCTGGTCGCAGGGCTTGTTATTGTTTATATAATCTATAATATCACCACTGCAGGATTCAATATCCGTGCCATCGGCGGCAATACCGCCGTAGCAAAGTCCATGGGCATAAACGTTACGAAGACACTGATCAGTGTCGCGATCATCTGCGGACTGCTTGCAGGCGTGGCATGTATCATTCAGGAAAGCTACAATGGTAAGACATTCGCGACATCCGGACTGACCAGTATCCAGCTGATCTTCAAGCCTTTGGCCATAGCTCTGCTGGCACAGGTGCTTCAGAGATGGATCAACATAGTGATAGCTGTTCCTTTCTGTTCGATCATCATCTATGCGGTATTCAACATCATGACGTTCTTCGGGGTACCTTCCGGAACTCTGCAGGACGTGTTCCTGTGCATTTTCGTTATCGGATTTGGCATCCTCGGAAACAGAAGGAATAAGGAGGTCGTAAAATGAGTGAAGCTATTTTTACCATCAAGGGCCTCAATAAGCATTTCGGACCCACATGGGCCAACAAGAACATAAATCTTGAGCTGTATCCGGGCGAGATCAGAGGACTGATCGGAGAGAACGGATCCGGCAAATCGACACTGCTGTCCCAGATTGCAGGCATCTATCCTCCGGACACCGGAGAGATGACAGTTAACGGCAAAAAATATGCGCCAAACAGTCCCATGGATGCGTATGACAATCATATTTCCATGGTTTTACAGGAGCTGGGAGTCATAGGAACCCTTCCTGTGGCCGCAAATGTATATCTGGGCCGCACAAAACAGTTTACTAAGTTTGGTATTGTTAATAAATCAAAAATGAGACGTTCCGTTGAAGAGATATTCAGGGATTATGAGATCCCGATGCCCAACTTTGGCGGAAACGTTGCAACCATGCTCATCGAGGAAAGAAAGATGATCGAGCTGGGCAGAGCATTGTCAGTAGACCCGAATATCATCCTCCTCGATGAGGTGACACAGTCACTGTCACTGAACAACAGACAGATCCTGTACAATATCATCAACAGATTGAAGGACGAAGGCAAGTCAGTCGTTCTGATCACTCACGACGTGGAGGAGATGATCGAGATCACTGACACCATCACAGTCCTTCGTGACGGAGAAGTGGTAGGAACAGTGAAGTCGAAAGAGACCACACCATCTGAGATCAGGCACATGATGGTCGGAAGAAAGATGGAAGGCGATTATTACCGCAATGACCATCTGGTGGATTACGACGAGAATGACGTCGTATTGAAAGCAGAGCATCTGTATGTGAAGAACGAGCTGGAAGACGTGGATTTCGAGCTGCATGCAGGCGAGATCCTGGGATTCTGCGGACTGAGCGATTCCGGTATTCATTCTGTTGGAAAGGCAGTTTATGGTCTCAGCAGGCTTTCGTCAGGCAAGGTCACTCTGGTTGAGAGCGGCAAAGTGATAAAAACGCCCATGAATGCTCTTGAAAACAGGATGGGATATGTTCCCAAGGACCGCGACTCCGAGGCGATGATGATCCAGGATTCGATCCGTGAGAACTTCTCACTTCCTTCCATGAATGAGCTTGAGGGACCGATCGGATTCATCTCACCGGCTAAAATGAAGAAGCTGTCAGAGAAGATGATCGACGAGATGTCAGTCAAGTGCACAGGGTACATGCAGACTGTCAATGACCTCTCCGGAGGAAACAAACAGAAGATCAACCTGGGCAGATGGCTGGCCAAAAATCTGAAGGTACTGATCCTTGACTGTCCGACACGTGGCGTAGACGTTGGAGTAAAGGCATATATCTATCAGGTCATGCGTGAGGCCAAGGAAAAGAAGATCGCAATGCTCCTCATATCTGATGAGCTGACAGAAGTCATTGGCATGGCAGACAGGCTGATGGTAATGAAGGATGGCAGGATAACCAGGACGATCCCCAGAGATGGAGATTTTACTGAGCAGGCAATAATTGAGGAGATGATCTGATGAAAACAAGAAGAATAAAATTCGTTGATTTAATACCGTTTATTGCCTTTGTAGTTATCTTCATCTTCTTTACGATAGCTGCGGGGACAGACAAGACCGGTGCCCTGAAGATGTTCCTTCCGCGCAATCTCAAGACCATAATAACCCAGTCGATGATCACAATAGTAGTTGCATGCGGAACACTGTTCGTCACATCACAGGGCAGCACAGACCTTTCAGTAGGCGTTAACCTGGCACTCTCAGGTGTTATCGGTATGTATCTTGCATTCGTGACCGGAATAGACTTCCTGGTATTTCCTGTTACACTGGCAGTAGGACTGCTGGTGGGCATTCTGAATGGATTTATCGTCGCCAAACTCAAGGTGTCTTCATTCATGGTCACGCTGGCGATGTTGATAGGTATACGAGGGCTGGTCAATTATCTGCAGGTGTTTACTGATATCCAGAAGGTGCCTGCAGGCATCTCATTCCTGCAGAACGACGCGTTCCTTATACCGTTCTTCATCGTGATATGCATAGTTATGTGCTATGTATTCGAGTTTACCAAGGCAGGTCGTTATAGCAGGGCTATCGGAGAAAATGAGACCACTGCAAAAGCAGTAGGAATCCCGGTAACCAAGATGAAGATAGTTGCATTTGCTCTGTCGGGTCTGATGGCAGGATTCGGAGCTCTGTTCCAGCTGGGAAATATCGGTGCTACCAGCAACCAGATGGGCTCGTTCCTGGAGATCAGGGTAGTCATGGCCATATACCTCGGAGGTGTTCTGGTAACCGGTGGATCCACTGCAAAATTCTACAAGATACTGCTCGGATCATTCTCCATACAGATCATTCTGACCGGTCTGGCACTGCTGGGCAAGGCGGATACAGAGATATCACAGAGCGTGGAAGGCATACTGCTGTTGCTGATACTTTTTATCACTATCCTGGGCAAGAACAGGAAGCCGAAAGCGATAAAAGCCGAATAATAATACACACTCACCAAATGGCCGACCTGCGGGTCGACCATTTTTGTTGTAAAAATAACAAGAAAAAAATTGAATATTTATACAGAACGTAGTAAAATAGGACAATCAATTTACGGAGGTAATTGGAATGAAAAAGTTAATTGCGATCATTATCGCGGTATCTATGGTTGGCATTCTGGCAGCCTGCGGCGGATCTGCTCCTTCTACACCTTCAACTGCACCTGCAGGAGGGGAGACTCAGGCTGAAGGCGGCGACGCATCATCCACCGATACCAATACTGTTGCTGTAGGTGCTGTTGTTATCGCAGCCGACTCAGTTTCAGAGAATGTTGTATACGATTTCGTGTCTACCATTTATGATCATATCGCAGAGGTTACAGAGCAGCATGCAAAGGGCGGAGAGCTGGATCTTGAATTCGCTTCATCCGTAACTGCTGTTCCTTACCATCCCGGCGCTGCAAAGTACTTCAAGGAAAAAGGCTATGAGGTAGCAGCCGTCAAGGAAGGTGCCGGCGGAGAAGACGATCCCAACCTGACATTCGGTACCGGATCTGAGACAGGAACATATTATGCATACGGCGGAGTTCTGGGACAGTATGTTTCAGGAAATACCCAGGTCAAGGTTACCGTTGTTGCATCTACCGGTTCTCAGAACAACATCGAAGAGCTGGCAGCAGGCAATATCCAGCTCGGCTTCACACAGTCTGACGTTATGTCATACGCTTACAACGGCGAGAGACTGTTCGACGCGCCTGTTGAGAACTTTTCAGTTGTCTGCGCTCTGTACATGGAGCAGGTTCAGATCGTAACTACCGATCCTTCTATCCAGTCTGTAGCTGATCTGGCAGGCAAGAAAGTTTCCATCGGAGCTTCAGGCTCAGGCGTATACTTCAACGCTGTTGACTGCCTGGATGCATATGGACTGACCGAAGATGATATCGAACCTATCTATCAGGGATTCACAGATTCTTCCGAGTCACTCAAGGACGGCAAGATCGATGCTGCATTCATCGTAGCAGGCGCACCTACTACCGCCATCACAGACCTTGCTACCAGCAAGAGCGTATATCTTGTAGGATTTGATGATGAGCATGTAAACAAGCTGATCGAAATGTCACCTTTCTACAGCGCTTACACCATCCCTGCAGGAACCTATTGATCAACTGAATAATCGTTAGATCAACTGCATTCCGTGCTGTGGCTATATGGCTGCAGCACGGAACAATTATATTTTTAAATCGGATCATTAACAGAGGTAAATCATGAGCGAACAGATCAATCAGGAAGAACTGATGCGTCAGTATGACAAGGAATCGGCCACACGTATATGGACAGGTGTGCCGAAGATCATAATATCAGTATTAACAGCGCTGTTTTCACTGTACTGTATTTATTCAACGCTGTTTTCTACTGCTGCGCTGGAAGTCAGGCTGACATCGTTCTTGGGGCTGGTCATGCTCATCGGTTACCTGTCATATCCTGCCCACAAGAAGCACGTAAGACCGAACTTCATCCCATGGTATGACTACATACTCATGGTCCTGGGTGCAGGAGCATTTTTCTATTACTGTTTTTCATATAAAACGCTCGCCAAGTCACTGACCAGCGCGTCCAAGATGACCACATTCCTGACGATAGTGGGTCTCATCGCCCTGGCATGTATCATCGAGCTGTGCAGAAGATGCGTGGGACTGCCGATCATATTTGTAGCCGGAGCGCTGATGATCTACGGATGCTTCTATATGTATACTCCGAGTCAGCCGTTCTGGAATATATTCAAGCGTCTCATGTATACCATCTTCTATTCAACATCAGGTATACTCGCGACGCCCGTGCAGGTGTGCGCGAAGTTCATAGCCATCTTCATCATATTCGGCGCATTCCTGGAGAGGACCGGTATCTCCCAGTTCTTCATCAGCTGCGCAAACGCACTGGTCGGTTCCGCATCGGGCGGTCCTGCCAAGGTTGCGGTCATCTCATCAGCCCTCTGCGGTATGGTATCCGGTTCATCTGTTGGTAATACAGTTACCACCGGTTCAGTTACTATCCCGATGATGAAGCAGACGGGCTACAAGGCGGAGTTCGCGGGAGCCGTTGAGGCCGCCGCGTCCACAGGTGGACAGATCATGCCGCCTATCATGGGAGCCGCCGCGTTCCTGATGGCGGAGTATATGGGCGTGCCATACGGCAAGGTAGCGCTGTGGGCCATACTTCCGGCAATCCTGTATTTCACAGGTATCTTCATAGCGGTCCATCTGGAGGCCAAGAAGCTGGGCCTGAAGGGTATCTCCAGAGAGAACCTGCCGAAGCTGAAGCAGCTGCTCCCCAGGCTCTATCTGCTCATCCCTCTGATCGTACTGGTATGGCTGGTTGCTACCAGCACACGTACGCTGGCTTACTCGGCAGCCATCGCGATCATCCTGTCTATTCTGGTGGTCATCCCCCAGAATGTCATCAACGCCATAAAAGAGAAAAAGAGTGCCCTGACAGTCGCCAAAGAAGTCGGGACCATGACATATAGTTCGCTGGAGGCCGGAGGCCGCAGCTGCATCACCGTTGTTGTGGCATGCTGCATGGCCGGTATCGTTTCGGGCTGCATCACAGCTACCGGACTGGCATCCAAGCTGATCACCATCGTTGTCGGTATCGGTCAGTCGATCTCCAATCCTCTGATCTCGATCCTGATCTGCCTGTTCCTGACCATGATCTGCTGTATCATCCTGGGTATGGGCGTTCCTACAACAGCTAACTACTGCATCATGGCATCGACCTGCGCGCCGATCCTGATCACACTGGGTGTAAATACCATCGCAGCACATTTCTTCGTATTCTACTTCGGAATCGTTGCGGACATCACACCTCCGGTTGCGCTGGCGGCATACGCGGGCTCGGCCATAGCGAAGTCCGATCCCATGAAGACCGGTGTCAACGCGACCAAGCTGGCTATAGCCGCATTTGTCGTGCCGTACATATTCGCTATCAATCCGGGCATGATACTGCTGAATGAAGGAGTGCTGCCGGCCATACAGGTTATCGCGACCTCGATCATAGGAGTATTTGCGATCGCGGCTGCCCTGAACGGCCACGTATTCAAGAGGGTTACGATCATTGAGAGACTGATCTTCATCGCGGGCGGTCTGACGCTGCTGATCCCCGGATGGCTCACCGACGTGATAGGGATCGTGCTGGTGGCATTCGCTATCTTCCTGCAGATCATGGGCAAGAGAAGAATGCAGCGAGCGTCGTGAGGCGGCGTTACAGCGTCACTATGAACCTCACGATATTTGGCTCGATGTATTCGGCCTTCACCTTGCCATTGTGATTGCTTACGATCGAGCTGACCACAGACAGGCCTATGCCATGCCCGCCTGTCTTCTGCGAGTGCGACTCATCGCTCCTGTAGAAGCGGTCGAAGAGCCTCTCCGGAGCTGATGTGGGCAGTTCTTCACATGTATTCTGAATGGTAAATACCGCCTTTTTGTCGGTGCCACTCAGAGACACCTTCGCATTTCCGCCCTCATTTACATATTTGACAGCGTTGTCGAAGAGCAGACTCATCAGCTGTTTGATCTGCGCGCGGTCGCCGCGTATATGCAGGCCCTCGCGGATATCCTTTTCCAGAGCGACGCCCTTCAGGCTGAAAGGCCCTGCAAATGTCTTCACATTATCCTGAACGATCTCAGACAGGTCCAGATCCTCCATGAGCATGTTGTCAGCGCTTTCGTCCATACGCGAGAGTGTCAGCAAGTTGCTGGTCAGCTCGCTCATACGTGTGACCTGAGCCTTGATATTGGTAGTCCATTTATTCTCACCGTTGAACAGCTCCATGGCGTCAGCATTGGCCTGGATGATGGCCAGAGGAGTCTTGAGCTCGTGGCCGGCATTGGTCACGAACTGCTTCTGGCGCTCGATATTCTCCGCGATGGGACGGATGGCCTTCCTGGAAAGCAGGATGACAAATCCCAGCATGATCAGCCATGCCGCCACACCGATGGCGATCGACACGATCAGGATGCGCAGGAATGACGTGCGCTGCTCGGAAGTGTCCATGAACGTGACTGTCTTGCCGAGCTCCGGACCGTTGTCGGTGAGCTGGTAAATATATGAGCCCATCCTGCCGGAGATGGCAGTGCCTTCATACACCTCAGCTGCAAGAGCTCTGGCACTGCTTTCGGTCACGGAGGAGATACGTGATACGTCAGTGTAGACGATGGTGCCCTCGTTGTTGAAGCGGACCATGAAATATGTCAGCGTCATGAATCGGTCCTCGTCAGTCCTCTCGGGGAGTCTGCCGCCTCTTCCGTTACCGGAGCCGCTTCCCGGGATAATAGTCTCGTCATCATCGTCTGCATCATCGTCTATGTCATCATCCGTGTCATCGTCATCATCGGCGACTTCCGATGCTGCCATTGATCCATTCTGGTCATAGTCGCGCCTGCCGCGGGTTTCGCCTTCAGAAGGCTGTAGTCCACTTTCGGGTGTTACACTTCCACCGTCAGGAAGTACTCCGTCAGGCAGCATTCCGCCGCCCGGCGCAAGACCGCGGTCGGAACCGAATCTGGAGAGCAGCTCCAGATTGCTCCGGATCTGGTTGTTCTGAGAGACCAGATTGAATATGTTGATGCCTATCAGGATAGCCAGTATCAGAGCGGAGATGGCTATCATGGCGGCTCGGATGAATTTCTTCTGAAGAGCCTTGATCATTGGTCAGCCTCCAGCTTGTAGCCTACATTTCGCTTGACCTTGATGGAGATATCGGCGCCGAGAGCCTGCAGCCTCTTCCTGAGGTACGAGATGTACACCCAGACGATACCCAGGTCGGACTCGGAGTCATACCCCCAGATCTTGGTGAGGATATCTTCCGAGGACAGGTACTGGTTGTTGTTCAGCATCAGCAGCTCCATCAGCTGGTATTCCAGTTTGGGCAGGGTG
>JAZUNG010000181.1:0-4944 GCA_045604025.1 Lachnospiraceae bacterium | reverse complement strand
AGTCATTCGCAGCTGTCTGCAACGAACCTCTCTAGAATGCGAGCATATTGCTCATGGTCCTGCCGAAGCTCCGCGCTGACTCCAGCTTGTTCTTCACCTGGGTCATCGGCGCATAGAAGTACTTCTCTTCAACCTCGATGCCCTTCTCTGTCAGGATCTTGTTCAGGCCTTCTATGGTCCTCCTGGAAAAAGCTGATGTCGAAAACAGCACCACCTTGCCTACCATTTCGGCGCTGATACCCTCGGCGTAAGCCCTCAGCTTGGGATCCATTACATTCGTGTACGGTGCGCCGCCCAGGAACAGTATATCAACCTTTTCCGGCAGCTTCGACTCATCCGTGATCGACACGGCCTTTATGCCGGCACCTTCTGCGATCGCGTCAGCGATCTTCCTCGTGTTGCCCATTTTTGAAAAATATCTTACTGCATTTGCCATGGCTTCATTTCCTCCATTAAGCATGTTTCCAACATCCAGCCTGTCATGCGGACAGATCTTTACATGATTATTTTACAGAAAGTTGAACATTAATCAATATATTATTTGCTGTCAATCATCTCAGCATTTATTTCTCGACATCGTGCGTCTTTCTGATGTACTCCACGATATCGTATTAATTAACCCCTTTATTTTCTCGACATCGTGCGGCCATAGCTTCGCGCGAGGTCGAGTCTGTCATTTACCTTCAGCATGTGGACATAGAGGTATTTTTCGTTCACTTCGATGCCCTTTTCTGCCAGCAGCTTCTTCAGCGCCAGCACCGTGCGTCGCGACCAATTGGACGTGGTGAACAACGCTACCTTGCCTACCATCTCCGGGTCCAGCGATTCTGCGTAAGCGCGCAGCTGCGGATCCATAATGTTCGCGTACGGTGCGCCGCCCAGGAACAGCACGTCTACACGCTCTTTTAACTCCGGCTCATCTACGATCGATACAGCCTCAACGCCCGCGCCTTCCGCGATAGCCTCCGCCACCTTCTTCGTGTTACCGATCTTGGAAAAATATCTTACTGCAACTGTCATGGCTATAGTACCTCCCATGTGTTGTTATTCAATCCTGTATACAGCCTGCTCATGTTCACCACTTAACTCCTTATCAGGCATATCTGTCCGTTGCCTGGTTTATTCAGCTTGTTTACTGCCATACTCCAGTTTACGGTGTGCCTGCTTTCATTGTTACTCGCACAGCCCCTGTCCCAGCTCATAAGCTTTCTTCAGATGCTCAGGGAATACGGCGTCGTGACGCGCGATCTTCGCCTCAGGATCAAACCGGGTCCAGTTGTACTGGCTGTAGTCCTTCACCTGCTGCGTGTTGCCGCTGATAAATACCTCGGTCGGTCCAACTCCTCTGGTCAGGCCCATTTTCAGCTTCTTAGCAAAATCCTCGTTGAATCCGCCCGGTTCGTACGACTCCTCGGGTGAATTGCTCGTGATGATGAGCAGGGTGGGCTTGTTGGCCTCATGATAGGCGTTGTTCTCCTTCTGATAAGTCACATTCTGATATACCAGTCGCTCATACAGTGCGTGGTAACCTGCACTCGGCTGTCCCAGGTAGTTGGGCGTTCCGATGATCACTGCGTCAGCCTCGCGGATCGCCTGCAGGATCGGGTAAATCCCATCCCTGATCACGCACCAGCCCTGCTCTGCTCCGCGCTTGCAGCCGAAGCACGACAGGCAACCGGTGAACTTGTCCTGACGATACAGATCGAAATATGTCACTTCGGCACCGCTGGCCTCAGCGCCTTTCACCGCCTCCTGCACCAGCTGCGCGGTGTTCCAGTTTGTTCTCGGACTGGCATTGATTGCTGCAATTTTCATAATAATACCTCTCTGTTTTTCACTGTCAGCTGATCCGGCACTTTCACTCAGCGCCAGCTGCATCTGTTAACATGTTCTTTCAAGATAACTATAACCTACCCGGTCATATTACACAACTCCTGCTATTCAACTTTGTCCCTAATAATTGAAAACAAAGATTATTTATACCCTTCGGTCATTTTGATTTATGACATATATTATTCTGACCCTTTAGACTGGCAAAAAAACCGACTTGTGAACTTGATGAAACTCTTTGGTGGCAAAAAAACCGACTTGTGAACTAAAGTCATTTGTAATATATGTTGTCAGTGCGAACTTTTGGCCTATTTATGTACATAAAACAGTGTCTGTGATAGTTTTAAAACCAAAATAACTGCAATCATAGAGCAGAGTCTAGTTCACAAGTCGTATTTTTTTCAAAGCTGCATATTGATTTAGTTCACAAGTCTTTTTTTTTGCCATTTTTTGCATATTACATCCTTGTGTTCTAATTTAAATATGATACAATTTGTTCATCAGGCAATTTCATGCCACATATATCTGAATCTCTATTTCAGATGTTTCCCATTTTGCCAGTATCTATGATCTTCCACTGGAAATAAACACGTCTAATCATTCAATAATAATGAGGTACAACATGATCGCACCTATATCTTATCCAACATCTCTTATTTATTGGCTTCACGCCAACGAAACGCCCGAATTTGCTATGTCATACAGGGAAATCAATCAAACAGATAGCTTCAAAATATGCACTCATAAAGATCTGCTCAGAGATGCCAGGATATTTCATTTTGACCCGCCACTTCACTTATTGTTTCCAAATGCCAGCTCAAGAAACCATGGAAAAAACGCTGTATGTCATACCATACCCAAAGGTATTATGCCGGAGAGTTTCATCAGGCTGACAAACAATCTTTATATCGCAAGTCCTGAGCTGACATTCCTTCTGGCGGCAAGACATCTGTCGCTTCCGAAACTGGTGCTGCTGGGTAATGATCTATGTTCGATCTACAGACTTGATGAGTATTCACCAACCGGTCAAAGTTCAAGGAAACCGATTACCACGGCACGGTCAATTTCAGAATATCTTGAGAACTGCCGCAATGTTAAAGGACTGGATAAAGCACGTATAGCAGCCAGATATATCCTGGACAGGTCAAATTCACCTATGGAAAGCAGGCTGGCAGCATTGTTTCGACTTCCACAGAAATACGGGGGCGCGGGAATAAAAGATATTGCGTTGAACGTGAGCATCAGGCTGGCTTCGCAGGCGGCTGCAACTTTGAAGAGGGACAGCATCAAGTGTGATATCGCCTGCGAAGCCAGCAGGAAGGCATTTGAATATGACAGCAATCTGACACACCTCACGCCACAGCAGCATGAACTAGATAAAAATCGTTCCACTGCTATGGCTATGTCCGGATACTCTGTCTTCACGATCACTGCCAGTAGTGTGCGCAGCCCCGGCAGCATTAATGATCTGATGATCTCAGCTCGGTCGTTTCTGGGGCTGCGTACCCGCATGGAGAACTATAACAAATATCATCAAGTTCGCAACCAGACAATTAATGAGCTGTTTTTCAGTAACTGATATCCGTTGATACGAACTAATATATAACTCATGATTTATTTATATAGATTTCCGGCCTGTTTGTATCTGAACTACCAATACAAATCTGCAAAACCCTTGCAAATTCGGTCTGTATGAGAGCAATCGCTTGACATTATCCGAATATAGGAACATAATCCAACCAGTACCCTGCACTGCAGCAGGCGCGGCGATCGCCGCATCATACCAAGTTACAAGGCCAGACAGCAAGATAGAAAGGTTTGGGCGTAATTGAAGTTATTTCAGGATAAGCGCTCGGTCGACCTGACCGAGGGCAGTATAGTTAAGAGCATTATTCTGTTTGCCCTGCCGCTTCTGCTCGGCCAGATCTTCCAGAATCTCTACAATAGTGTTGACTCCATCGTGGTCGGCCGCGCGGTCGGCGTTACAGCCCTCGCGGCGGTAACCAGCAGCGCGGATATTTCCAATCTGCTGGTCGGATTTTTCACGGGTCTGTCGGTCGGCGCCGGTGTCGCATTCTCGCGCTTCTTCGGAGCCCGCGACTACGACAGGCTGCACCGCTCCATCCACACCGCGATCCTCTTCTCGATCATCGTGGGCGTCAGCATGGTCATCATAGGCATTTCCGTGGCACCGCTGCTGCTGCGCCTCGTAAACTGCCCGGCCGAGGTTTACCCCGAGGCCGTCACCTACCTGCGCATATATTTCATCGGTGTCATGTTCACCGCCATATACAACGTGCAGTCCGGAGTGCTCCGCGCGACAGGCGACTCCCGCACGCCGCTGCTCTATCTGATCATCGCCAGCGTGACCAACATCCTGCTGGACATCCTGTTTGTCGTCGTGCTGCACATGGGCGTGGCCGGCGTTGCTATCGCGACTATCCTGGCCCAATCCGAGTCAGTCATCCTGGTCACAGTCCGAATGCTGCGCACCTCGGACGTTTACAAGCTGGTGCCCAAACACCTCAAGATCGAAGGCGTGTTCCTGCGCGAGATCCTGAAGCTCGGCATCCCCGCAGCCATCCAGTCCTGCCTGATCACGTTCTCCAATCTGTTCCTGCAGCGCTACATCAACGGTTTCGGCACTGCTGCCATGGCCGGCGCAGGCGCAGGCAAGAAGATCGACAGCTATATCAGCCAGCTCACCGTGTCGGTGGCGCAGTCGCTGACTACCTATGTCAGCCAGTGCGTCGGCGCGAACAAATACGAGCGCGCGTTCCGCGCCATCCGCACCACGCTGCTCATCAACTTCATCACGGTCATCGTGATAGCCGTGCCGCTGTATACATTTGCGGGAAATATCGCGACCCTCTTCACAACTGACCCCGACGCGCTGCGCTACGCTGTCATGATGAATCATACGCTGGTACCGCTCTACCTCATCCAGAGCTGTCACCAGATATTCTCGAACTCGGTGCGCGGCTTCGGCAAATCGATAGTCACCATGTTCACGACCATTGCAGGCCTCATCGTGCTGCGGCAAATCTACCTCGCGGTGGCCATGCATCTCAACCACAACATCCAGCTGGTGTTCCTCAGCTGGCCCGTTGGCTG
>JAZUNG010000180.1:0-4549 GCA_045604025.1 Lachnospiraceae bacterium | reverse complement strand
CAGTTTGATGTGGTGGTCACCAGCAATATGTTCGGTGACATCCTCTCCGATGAGGCTTCTCAGATCGTCGGTTCCATCGGTCTGCTGGCATCTGCCTCTCTCGGCGAGACCACGCGCGGCATGTATGAGCCTATCCATGGTTCTGCTCCTGATATAGCGGGTACCGGCAAGGCCAACCCTATCGCGACCATCCTCTCAGGTGCCATGATGCTCCGCTATGCTTTCGGTCTGCAGGAAGAGGCTGATGCTATAGAGAAAGCAGTCAATGACACACTTGAAGCCGGCATTCGTACCGCTGATATCGCAGCCAGAGGAGAGTATGTAGACACAACCGGCATGACTGATGCCATACTGGCGCGCCTGTAAAATTTAAAACTTGAATCTTTACGATTTAATGCCATAATATATAATTAATTTTCAAAGAAGAACCAGTAAGAAAGAAGGTTTGCAAGATGGAAAAGAAAAATATCGATTGGGGTAACCTGGGATTTGCCTACACGACTACCGACTACCGCTATGTAGCCAACTTCAAGGATGGTGCGTGGGATGAAGGTGCGCTGATCACCGATCCGAACGTGGTCATCAACGAGTGCGCAGGTATCCTGCAGTACTGCCAGGAAGTTTTCGAAGGTCTCAAGGCATATACCACTGTGAATGGCGATATCGTTACATTCAGACCCGACCTCAATGCAGAGCGTATGGAAGAGTCCGCAGCACGTCTGGAGATGCCCATCTTCCCGAAGGAGCGTTTCCTGGAGGCTGTTGACAAGGTAGTTGCTGCAAATGCTGCATGGGTTCCTCCTTATGGCAGCGGAGCAACACTCTACATCCGTCCTTATATGTTCGCATCAGGCCCTGTTATCGGTGTTAAACCTGCTCTGGAATATCAGTTCCGTATGCTGGTAACTCCGGTTGGTCCTTATTTCAAGGGTGGCGCAAAGCCTATCACCATCTGTGTCAGCGATTTCGACAGAGCCGCTCCCCGTGGAACAGGTCACATCAAGGCCGGTCTGAACTATGCTATGAGCCTGCATGCACATGAGTATGCGCTTCATCATGGTTTTGACGAGAACATGTTCCTCGATCCCGCAACACGTACATTTGTTGAGGAGACAGGTGGAGCCAACTTCCTGTTCGTGACCAGAGACGGAGAGCTGGTAACACCTCTGTCAGATTCTATCCTGCCTTCTATCACCAGACGTTCTCTGTCTTATGTGGCTGAGCATTATCTCGGGCTCAAATTCACTCAGAGGCCTGTCCGTTTCGATGAGCTGGAGAACTTCGCAGAGTGCGGACTGTGCGGAACAGCTGCAGTTATCTCTCCTGTTGGCCGCGTAGTTGCAGGTGACAAGGTCATCACCTTCGACGCAGGCATGGAGAAGATGGGTCCTGTTACCCAGAAGCTTTATGATACCCTTACCGGCATCCAGCAGGGCACTATCGAGGCTCCGGAAGGCTGGATCAGAAAGGTACTTTAATACCTGAATTTATGTATAAATATATTTCCAATCTGATACTATACAGCAATCTGGCAGAAGACTCCGTGTTAAAGGAGTTTTCTGCCGTTTCTGGCGAGCTGGAGCGGGCTGTTATTTCCAACGGATTTGACCGTGCGACAGGCAGGGAAGTTACTGGTCTGGTTTCTGCTGACACAATGGCGCATATCGATACCAATGCACTGGTCAGGCGTATCTATGTGCAGATCAAGCACATCCTGGACGTTGCCACCGACTTCGGCTTCAACAACAACCTCTGGCGGGATTATCTGACATTCAGAGTTATATCCGACCAGAATTCATTTTCCCTGACATGTGAGGGGAATGGCGCGCAGGAAGGCGGCAGCGTAAACGACTTTGCCAGAAACGATTTCCGCCAGATCATGGCTCTCTTCCATTACGATTTCTCCGCTATCGAGAGCAAACTAGGCGTCAGCTGCTTCAGTACCATCACCGATTATCACGCGATATCAAAAGAATCCAAACTCTACGACAGACATGCCAGCGAGATCATCCGTTCCTTAAGCGACCGGCTGGCTGCTGCAAAGGATGAGTATGAATTCTTCGAACTGATCTCCGATCATTATAAATATTATGGTGTGGGCATGTTCGGCCTGAACAGAGCCTTTCGTATCAAAGGCAGCGGCGATACGCTGCAGTTCCTGCCCATCAACAATGCTGACCCTGTCATGCTCTCCGATCTGGTGGGCTATGAGCGTCAGAAGCAGCAGCTGATAGACAACACTGTGGCCTTCTGCAGCGGAAAGCGCGCAAACAACGTTCTGCTCTACGGTGACGCCGGAACCGGCAAGTCATCCAGCATCAAGGCTATCCTGAACGAATACTGCGACAGAGGCCTGCGCATGATAGAGATCTACAAGCATCAGTTTGCGGATCTGGCCAACGTGATCGCACGCATCAAAAAGAGAAATTACAAATTCATTATCTATATAGATGATCTGTCCTTTGAGGAAAACGAAGTTGAATACAAGTTCCTCAAGGCCATCATAGAAGGAGGCGTGGAAAACCGCCCCGACAATATCCTGATCTATGCTACATCCAACAGGAGGCATCTGATCAAAGAAACATGGAAAGACAGAAACGACATGGAGCATGACGGTGATATCCACCGCAGTGAGACCATGGAGGAGAAGCTGTCACTTTCCAGCAGGTTCGGCATAATGATCAACTATCCGAGTCCGGATAAGCAGGCATTCAATGATATCGTTCTGGCTCTGGCGGAGCGGAACGGTATCGATATGGACGAGGAGGCATTACTCGCCGAGGCCAACAAATGGGAGATCCGTCATGGTGGATTCTCCGGGCGCACAGCGCAGCAGTTTATCAATTATATCGCTGGCAGGCGGCAGGACTGAGGCGTGCTGTGCACGGATCCGGCCTGACATCTGCCTATAATCAAGAAGGGGGACGCACTATATGTATTCATACGACACACTCTACGCGGCAGATCCGCAGATTGCTGAGGCCATAAAGGGCGAGATTGACCGTCAGCATTCACATCTGGAACTGATCGCATCTGAGAACTTTGTCAGCAAGGCTGTCATGGCAGCACTGGGCAGCCAGTTTACCAACAAGTACGCTGAAGGATATCCCGGAAAACGTTACTACGGCGGATGCCAGTATGTTGATATCGTAGAGAATCTGGCTATTGACCGCGCAAAACAGCTCTTTGGCTGTGAGTATGTCAATGTACAGCCTCATGCAGGTTCACAGGCCAATACAGCTATTCTTTATGCAGCACTGAAACCCGGTGAGCGCATGATGGGTATGGATCTGAATCACGGCGGACATCTGAGCCACGGTGCCAAGGCCAACATCTCAGGTGCACTCTACGATGTAGTTTCCTATGGTGTTGAAGAGGACGGATATATTGATTACGATCATGTTATGAGGATTGCCAAAGAGACCCGTCCGAAGATCATCATCGCAGGTGCCAGCGCATACCCCAGAGCTATTGATTTTTCGAAATTCAGAGAAGTTGCAGATGAAGTAGGCGCTATATTACTGGCTGATATCGCGCATATAGCCGGACTCGTAGCCGCAGGCGAACATCAGTCGCCTATCCCTTATGCACATGTAACTACCAGCACCACACATAAGACCTTAAGAGGCCCCAGAGGCGGTATGATCATGTCCAGCCAGGCAGTTGCAGACGAGCTGAAGATCAACAAGGCTATCTTCCCCGGACTCCAGGGCGGTCCTCTGGTACACGTGATCGCAGACAAGGCTGTTGCATACGGTGAGGCCCTGCAGCCTGAATTCAAAACATATGCAAAGCAGATAAAGGCAAATGCCTCTGCTCTTGCACAGGCAATGATAGACAGAGGATTTACCATCTTCTCTGGCGGTACTGACAATCACCTGATCCTGGTAGACCTTCGTCCGCTCGGTATCTCAGGCAAGGAAGCAGAAGAGAATCTGGATCAGGCGTATATCACCTGCAACAAGAATGCCATCCCGAATGACACTACATCCAAGGCAGTCACTGGCGGAATCCGTCTCGGAACTGCAGCCCTGACCACACGAGGCATGAATGAGAAGGATATGGAGACCGTTGCAGAAGCCATCAAGCTCGTTCTGGTTGACAAGACTCCTGCTTCGATTGCTCAGGCAACTCAGATGGTACACGACCTGACCGAAGATCACCCTCTGTACAGAGACTGATCTGCAGGATGCGCGTGATTTTTCATGACGAATTGCGCAGAATCTTCGTTCATGCGAACTTTTTTGAGAAATATCTTCGCATAGGCGTAAATTCTGATCATTTCACGAGATATTTCTTCGCACAGGCGTAAATTCTGATCATTTGCGCAGAATCTTCGTTCGTGGTGATCCTAAAACACTATAAATGTTCAAAAGACCGATTTATGTACAATAAATCGGTCTTTTTATGGTCGCGTCCGTATAATGGTGTAAATTAAATATTGAAAGAGCCAAGGGCTCAACCTTTAGGTATAATGTATTTCACCACAAAACAAAAAATACCGAGGAGGAAGAACACGATGGCTCAGCTCAATATTACATTGAATCAG
>JAZUNG010000179.1:0-16515 GCA_045604025.1 Lachnospiraceae bacterium | reverse complement strand
GTATCAAGGTTGGTAATCCTTATGTTGAGGGTGCAACTGTAGCAGCTTCCACAATCGAAGAGGGTCGTGGTAAGAAGGTTGTTATCTACAAGTATAAGTCCAAAAAGGGTTATCACAAGAAGAACGGTCACAGACAGCAGTATACAGAGCTCGTCATCAACAAGATCTGTGTAAATGGTGAGGAATTGGTATGTGAAGAGGCTGCTTGTGAAGAGCCTGTTGTTGCGGAGGTTCCTGTCACTGAAGAAGTAGTTGTTGAAGAGACAGCAGAAGTAGTTGAAGAAGTGGTTGAGGCTGCTGCAGAAGAAGTTGCTGAAGAGGCAGCTGAAGCTTCAGAAGAAGCATAAGTCTATAGTAAAGGAGTTGAGATAAATGGCACATAAAAAGGGTGTAGGTTCCACAAGGAACGGAAGAGATTCAGAATCAAAAAGACTTGGGGCCAAAAGAGCTGACGGACAGTTTGTCAAGGCTGGCAATATCCTTTACAGACAGAGAGGAACTCATATTCATCCAGGTCTGAATGTTGGACGCGGCAAGGATGATACACTGTTCGCACTTATTGATGGAAAGGTTCATTTCCACAGACTGGGCAGAGACAGAAAACAGGTTTCTGTGCTTCCTGTTGAAGAGTGATCATACTGAAGTTTAAACTGGGCTGTCGTACTTTTTAAGTTGCGACAGCCCTTTTGCCTTATTCACAGGCAGTTTATTTGGAGAATAATATGTTTGCAGACAGAGCGAGGATCGTCCTGATCTCCGGAAAAGGCGGAGACGGACATATCAGCTTCAGAAGAGAAAAATATGTTCCTGACGGCGGACCTGACGGAGGCGATGGAGGAAGAGGCGGAAACGTCATCTTCGTTGCTGATGACAGCATCAATACGCTGGCAGATTACAGATATAAGAGAAAGTTCAAGGCAGAAGACGGAGAAGAAGGCGGCAAGCGCAATAAACACGGCAGTCAGGGACAGGATCTGATCCTGAAGGTTCCCAGAGGCACTCTCATCAAGGAGGCCCTTTCCGGCAAGATCATCACAGACATGTCAGTACCGGGAGAACAGTTTGTTCTTCTGAAAGGCGGACGTGGCGGCAAAGGAAACCAGCATTACGCTACGCCTACCATGCAGGCTCCCAGATATGCCCAGCCCGGAGGAAAGTCTCTGGAGATCGAAGTCATACTGGAGCTTAAAGTCATAGCGGATGTCGGACTGATTGGATTTCCGAATGTAGGAAAGTCGACATTTCTGGCTGCTGTATCAAATGCCAAGCCTAAGATAGCCAATTATCATTTCACCACTCTCAGTCCCAATCTGGGCGTTGTTGATATAGATGGCAGCGGCGGTTTTGTGCTCGCTGATATTCCGGGACTGATAGAAGGAGCATCTGAGGGCGTAGGCCTGGGACATGAATTTTTAAGACACGTTGAAAGATGCAAGGTCCTGGTTCATATTGTTGACGCGTCCGGTATAGAAGGCAGAGATCCTGTAGAAGATATCAGGGCCATCAACAACGAGCTGGCACAGTATGATGCAGCTCTTGCTGACAAATATCAGATTGTTGTAGCCAATAAAATGGATCTGATATATGATGAAAATGACAGGACTGAGGTCATTGAAAAGATCCGTATAGAGGCCGGATGCAGTGAGGATGATATATTTGCCATCTCGGCTGCAACAGGTGATGGTATCAGACCACTGATCTACAGGATCATGGATATCCTTAAGGAATATGGTACAGAACCTGAAATATTCTCCAGTGAATTTGATCTCGAAGACTACAGTGTGGATGAACAGGAGCCTTTCGAAATCGAGATCGTGGAAGATAATGTTTACAGCATTACCGGACCCCGAATCGAAAGAATGCTTGGGTATACCAATCTCGAAGCTGAGAAGGGATTCATGTTCTTCCAGAAGTTCATGCAGGAGCAGGGCATCCTGGAGCAGCTTGAAGAGATGGGCATTACTGACGGTGAT
The DNA here is from genome assembly GCA_045604025.1 of Lachnospiraceae bacterium. Lineage (GTDB taxonomy): Bacteria > Bacillota > Clostridia > Lachnospirales > Lachnospiraceae > RGIG5612. The sequence continues at coordinate 14,542 of JAZUNG010000179.1, read as the reverse complement.
ACTGTCAGAGTATATGGGCACGAATTTGAATATTACAAATAGAGGTTATATATGACTAGTAAAGAAAGAGCAGAACTCAGAAGTGCTGCGCACCATCTGGAACCGATCATAAATATCGGAAAAGACAGTCTGACACCTGAAGTAACAGCCGCGATCGATGAAGCCCTGGAGGCCAGAGAGCTGATCAAGGTAGGAGTTCTCAAAAACTGTATGGATGATCCGAAGGAACTGGCTCAGACAGCTGCAGACAGGACCAGAAGCCAGGTAGTTCAGGTTATGGGAAGAAAGATCACCCTGTACAGGAAAAATAACAAAAAGAAGGACTGATACTCATATGAAGATCGGTATTCTGGGAGGAACTTTTGATCCGATACATTTCGGGCATCTACTCCTGGCAGAAACTGCATACGACAGACTGGGCCTGGATAAGGTCCTGATCATGCCTGCTCCGGATCCTTATCACAGGACGGATAAGGATGTTTCTGACTCTGGGCACCGTGCTGCCATGGTTCAGTTGGCAGTATCGGATAATCCTCACCTGGAATATTCGGATTTTGAGATGAATCTGTCCGGCCCCACATATACAGTTGATACGCTGGCTGCTTATAAACAGGCCCATCCTGACCACGAGCTGTATTTGATCGTAGGCGGTGATTCACTGTTCAGTATGGAGAACTGGAAGGATCCTGTTAGGCTCTTCAAACTGGCTGTGATAGTGTCATCCAAAAGGCAAAATGAGTCAGAAGGCGCATCCGGAAGCTGCAAGCCAACGCAGATGATAGATCTTGATGACAACGGCACCGATGACAGACTGGAAGCAGCTTCACTTCATGATGAATTTCTGGCCCAGGTCGAGTATCTGAGGACAGTATACGGAGCAGATATCATAGATATTGATATCCCGAATATTGATATTTCTTCAAGCGATATCATCAGTCGTATCAGAGATGGCAGATCTGTTAAATATCTGCTTCCGGACAGCGTGATAGAATATATAAACAGAAATGGATTATACATATGAATATTCCGAAGTATGACAGAATAGTTGAAAAACTGATACAGGAACTGGATCATGCGAGATTTGTTCATACCATAGGAGTAGCTTTTACCAGTGCTTCACTGGCTATGAAATACGAATATGATCCTGACAGAGCGCTTCTTGCCGGTCTTCTTCATGACTGTGCAAAGTGTTTTCCTACTGAAGAGAAGCTGAGACTGTGTGAAGAAGGAAATGTAGAGCTTACGGATATAGAATTACGCAATCCTTCACTGATACATGCCAAGCTGGGTGCATATATTGCTGAAAGGGATTATGACGTACATGACAGCGAGATACTGGATGCCATCAGAACTCATACTACTGGTGCTCCTGGGATGAAGCTGCTTCAGAAGATAGTTTTTGTCGCTGACCTGATAGAACCCAACAGAGACGATGAGATACCTGAGATCGAGATCACCAGACAGATGGCATTTGAAAATATAGACAGATGTATTTTCAGGATTTCAAAAAGACAGCTCGAATATCTTAAGACTAATACGAGCAAGGAAATAGATCCTATGACACTGAAGACTTATGAATTTTATAAGGAGATTTTTGATGGACGTTAAAGAAACAGTAAAACTGGCATGCAAGGTACTGGATGAGAAAAAGGCTGTTGATATCAGGATCATTGATATCAGCAAGATCTCTGTGATCGCTGACTACTTTATCATTGCTGGCGCAACAAATGAGAGACAGGTGAAGGCTCTGGCTGACAATGTTGAAGAAGCTTTGGGCAAGGCTGGATGTACTCCCAAAAGCGTTGAAGGATATCAGAGTGCCAGCTGGATACTGATGGATTATCAGGATGTGATCATCCATATATTTAATCAGGAACAGAGACTGTTTTATGATCTGGAGAGGATCTGGACAGATGGAAATATGATAGAAGCAGGCGACCTGTAAAGTCAGACCACCTCAGTGATACCGGTTATATCGCGCACCGCGCTCATGGAATAATTGGTATGATATATTACGAAGCCGGGTTTGGAACCTCCCGGCTTCTTTATATTTTTACGCTGGGTATAATCTATCTCAATATTGCCGTTCCCTTCAGCAGCGCTGTAGAAAGCAGCCAGTTTGGCCGCTTCTTCAAACGTCCTGTCAGGAAGTTCTAAGCCGTTTGCCTTTACAATGACATGAGATCCGGGCCGTTTTTTTGCATGAAACCACCAGTCGCCACCTTCAGCAAGTTTAAATGTGACCAGTTCGTTCTGATAATTGTTCTTTCCGACATACATATCAAATCCGTCAGACGATATGTAATGGAGCGGAGCAGACTTGACTGCCTTTGAAACCTTCTTGCCGGATGAATTCTTTTTGATATATCCTGCTTCAGCCATTTCATTTCTGATATCAGCGATATCAGCTTCGTTTCTCGCGGTATCAAGAGATGCCAGTATGGATTCCAGATGAGCTATCTCATTTTCGGTCTCTTTAATGATCACTTCAAGAGATTCCCTGGTCCTTTTCAGCTTCGCATATTTATCAAAATATTTCTTGCCATTTTCAATGGCGGATAAAGCCGGATCCAGAGGGATGGTCACATCATTTCCGGTATAGAAATCGATGGTCTTATATGAAGTGGATTTGGCAGGTATATAATATCCATACGCTGTCAATAGTTCACCATATAGTTTGAACTTGTCCTTCTTTTCCGTGTCCTTGATCTGTCTGAGCTGCAGATCCAGCTTCTTGTTGTCACGCCCCAAAATAGTAGAAATGCTCTGCCTGAGAGCAGTTGTTTTCTGCCGCATCTGCGTAAATGACTGTTTTGATGAATAATATGTATAAAGCATTTCAGAAACATCTAAGCAGTGTTTTCTTGTCAGTCCCGTATCGATTTTCATATCGATAACACTGAATTCTTCGGGAACATTATGTTCATTCAAAACGATATATGAATCTGTTTTATCAGACTGAATCTGCCCGGTGATCTGAACAATAGATGCAAATAGAGATTCTGTTTCATCTGTATTCAGGCTGGCAGCCGAACGCTCTCCGTCTATACCGGACCTGTAGCATGCTTCTTCAGCCAGTCTGGGACTGAAACCTGTTATGTTCATATAAACGGACCTGAAGAGCGGATCCGAGCCTGAACAGACCTTCTGAATAAAGGTATCATGATCCAGAGTGAATGGATCCATCTTTTCATCACCGAAAGGTATGAAATAATCTCTTCCAGGAAGAACTTCTCTGACAGAACTGATCAGAGCAGAGACGTGTCTGATACTGTCGATGATCTTTGTGCCATCCCTGAAGATGATATTGGAGTGTTTGCCCATCAGTTCGACAGTCAGGATCTTTCTGCACAGATCTCCCATCTCGTTATAATGTTCGATCTCGAAATTAATGATACGCTCCATGGAGGGCTGGGTAACAGAGATAACTTTACCTGATGTCAGATGTTTTCTGAGAAGCATGCAGAAGGATGGCGCTGTAAGAGGAGCTGTTTTATTGACATCTGTAAGATAGATCACAGGCAGAGAAGGGTTTACAGAAATAAGGAGCCTTTCCTGACCTGAGGTTCCCTTAAATGTCAGTAAGAGCTCGTCTGTTTCCGGCTGTATGATCTTGGCAATCCTCGCGCCAGAAAGCCTGGTATTGAATTCTTTAGTCAGCGCAGCTACAACGCTCCCGTCAAATGCCATGGTTGTATGATACTTTATTTGAATTTACGAGTCAATGCTGATATCATGTATGTGTTTATTACACATTTTTTTCACAATGAGCTGATATAACATAAAAAAAGACATACAGAAAGGCAGTTGATCTTCATGAACGAGCTCAAGATACTGGTTGTTGATGATGAAGCCAGAATGCGCAAAATTGTAAAGGACTTCCTTACAGCAAAAGATTATCTGGTCCTCGAGGCCTCTAACGGCGAAGAGGCTATTGATATTATGTACAAAGACAACAAGATAGACCTGGTCCTTCTTGATGTTATGATGCCCAAAATGGATGGTTGGGAGACTTGCAGAGAGATCAGAAAGTTTTCCAAGGTGCCTATCATCATGCTGACAGCCAAGTCTGATGAAAGTGATGAGCTCCTGGGTTATGAACTGGGAATAGATGAATACATCACCAAGCCGTTCAGCCCTAAGATCCTGGTTGCACGTATCGATGCCATTCTCAGAAGAGCAAACAAGCTTGATGCTGACAGTATTCTTACCGCTGGTGATCTGGTGATCAATAAGACATCTCATATCGTTACTGTAAAGGGCGAGCCTGTTGAGCTGAGCTTCAAAGAATTCGAACTTCTGTGCTATTTTGTTGAGAACAAAGGCATTGCCCTGTCCAGAGAAAAGATCCTCAATATGGTCTGGAACTATGATTACTTCGGAGATGCCAGGACCATTGATACTCACGTAAAGAAGATCCGCAGCAAACTCGGAGAATGCGGAGATTATATCAAGACCATCTGGGGTATGGGATACAAGTTTGAGGTCTGATCCGGACAGTATATGAAACCTTCCCTCAGAAGAAAATCTATTTTATCTATTGTAGCGATCGTCCTTATCGCGCTTGCGATAGGGGTGAGTCTGACATTCGCATTTTCCAACAGATTCTTTGTTTCCGTAAAGCAGAGAAGTCTTAAAAACGTTTATAAAAGCGTAAACGTTCTGTATGGTCCTGACAGGAATTCCACATCTCTGTCTGAAGACGGTCATAACAGGCTCTCCAAGATGTGCGAAGAAAATACGGTATCCATGCTGATAATCAATGATTCGGCTGATATTGACTTCGCTTTTGGTGATGTGACCACGCTGTTCTGGAGGCTTAATGATATTATCTTCATGAGAGATGAGGATGGTGCAGACAACACCAAGATCATTGAGCAGACCAGTACATTTACACTGCAGTCACACAACAGGACCAACAGAGATTCAGGCTATGTGGAGATATACGGTACCCTGGATAACGGCAATCTGTTTATCGCCAGGTCGTCGTACGCCGGTATTTCCAATTCCGTGCGTATATCAATGCTGTTCTTTGGAATAGTTGTTGCGATCATTTTCCTTTTCACGGCAATTGTTGTATTCTTTATCGTCAAACCATATACTGATTCGCTGAACAGACTGCTGGTATATGCACAGAAGACCAATCAGGGTCAGTTTGATGCGGAATACAACAGCTCACGTGTGATCAGAAACGATGAGATAGGAATGCTGGGAGCCAATATCAATGAAATGTCCCACAAGCTGGAAAAAACCATTTCGGAACTGAAGACATCCAATCTCAAGCTTGAAAACGAGCTGAAGGGCAGGATAGCCCAGGATGAAGCAAGAAAGAAATACATGTCTGATGTTTCCCACGAGCTGAAAACACCTATCGCGCTGATCTCAGGATATGCAGAAGGCATTAAGGAAGGTATCAGCAGCAGCCCGGAAGAGAGAGACTATTATTGCGATGTTATCATTGACGAAGCAGAGAAGATGAGTCTGCTGATCAAAAAACTGGCCACACTCAATCAGCTTGAGCATGGCAATGCGAATGATGTCAATCTGGAAAGGTTCAACGTTGTAGACGTTATTGACGGCTTCCTGAATACCATGGCTCTGGTCATTGAGGAACATGATGCAAATATATATTTCAACAATAAAGACTCTGTTTATGTTTGGTCAGATGAATTCCTGTTTGAAGAAGTACTGGTCAACTATTTCAATAACGCTATCAACCATATGGATGACAAGAAGATCATCCGTATACAGGCAGAGTATCTGAATGAAAGTACTGTCAGAGTGACCATATTCAATTCTGGAAACTATATACCCGAAGACGAGCAGGACAAGATCTGGGGACAGTTCTACAAGGTCGATAAAGCCCGTACACGTGAATATGGCGGAAGCGGTCTGGGCCTGTCTATCGTTAAAGCAATCGCAGATACACTGGATAAGGAATGCGGTGTTATGAATGTGGATGACGGAGTTGCATTCTGGATCGATCTGGAAGCAGCAGAGCGCCCTGCAGAGGATGAGGTGAAAGTCAGACCGGAGTCACCCGGCAGTAAGGTTATCCACAGAATGACTGAGCTGCCCATATGGCAGAATACAAAGAAAGCACTGGACAGAAGAAAGAATAAAGAAACCGATGGCAGCGATAAGTAATGACTGGCTGGAGGCACTAAAGCCTGAGTTTTCCAAACCGTATTATAAGGAATTGTATCAGAAGGTACAGAATGCATATAGCACTGAGCTGGTATATCCTCCGGCTGAGGATATATTTAATGCATTCCATCTGACACCCCTGTCCAGAGTTAAGGTTGTTATTCTGGGACAGGACCCATATCACGGTGATGGTCAGGCACATGGACTGTGTTTTTCTGTCAGGAAAGGGATAGAGATACCTCCTTCTCTGGAGAACATTTATCAGGAGTTGCATGATGATCTGGGATGTTCCATACCCAAAACGGGATATCTGAAGAAATGGGCAGATCAGGGCGTGCTGCTGCTGAATACAGTCCTTACGGTCAGAGCTCATGCAGCTAATTCACACAGAGGGATCGGATGGGAGCAGTTTACAGATGCTGCTATCCGTATACTGAATGAACAGGACAGACCTATTGTGTTTATGCTGTGGGGGAGTCCCGCACGTGCCAAGAAGGTCATGCTGAATAACCCGGAACATCTGATTCTCGAAGCACCTCATCCGAGCCCGCTTTCTGCCTACAGAGGCTTCTTCGGATGCAGGCACTTTTCCAGATGCAATCAGTTCCTTGCATCCCACGGCCTCGAACCCATCGACTGGCAGATAGAATAATAGCGTCGTCTGAGACTTCCAACACTAAAAGCAAAAGAAATGATCCCACCGCAGCGATTTTTGATTATGAGCGAGGATGGGATCATTTTTTTGCGTTAAAATGTGTTGAGAGTCTCAGACGACGTTCTTCTGCTGTTCTTTCTCCAGTCTGATCTTGTTCAGGCCGTGGGCTTGCATGTCAATCCTGAGCCTGCGTCTGGAAAGAGCCTGCTTCGACAGGTTTTTTTTGGCAGTAGCGAGCATCAGCTTGATGCGATTGAGCTGATTGACCTCACTGGCGCCTGGGTCATAGTCGATGGCAACTATATTGGAGTCGTGGTATGCATTTCGAAGTGACTTGATCACACCTTTACCCATAACATGGTTGGGTAGACATCCAAATGGCTGTACACATACGATATTTGGAACTCCTGTATGGATTAACTCCAGCATCTCACCTGTCAAAAACCACCCCTCACCGCATTGATTGCCCAGTGAGACAAAGTCTCTGGCCATTCTTGCTATCTCAGAGATATGGGTAGACGGGATAAAGTGTTTGCTCTTTGACAGAGCCTTGTTTGCAGGAGCTCTCAGGTATTCCATAAAGTTGATGGCAACTGTTGCGATAAGTGAATTGATGATGTTAGCACTGTAGTTTTCAACCCTGAAATAGTTATTCTGGAAACAGTAGAGCAGAAAATCCATCAGGTCAGGCATAATAGCCTCAGCGCCTTCAGCCTCCAAAAGCTTAACAATATTGTTGTTTGCAACAGGCATAAATTTGACCAGGATCTCTCCGACTACACCGACTCTGGGCTTGATCACATTTACTCTCGGTAGATTGTCAAAATCACGTACTATGTCCTTGATCAGTTTTCTGGCAACACGTCTTCCGAATGAAGGCTTTTTGATCGCATCAAGAACTATCTGGTTCCATTTCTCGTGGAGAGCATCTGCGGATCCCTTTTCAGCCTCATATGGTCTGGTAGCATAGAGTACCTTCATAAATACATCGCCAATGACCAGAGCATACATGGCTTTTTTAACCAGTCTGAGAGATATCTTGAAGCCGGAATTCTTTTCCATGCCAAAGCTCAGAGAGATGACAGGGACCTGTTCCATGCCTGCCTTCTTCAGAGCTCTTCTGATGAATCCTATATAGTTGGAAGCCCTGCAGCCACCGCCTGTCTGTGTGATCAGAAGAGCGGTCCTGTCCAGGTCATATTTACCACTAGTCAGCGCATCCATCATCTGGCCTACAACAATCAGAGAAGGATAACATGCGTCGTTATTAACATACTTAAGACCGGCATCAATGGAATGCTTGTTGTCATTATCGAGGATAACGAAGTTGTATCCTTCAACATTGAATGCCTCTTTGAGCAGATCAAAATGGATCGGAGACATCTGCGGAGCGAGGATCGTATATTTAGAACGCATCTCTTCAGTAAACTCGACCCGTTCGTATGCTGCGGAAACGATCTCTCTTTTCTGAGGATGCTCTTCTTTCTCTTTAAGTGCTGCAAGCAGGGATCTGATACGGATCCTGACAGCCCCCAGGTTATTGACCTCGTCAATCTTAAGTACTGTGTAGATCTTGCCTGAATTACTAAGGATATCATTTACGCAGTCAGTGGTAACCGCATCCAGACCGCAGCCGAAAGAGAAGAGCTGAACCAGATTGAGATTGTCGGTTGTCTTGATATAGTTGGCAGCCCTGTACAGTCTGGAGTGGTACATCCACTGATCCAGAACGATAAGAGGACGTTCTACATGACCCAGATGTGATACGGAGTCTTCTGTGAGTACAGCAACGCCATACGAATTGATCAGCTCGGGGATACCATGATTTATCTCGGGATCTATATGGTAAGGCCTTCCTGCGAGAACTATTCCCTGTTTTCCGGTCTGGTTAAGCCATTCGATGACTTCCTCGCCTTTGTCCTGGATATCTTTCTTGGCTTTGGCAAGCTCAGCCCATCCTTTCTTGGACGCTGCTATGATCTCAGTGGCAGAAAATCCATATTCTTCTGTCGCGAAAACCCTGACCAGTCCTTCTGTAAATATCCTGTAGTCAGTCATAGCCAGGAACGGATGCAGGAAATTGATATCTTTGTTTTTGATATCTTCTACATTATTCTTGATATTTTCCGGGTATGACATGACCATAGGACAGTTGTAATGGTTGTTCGAATCCGGAGTCTCGTTCCTTTCGTAAGCAATACAAGGGTAGAAAATAGTCTTGATACCCTGGTTGATCAGCCACTGTACATGTCCGTGGGAGATCTTGGCAGGGTAGCATTCGCTTTCTGAAGGAATGGTCTCAATGCCCAGTTCATATATCTTTCTGGTTGAGAATGGAGACAGCTGTACGCTGTATCCGAGTTCTTTGAAAAATACCGCCCAGAACGGGAAGTTCTCGTATATGTTCAGAACTCTGGGAATGCCGATCACTCCGTGAGGTGCTTTATTGGGATCCAAGGGTTCATATCCGAACATCCGGTCAAACTTGTACTTGAACAGATTGGGGACGTCTTCCTGCTTCTTTTCCTGCCCCAGACCACGCTCGCATCTGTTTCCGGAGATAAACCTTCTGCCTCCGGAGAAATTGTTAATAGTAAGCAGGCAGTTATTGGTGCATCTGCCGCATCTGGTCAGGGTTGTTTTATATTCCAGATTAATGATGTCATCAAATGACAGCATGGTGCTTGTCTGACCATGATAGCGCTTTCTGGCGATCAGGGCAGCTCCGAATGCACCCATGATACCTGCAATATCAGGTCTGATAACATTGGTTCCTATTGTCTTTTCAAATGCTCTGAGGATGGCGTCATTGTAGAATGTTCCACCCTGGACTACTATCTTGTTTCCGAGATCTTTTGCATCTGCTATCTTGATAACTTTATACAGGGCGTTCTTGATGACAGAATATGACAGACCGGCAGAGATCTCCGATATATCTGCGCCTTCCTTCTGAGCCTGCTTGACATTGGAATTCATGAATACTGTGCATCTGGTACCCAGATCAGTCGGAGCCTGCGCAAAGAGAGCAGACTTCGCGAAATCCTGTACAGAGGTATTCATGGATGTCGCAAAGTTTTCTATAAATGATCCGCAGCCGGATGAGCATGCTTCATTCAGCAATACATTGTCTATGGCTCCGTCTTTGATACGGATATACTTCATGTCCTGACCGCCGATATCCAGTATGCAGTCCACATCTGGCATGAAGAAGCTGGCTGCAGTGTAATGTGCCACGGTTTCCACTTCACCCTCATCAAGGATCAGAGCGGATTTGAGCAGGGCTTCACCATAGCCTGTGGAGCAAGAATAAACGATGTTGCAGTCTTCAGGCATTATCGCTTTCAGTTCGGCTACAGCTTTCTGAGTAGTTGCCAGAAGGCTTCCGTTGTTGCTCGAATAGAATGACCAGAGCAGAGTTCCGTCTTCTCCGATCACAGCTATCTTGGTTGTAGTTGAACCGGCATCAATACCAAAGAAACACTTTCCGTGGTAGGAGGCTATATCGCCTTTCTTAACAGATGCTTTGGAGTGACGATCTGTAAACTGCTGATATTCTTCTTCTGAGGAAAAAAGCGGCTCCATTCTGGAAATCTCACTGGCCATCTTGATGCCATTGGCCAGCTTGTCATAGAGCTCATTGATCGTGATGGAATAATCCGGATCACAGTTCAGCGCTGAACCGATAGCTGCAAACAGATGTGAATTCTCAGGATGAATAATGGCATCTCCTTCCAGATGCAGGGTTCTGATAAATGCAGCGCGCAGTTCTGACAGGAAATGTAAGGGACCGCCTAAGAATGCTACGTTGCCCCTGATAGGCTTGCCACATGCCAGACCTGATATGGTCTGGTTTACTACAGCCTGGAAGATTGATGCTGAGAGATCTTCTCTGGTGGCACCTTCATTGATCAGAGGCTGTATATCAGTTTTCGCAAATACGCCGCATCTGGCAGCTATAGGGTAGATGGTCTTGTAATTCTTGGCGTATTCGTTCAGACCCATGGAATCTGTCTGAAGAAGGTCAGCCATTTGGTCTATAAAGGAACCTGTACCGCCGGCACAGATACCGTTCATACGCTGCTCAAGGCCACCGGTGATATATATGATCTTGGCATCTTCACCGCCCAGCTCAATGGCAACATCAGCTGTAGGCGCAAAGTGCTCCAGAGAGGTAGATACTGCAACAACCTCCTGAACAAAAGGCGTATCAAGATGTTTTGAAAGTGTCAGACCACCGGATCCTGTGATCACGGGATGAAGGAGACATTCTCCTACTACATTTCTTGCATCAGCTATAAGAGCAGCCAGGGTCTCCTGGATGTTTGCAAAATGCCTTCTGTAATCTGAATACAGGATATTGTTATTCCCGTCCAGAATTGCAACCTTGACTGTTGTAGATCCTATATCTATTCCTAACTTAAAACTTTCGTTCATAACCAGAGTATTATAGTACAATCTTTTTATAAATTAAAGTAGGTTTTTATTTAAGTCACAGATTGTTCACGTATAATGAAGCTTTTTGATTGGTTATTTATGAAACAATGTGGTACAATTGTCAGAGTTTAAGTTTTGCCGCATTAGAGGATTAATTTGGGATGATAGACAGACTGGAAAAGAAAATAGGCAGATTTGCCATTAAAAATCTCATATATTATGTACTGGGCGGATATGCGATCGGATATATTCTGCTTCTTGCAGATTCCAGACTGGGCCTGTATCAGTATATCACTTTGCAGCCTCACATGGTCATGCGCGGACAGGTCTGGAGACTGTTTACCTGGATACTGACCCCGCCTCAGGCTTTAAGCTTCTGGGTCATATTCATGTTCATGCTGTATTTCTTCATCGGCAGGGCATTGGAACAGAATCTGGGCACATTCAGATATAACCTGTACATGTTTTCGGGATGGTTTTTCATGACATTAGGTGCCATGGCCATGTACTGGATCACATCCGCCATAGGAACACCTGTTGCAATGAATATCAGTACGTATTATATAAATATGGCGTCATTCCTGGCATTTGCTGTTCTGTATCCTGATGTCAGAGTGTATTTCTTCGGTATACTTCCGATCAAGATCAAGATCCTGGCATGGATCGATGTTGGACTTCTGGGACTTGAAATAGTTAATTATATATCTGTCCTTTTACTCAGGAGTGCCAACATCCCTTATATCGAGCAGATCATGATGGATTACGGTATCAGTGAAGCATATTCAACTCTGACATGTATTACCGGTATATTCAGTATACTGATCTCATTGCTGAACTTCCTGATATTCTTCCTGATGAACAGAAAGAAAAGATTTGATGCAGGCAGAAGAAAGGCTCAGTTCGAAAGATATATGGAGCAGGGCAGAAGAGAAAATGCTGCTTATACCAGAAGCGTATATGGTTCCGGAGCAGCGGGCACAACAGAGCAGAAGAAGTCGTCATACAGACCGGAAAACAATGGCGCAATAGTTCACAGGTGCTCTGTCTGCGGAAGGACAAACCTGACTGATCCTAACCTGCAGTTCAGATACTGTTCCAAGTGTTCCGGCAATCATGAATATTGTCAGGATCACCTTTTTACCCATGTTCATATCAAAAACTGACCTTAAAAATGGCATACTGACAATACAAAAAATCCCCCACCTGATACCGATGGGGGATTTTTTTTAGAAATAGTATGAAAAAATATACTTTGGACAAAGGAATTCTTGACAAACGACACATGAAATCACATAATATTCTAAAGTCTGCGAAGGACTATTTGTTGCAAATTACACAATTTACAGGAGGAATTTTTAAGATGAAAAAGAAGTTTATAGCTTTATTTCTCGGCTTAACTCTGATCGCTGCTCTTGCTGCTTGCGGCAATAACGGTGGAAACAATCAGACTACAGCTGCTCCTACCGAAGCTCCTACAGAGGCCGTTACAGAGGCTCCTACAGAGGGTGGCAGCGAGGAAGCTACTGAAGCCGAGAGTGGAGAAGAAACTGAAGCTGAAACAAAAGAAGCAGTTGAGCCTAAGGGTTCTATCACTGTAGGACATCTTCTTGACAAGACCGGTGTTGAGTCAATCACTGGCGAAGTTGCAAAGAAGGCTTTTGATTTCGCAGCTCAGAAGCTTGAGGAAAAGACCGGATGGCACTTTGATATTATCGAAGGTGACTGTGCATCAGATTCTGATAAGGCTCAGGTACAGGCAGAGTCAATGATCGGTCAGGGTGCAAAGGTTATCTTTGGACCTACTCAGATCGGTCACAAGAGATCAGTTCTTGCATATGTAGCTGATAATCCCTGCCCTGTTGTTCTTTATAACGGATCACCTGCTGCTTTCACAGGCGGAATGTTGTTCGGAAATGACATGATCGTTGCCCTGGGCGGCGGTACTGCCGGATTCCCTACAGTTATGGCTGATTATCTGTACAATGAAGTTGGTCTGAGAACAGTTTACTGCTTCAAGCAGGAGACTGTCGGCGGCAACAACTATGTTGATCCTTTCGTTACATGCTTCGAGGCAATGGGCGGCAAGGTTATCGACAACATCGCCGTTGCACAGGGAACCAATGACTGGTCAGCTTACCTTACTACTATTATGAATTCTGATGCTGAAGCAATCGTTGGATGGACATCTTCATCAGACGCTATCGCTTTCTACAATGCATGGTATCAGACCGGAGCATATGAGAAGCTCCCTGTATACGGTACAATGCACGGCGGATTTACAGATTCATATGTTCTGGAGTCTCTTGACAGCAATATCGCTGACGCTGTTATCGAGCATGGAACACTGGCTCCTATCTGCTACGCATATTCAATCGAAAACGATGCTAATGATGAACTCGTAACTGAGTGGAAGGCTGAATTCAATGAGGTTCCTATCGGAAACAACCTGTCCGGTTCTGTATATCAGGCTCTTGAGTGCCTTACCGTTGCTCTTGACGCTGTAGGACCTGACGCTGATGCTCAGACTCTTGCTGATGCTCTGAGAGCTGCAGAGTTTGACGGACCTGAGGGACATACCGTATTCGCAGACGGAACAGTAGTTGCAACCAAGGATGTATATGTTGTTAAGGTCGTAAGACTGGATGACGGCTCCATCAACTATGAAGTTCAGGAAGTTTATGAGCAGGTTGGTGAGAACGGATACAACTACGACGGATCAGCTTATACTGGAAACTGATTTTAGGGATATAATTGCAACTGATGTCCTTTGAAAACTATTTGAGTTGCTAATAAAGTTCAGGGTAGGGCATCTGCCGTATGGCACTTGCCCTATCCTAATGTAATTAGAGGAGTTAATTATGGGTGTTTTTCTGAACTATATTATCAACGGAGTCGCCTACGGACTCATCCTGTTCCTGATCGCAACAGGTATGACTCTGAGCATGGGCCAGCTCCGTGTAGTTAATATGTGCCATGGTGCTATCTTCATGGTTGCCGGCTATTTTGGTACGTTTGTATACCAGGCTGTAACCAATGCAAATCCTGATATTTCCAATTTTCTTGCATGGATCATAGCACTTGTAGCTGCCACTATTCTTGGAGGTCTATTGGGACTTGGTATTGAGTTAGGATTCCTGAGACCATTGTATGCATCACCTATGAGTCAGGTTTTGCTTACTATCGGTCTTATTAATATAATCACAAACGCATCACTCTGGATCTTTGGCGGAAGCGCTATCTCCACACCTGTTCCTTCTTTCTTGACTGATAATGGTTTTATCATGGGTGGAATAAGGATTCCATATC
>JAZUNG010000178.1:0-1733 GCA_045604025.1 Lachnospiraceae bacterium | reverse complement strand
GTACATGCAGTTCCTGCACATCCGCCGATGTATGAAGCTCTCGCTCCGTAAATTGCTGCAGCTGTACTGTGTGATCTTCTTGTACCGAATTCCATTACAGGTCTTCCCGCTGCAGATCTGACGATCCTGCTGGCCTTAGTCGCGATAAGGCTCTGATGGTTTATCAGCAGCAGTATCATAGTTTCTATGAATTGAGCCTGCATCACAGGACCTCTTACCGTGATGAGCGGTTCATGCGGGAACACGATACTTCCTTCAGGCACGGCCCATACGTCACACTTGAACTCAAAGTTTGCCAGATACACGAGGAATTCTTCATTGAATATCTTCTTGCTTCTCAAGTATTCGATATCTTCTTCTGTGAATTCCAGATTCTTCAGATACTCTATAACCTGCTCCAGCCCTGCGAAGATCGCATAGCCGCCGCCATCAGGTATCTTTCTGAAAAACATATCGAAATACGCTATGTCATCAGCCATTCCCGAACTGTGATATCCATTGGCCATGGTGATCTCATAAAAGTCAGTAAGCATGGTCAGGTTAAGTTTTTCAATCATTTCTACATCCTCCATGTTAAGAGCGATACGTTATCTTTATTATTTTAACACTTTTTTCAAGAATTCGCCAGTATAAGTTCCTTCAGCTGGGGCCACTTCCTCAGGAGTTCCTTCTGCAATGATATTCCCTCCTCGGAATCCACCGTCAGGACCAAGGTCGATGATGTGGTCAGCGCGCTTGATAACGTCCAGATTATGCTCGATGACAACTACTGTATTGCCTGCATCCACCAGCTTATCAAGTACATGGAGCAGCTTGTCTACGTCCGCAAAATGCAGTCCCGTCGTAGGTTCATCAAGTATATATAAAGTCTTGCCTGTGCTCTTCTTGGAAAGTTCAGCCGCCAGCTTTATTCTCTGTGCTTCCCCTCCGGAAAGCTGAGTGCTCGGCTGTCCCAGCTTGATATATCCAAGCCCCACTTCTTCCAAAGTAGTCAGCTGTCTCGCTATGCTCGGGATATTCTTGAAGAATTCCAGTGCTTCAGTAACGTTCATATCCAGTACGTCGAATATGCTCTTGCCCTTGTATTTGACTTCAAGAGTTTCTCTGTTATATCTCTTGCCCTTACACACTTCGCACGGCACATAAACATCAGGCAGGAAGTGCATCTCTATCTTGATGATGCCGTCACCGCTGCACGCCTCACATCTGCCACCCTTTACGTTGAAACTGAAACGGCCTTTGCCAAATCCTCTCATCTTCGCCTCAGGAAGCTGTGCGAATAGATCTCTGATATGTGTGAACACGCCTGTATATGTGGCAGGGTTCGATCTCGGTGTCCTGCCGATAGGTGCCTGATTGATATCGATGATCTTATCGATATGTTCAAGGCCCCTTATCTTCTTATGCTTGCCCGCTTTATCCTTACTGCCGTACATCTCTGCAGCTACGGCTTTATAGAGGATCTCATTTATAAGACTGCTCTTTCCTGATCCGGACACACCTGTGACACAGACCATCTTGCCGAGAGGGATCTTTACGTCGATGTCCTTGAGGTTGTTTTCTGCTGCACCCTTTATCTCTATGAACTTGCCGTTGCCCTCTCGTCTGACTTCCGGCACTTCTATCTTTTTCTTGCCGCTGAGATACTGGCCTGTGATGGACTCCGGACATGTCTTGATATCTTCCACAGTTCCCTGGCATACGAGCTCACCACCGTGTATGCCCGCCGCAGG
>JAZUNG010000177.1:0-3692 GCA_045604025.1 Lachnospiraceae bacterium | reverse complement strand
CTATGGTCTTGATGGAGATAGCAAATACTATGTACTTGAGACTCAAGCACCGGATGGATATAACCTGAAAGAAGATCCTACAGAGGTAGCAGATGGAACAGCTTCTATTGAAGTCGTGAATAATGCTGGTTCCGTTCTTCCTTCCACAGGTGGTATCGGTACAACACTGTTCTATGTAATCGGTGCAGTTCTCGTTCTTGGTTCCGGTATTCTCATGGTTTCCAAGAAGCGTATGGGTGCTAATTGATCACAAAAAAGTGATTATACAAACTGAATAATCAGGCGCTCCACAAATTAGCGGGGTGAGCCAAAAGAAGCTTTAAGAAATAATGGGGTCAACCTAAGACCCCATGAAGGTTTAAAGAGAAAACAGCCAGTCACATATACAGGCGATACAGCCATGTGTATAGACTGGCTTTTTCGATCCATACACAAATAGAAAAAGTGGAGAGCTGGTATATCAGCTCTCCGGAGGCTATTTTAAAATGGCAAAGTGTCTTCAAATGGGGAATGCCGATCATCTGGTACAGGGAAGTACAGAACGTTGGTATTATAGTTTCTGCGTATCAGATCAATTGCCTCAGCTAAGATCAGACTGATGTCTTCATCATAATCAAACGAGCCGATATCCAGAATTTCCTGAACGATATCATCTGTACTGATCCAGTGATCAAATACGATGGATATATGGTTTTCCATATCGATCACCCATATTGTGTCTAAATATCTTCCCATGAGCAGCGATACAGGACCATAAGAATCTGCAGTTAAATCAAATCTGATGATACCGGGCAGGATCTGAAGATTGTTGATCATACATTCATAAACGTCGTCAGTATCGACGGAAACAGTAAAGCAGTAAAATATCTTTTCGTTATACCGCATTGGCTTTCTCCTTTTTCGTTTTCCTTTTCTTCTTTATCTCTTTTTTTGCCTTCTCTCTTTTAGGAGGAATAACCGGATTCAGTAAAGGGACGGCATCCGGCCTGAGAACATAAAGGGCACGGTTGCGAAACCTGTTCCAGCATGTATAACCGTTCGCATTCTTTTTTATGATCTTAAGAATCGAGTTGCGATTCTCCATCAAACCGTTATTCAGTTTTATATCGGATACCACCACCTGGCCTGTATCCTTATCGACTTTATACTTTTTCTTGACGACAATGAATGAATTGATGATCTCTTCTTTCCAGTTGGCGAGTGTACGGCCGAATTCTTTCATCTCGGTAATACCGGATTGAGAGAATGAGAGAATCAGTTCAGTCAGCGCTTCTTCAGCAGTGTCGTAAGTATTCTTTTCGTAAAAGTCTGTAAGGTCATCCTTTAAACGCCATGCGGCTTTGAGGTCAGGATGAATGGCCTCAATGAGATTGCGGATATCATAGTAGTTAAGCAGGCGGCCCAGCTTCTGATTCATCTTCCGTTCCCGGTTTGGATCGAAGAGCTGTCGTCCATCATGATCAACGCTGTCATAACGTTTGAAGATCAGCCAATTGAACTTCTTCAGGAGATAGTACTGGTCTGTTGTCTTTTTCGTTCCCTTAATGTATTTCGTTACGGATTTCATTACACGCAGCCGTACTTTATCAACTTTCCGGGTAAGTTCCTGGCTTACATGATAGTGGTCACAGGAGTGGATCGCCTTGGGAAACACCTGATGGATGATATACCGGTATTCCCTGTACATGTCGGTAGCGATCATCTTCACATTGTCCCGTTCCTCTTTAGGAAGACTCATGAAGTAACTGGTGAGATAACCTTTTCTTCTGCTTGGAAGAAGATCAGCAGGGATCTGTGAATCAAAGTCAAGAATCGTGAATACATATTTGGAGTCTTCACCCTTATGATAGAATGCATAACATTCATCCCAACACATCAATTCAGGGAGTGGAAGACGGCTCATTGACACATACTGGTCAAAGACAGAGCACGCAGAAGTTGGAGAAACATGATACCTTAAGGCAACTGATGAGAATGTTTCATTGGCAGATTTCAGATCTCTGAGAAGGTTCTGAACAGTCAGGGCCGATATCTGAGAAGAACGGAAAGAGAATGGATTGTTTTCAAGATATGTACGCCCGCATACCGGGCAGATATATCTTCTGGCTTTGTAGATGAGAATACATTGTCGGTCAGTCAGAATACTGTGAGTAATCTGTCTGGAACTGAAGTCTTTTACCCACACCCGTGTATTACCGCATCTTGGACATGGCGGATAATTTGGGCGCAGTAAAACATCGATCATTGCAATTCCGTTCTTATTGATGAAGGAGATGTCTTCAACGGCATCATCTTCAAGGTTGAACAGGGAAAGCAGATCATTTTTTGATAAAGGTCCCACATGAAATCCTCCTTTCGAGGACATCATATGGGGAATGATAAAGGTATTTAAGTTGAAGTCATTAATCTCTGTTGGTAAACAACGGCAGCCAGCCAACTGTCATTACGTCGGTAATTGATATTAATGCATTCGACATCTGCAGTGATATCCGGATTTTCAAATATACGGAGCGAATGAATTGATGAGTAAGGCAGATCTGCAGGCTCCGGTACAGTGCCTTTGATTAGAAAACACAGATATTTAAGCACGTAAATCATGTCCAGGATTTTATGTCTCCACCAACGCTTCCAACGGTATCTGGTTGAGTCACTGGGATATGAATAATAATCCAGATCAACACCATCCGTCATGGCTGTCTGAACGGTAACAGCGGTGTAATGCTTATATGGCAGCAGGAAGTCAGGAAGAACTCTGTGATACCGATTTGTCTGCTCGCTGTAATATACAGGGATCCAGATGTAATATGTGTGATCCGGTTCTTTTACGATGCGTTTCACAGTACTGATCCTGACCATCGGCTGATGCGTTACAGGGCAGAGAACATCCTCATCAATTATCAATAAAAACTTTTCGGAGTCTTAGAATGCTCAATTAAACGGAAGTGTGCTACACTAATCACGGTTTATACCGGGGTTCAGGTTAGTTGGCGAGACTAGGGTCCTGAACCTTTTCCTTTCTGTCTGACAACATCTTATTCCAAAGCATGATAAAGGGGTGTCCTGATGCATTCAGACACCCCATACTGATTGAAAGGCTTATATATTTCTTACTGATCTTCACCCCGTGATTCTTTACAGGGGTATCTTCACCCCAATCTTTTTTAGATAGTCGTTTATCATACATTATCCGGTAAGAGATGATACACGTCCGATTATAATAGTGTATATAAGGCAGGACATTGTTATGGAACAGCAGGAAAAGACGATCACGATCGACGGATATCATATATCGACTGTTAAAGAGCTGTGTGAACAGCTGGCATTCTTCCTGGACAAAAGCATCAGGATCACTGACGATACATATTTTGATGATCTGGAAGAGATCCTCAGGGGAGAAAACGACCTGACGATCATATGGCAGCACGCGGATGTTTCAGAGCTGGTCATGGAAGAAGAGTATCAGAAATCGTGCGAGCAGATACGCCGTACGGACAACGGGCATGACTGCCGTCTGGCATTGATCGAAGGAACGATCCTGCCGGAATACACATTTGATTATCATGAGCTTTCTTCTATATATGATGTGACATTGATCACTGAAGACCAGTATCAGGAGATCCATGATCTGTATCAGCAGAACAAGGACTGGTTTGATTATCTGAATGCGGATGTCACGCTGGAAACGATCCATG
>JAZUNG010000176.1:0-10702 GCA_045604025.1 Lachnospiraceae bacterium | reverse complement strand
CCTATGATAAGAGCGATCCATGCATTCTGGATCAGAGCTCCTATGATATAGCTGATAACAGTGGCTACAGCAACTACAATACCATACTCCAACTGAGATGAAACATGGTTGATATGGTTGCATGCAGCACCTGTAGAACTCAGGATGGTAGTATCTGAGATAGGGCTGACGTGGTCACCGCAGACACCGCCGCCCAGAACAGCTGAAACGGTCATGATCATGGTGGGTGACATCTGATCCTGGAATACCGCAACCGCTATAGGAAGCAGAATGGCAAATGTTCCCCAGCTGGTTCCTGTTGAGAATGCCAGGAGCAACGCGATGATAAAGAATATAACAGGCATAAATGTAAGTGAGATATTGTTCTGCTGAACGAATGCACCGACAAATCCACCTGCATCCAGATAGTCAGCTCCGCAGATACCGCCCAGAGTCCATGCCAGAACGAGGATCAGAGTGGCAGGCACCATATTCTTGAAGCCTTCAACCAGTCCGTCCAGATACTGTTTTGGAGTAACGATCTTTCTTGGCAGATAAAGGATCGCCAGGAAGATAACTGTAAAGAGACCACCCATGGCAAGTCCTGTTATGGCATCACAGTTTGCAAATGCATCACCTATGCTGGCTGCTTCTCCTGAGAAGAGGCCGCCTGTATACAGCATACAGATGATCGAGAATATGATCAGAGCCAATACCGGAAGGACGAGATCAAGTACCCTTCCCTTTCCAGCCTTGCCGTACTCTTCTGTATTGTCATTTTCTTCGTTGAGTTTGGAAGCCATGGCTTCTATCTCATACTTTCTCATCTTTCCGAAGTCAACGGAAAGAAGGGATGTAAAGAGGATCAGCGCGATGCAGAACCATGAATAGTAGTTGCTTACGATAGACTTGATAAACAGCGTGAATCCGTCGATTGATGACCCTTCAGGCAGATATGAGCTGACAGCTGCGGCCCATGAAGAAATAGGTGCAACTATACAGATAGGAGCTGCCGTTGAGTCGATAATATATGCCAGCTTCTCTCTTGAGATCTTGTTCCTGTCAGCTATTGGTCTCATTACTGTACCTACAGTAAGGCAGTTGAAATAATCATCTACAAAGATGATGATGCCCAGAAACATGGTTGCTATCAGAGTAGATCTCTTGGTCTTCAGTTTTCTGGCTGCCCACAGCGCATATCTGTGAGTGGCACCTGACTGATTCATAAGGAATACGATCATACCCAGAAGTATGATGAAGATCAGTACTCCCATGTTGCCTTTGACCTTGTCAGCCATGACATCAAACATGGTGGTCACAGTGGTAAAAGGATTTCCTCCTGTAAACAGAATAGCACCAACAAGAATTCCTGCAAAAAGTGAAAGGTTAACTTCCTTTGTTATCAAACTGATAACGATTGCCAGGATGGGCGGGACAAGCGCCCAGAATGTTGCGTTCATGATATACAATTCCCCCATATTGTGGTATTTATGGTCATAAAGACCTACATTTGGTATATTCTAACACAACATATATGAAAAAGATATACAAAAATGAAGTATTTTATCAGAACAAAACGAGTCTGATCAGACTCCCATGACTATCAGCATGGCATCAATGATCCATATGACGATACAGCTGATCATACCGATCCAGGCGAATTTGAGCAGCACGTCTGTTTTTCTGAATGAAACTATTCCCAGGATCATTCCGATCACAGCCAGTACGAAACTGGCAGCACCAAAGATCCCCACAGTCCTGCCTCCCTGCCCTTTGTTCATGGCAGATGAAATGATCGCGGCAATGATCAGCCCAAGTGAGACCAGAGCCAATATGCTGGAAATGATACCGGTCACGGAATGCTTCTTGTCCGTGAATTTGGTCTTCTTTCTCTGACGTTTCTCCCTCTGGGCGCGCCTTTCGGCTTCCCGTTCATTTATGAGGAAATCTTCAGAGCTGATATGCTCTTCATTATTATCATTATAATCAAAATCCAGTGCCAATCAGATTTCCTCCGCTATCAGATCCAGTACAGCCTGTTTGTCATTATGTTTAATATTGCCTTTGTCGGAAACGATGAACTGCTCGTGCCCTTTACCCAGGATTAACAGTACATCTCCTTCTTCAAGAAGTTCCATACCCTTCTTTATGGCTTCTCTGCGGTCCGGACATACCAGATAATTGTCATATAAAACGCCACTCAGCATATCCGAGAATATCTGATCCGGGTCTTCTCCGTGAATATCGTCAACTGTGATCACGCAGAGATCACTGCTTTCCAGTGCTATGCGCGTCATTACCGGTCTTTTCTCTCTTTCCCTATCTCCGGTACATCCAAACACGGTATATATATGGTTTCTGTTCATCTCCCTGGCTGTGGAAAATATCTTTTCAAATGCATCTGGCGTATGTGCATAATCAATGATGATGTCATTTCCCCTGTATGTGATCCTGTCCATACGTCCTTCGGGTGGGATCAGTTCCAGAGAGATCTCAGGCAACACATCCGGTGAAACACCTGCAGATATCAGAACAGCAGTCATGGCAGCAAGATTGTACATATTATACTCGCCAGCCAATACTGTCTTCAGGCTGAACTCAGAACCATTATATGCGAATACAGCATCAGTCACATCATCTTCCCTGTTATAACTGATGACAGATATATCAGGCCGGTTTCCATTCTTTGCCATGCCATAGGTCAGCACCCTTCTGTCATCTCTGACATAATAAGCTCCGGCGGGATCATCCGCATTTACGATAGCCGTTCCATCTGCCTTCAGCGAATCAAACAGGATTTTCTTTGCCATGGCATAGTTATGCATTGTCTTATGGTAGTCCAGGTGATCTTCTGTCAGATTGGTAAAGACAGCAGCATCAAATGTAATGGTATTCAGTCTGCCCATATCCAGTCCCTGACTCGATGCTTCCATTATCACATGATCAAAACCCCTGTTATGGGACTCTACCAGCAGCTCATATAACGAGCACAGATCAATGGATGTATTGGGCAGGTCACAGATCTTGTCATCCAGATAAAAACCTACAGTTCCGATATAAGCGCATCTGATCCCCAGCAAATTCAAAGCCTGGCTGACAAGAAAACAGGTGGTAGTCTTACCATTTGTACCTGTAACGCCCATCAGCGTCATTGATGAGATCAGATCACCGTACTCCGCAGTCAGGACATCTTCCAGATATATTTCCGTATCGGGAACATTTACTGTGGGAATACTATACGATCCCGATGAGCAGACTATCAGCGATGCTCCGTTTTCAATAGCATCTTCTATGTAATCTGATCCATTGTGGGTGATACCATTCACAGCGACGAATGTATCTCCCGGTCTGACCTTTCTCGAATCGGTTCTGAGCATTATCTGATCACTCCAAATCTGTTCAGTGGCCAGTAGCAAAGCACTGCTTTGGCCAGTATCTCTTCCCTGGTAACAAAGCTGACTGCATGACCGTCCTTTTCCCAATATCTGGCATCATTGGAGTGATTTCTGTTGTCACCCATGACAAAATACGAATCCTCCGGAACAACATATGGACCGAAATCCAGATCATACGGAGTTTCGTTCAGATATGGCTCATCCAGAACCTCACCGTTGACATAAGTAACACCGCCAATGATCTCTACGGTATCGCCCGGAGTTCCGATTACCCTTTTTACAAAGATCTGTTTTTCATCAACCGGATATTTGAAGATGATAACATCGCCCTGTTCAGGTTCACTGAACAGATATGCCAGTCTGTATCCGAACATGCGGCTGTGCGTCATGATGGTAGATTCCATGGACCCCGAAGGAACCACTGAATTGATGATAACAAAACAGTTGATCAATATGGCTGCAGCCACAGCGATCAGTATGACCTTGATCCAGTCAAAGAACTCCTTCTTCGCAGATTTCTTATTCTCAGGCCCAGATATATTATTGGACTGTTTTTTTACCGGTTCAGCCTTTTCCGGCTCTATCTCAATCTTTTCGAACTCTATCGCCTGTTCTATATCTTCATCCTCTTCAAAGAGGCTTATTACTTTTTCATTTGTCATATAAATGATCCCGTATTATCTGTTTTTTGATGTCAGGCCGCTCATAATGCGGACTGCATGATTGTAATTGACTATTTCAGTCCTCTTATGCTGGCCTCCGTTCTCACCGTCAACAACCCACTGCATCTCTTCATCGCATTCAAAAACGATCTTCGATGCCTTGATCCTGGTGACAAGACCGTCTGCTGTTCCTGAAGGTGACAATACCGCAGTTACTTCTTTCTGAAGATCCAGTATATCGGCAGGCTTTTCGAACAGCATGACCTCAAACTTTCCATCCTGAAGGTCAACATTTGCCCCGGTGATCCCGCTGAATCCTCCCACGCTGACTGCATTGGTCACCATACCCAGGAAGTAGTCACCTTTTTTGACATTGCCATCATCATACGTAACTGTGATCCTCTGGGATCTCATCTTCCACAGAGCTCTGATCCCATCAGGTATATATGCGGCATGGCCGAGCAGATTCTTGTTAGCCTGTGGTGTAAAGCAGGAAACTGCGGACAGTTCTCCAAATGAAGCAACATAAGTAAAATACCTGTCGTTACACAGACCTATATCTGTGGCAAAAGGATTGCCGTTTACAGCCACTCTGGCTGCATGCTGTATATTGGCAGGCAGCTTGTAGTTCTTCCTGTTGTCATTTGTTGAACCTGCCGGTATAAAGCCAACCCTCGGTCTTTTTTCGGGATCCAGCTTCATCAGGCCCGAAATGACGCCATTCAGCGTGCCGTCACCGCCCGCACAGACCAGCAGGTCATAATCCGGGCTTTCATGTTCCGCCATATAAGCAGCGTCACCGGGATATTTCATACGGTAAATGGTAGTCGTATATCCTGCAGCATCAAAGACCTTCAGGATATCCAACAGATAAATCCCGATGGCTCCTCTGCCCGACTTTGGGTTATAAATAAACAATAATCTCTTTACCCGCATAATTCCTCGTAAAACTATTTATGTATTTCTCTTGTATAAACATCCAGCCACCTGAGCGTATCCTGATCCAGCAGGGATGAGAGCTTTTCTCTTACCTGTCTGTGGTATTCATTGAGCAGGTTGATATCCTGTTCAGACATATAAGCAGTATCGATACCATCCAGATCGATCGGGATAAATGTCATAGGCTCAAAACACATGAACTTCCCGTCAGGTGTTTCCATAAATGCCTTTACAAATATCTCATTTTCTGTACGTATCCCAAACTGACCTTCCCTGTAGACACCGGGCTCGTCTGTAACTATCATACCTTCCTTTAACGGCGTATGGGAAACATTGTCAGATATCTTCCATCTGATAGAGTGAGGGCCCTCATGAACGTTCAGCACATGACCCACACCATGACCTGTTCCGCATTTATAATCCCAGCCCTGCTCCCACATGGGCTCTCTGGCGATGATATCCA
Source organism: Lachnospiraceae bacterium (assembly GCA_045604025.1). Classification (GTDB taxonomy): domain Bacteria; phylum Bacillota; class Clostridia; order Lachnospirales; family Lachnospiraceae; genus RGIG5612. Next base: position 5,264 of record JAZUNG010000176.1, on the reverse strand, counting down.
GGTTCTCTCCGCAGCATCCATCAATGAATCTGGCATTCATCAGTCGGAGCATGGAAACAGCTGTCAGAGTAAATGCTTTCTTCTCTTCATCAGTAACTGGACCCAGTATAAATGTTCTGGTGATATCTGTAGTTCCATCTCTGAACTGGACTCCTGAATCGATCAGGAGCATACCCTCAGCGGAAATATACCTGAAATTGTCAGGTTTTGCCTGATAATGCATCATGGCGGCATTATCTTTATATGCGGCTATCGTTGCGAAGGATTTACCGATATACAGGCTGTCTTCTGTTCTGAATTCATCCAGCTTCTCGTCAACAGACAGCTCGGACATAGCAGAACCGTCATCATTGGTCATGGCATTGCCGGCCCCTGCTACCTCTGCCTTCTCTTTCAGCCACTTCATAAAGGCTGTAACATAGGCACTGTCCCTGAGCAGAGCGTTCTTCGCGCACCTAAGCTCTGTATCATTTTTAACAGCTTTGAATATCTGCGATGGATGGGCTATATCTTTCACCTTACATCCGCAGCCGATATAGTGATCATAGACTGCCACATTGGTCTTTGAAAGGTCTGCCAGTACCTGCATGCCGTCTTCTACAGGCAAACACAGACATCTACCTGAATATTCACCCAGCTGTACCCCCTGGGAAAGGAGATGTGCTTTAACTTTTTCATCAGCAGCACCATCTCCGACAAACAGAACAGCTTTGTCAGGACAGATCGCGGCATATGCAAATACTGCAGGCGTCTCCGGCAGGTCATCGCCGCGGATATTGAATATCCAGGCCAGATCATCCAGCGAACTGATAAGATACAGGTAATTGTCAGCTGTGCCTGTATATTCTGTAAGCTTCTCCCTGATCCTTGACAGCTTTTCAGCTGCAGACTGGCCGGTATACTGCTCATCCAGGATCCAGATATCTGAAAACCTCTGAGCCGGTCTGTCTGTCCATATCTCTCCTACCAGGTCTCTGTCTGTTCTGACCGGTATCTTGTCAGTTTCCAGATGGCATTTTGCAGCGATCTTTTCAAGGTATCTGTTTCTGGATCTGACATTTACCACACATCCGTCGAAACCAAATCCCAAAGTCTCATCAGCTGCAAGGATATCCTGCATTTTCTGTGCTATGAAATCTTCCGGATCCGGAACATCAGGAGCCGCCAGTTTCATCAGCTCGATACATGATCCTGCGAGCTGAGCCGCAGCCTGAACATAATATCTGCCGTCTGCATACAGCCATGCTCCATCCATAGAAATGATCAGCGTGCCCGCTGACCCTGTAAATCCACTGACATACTCTATACATCTGAAATGATCTGCAACATATTCGCTTCCGTGGCAGTCATCCATCGGGATCAGGTATAGTCCGATGTTATCCTTTTCCATCAGACTTCTGATCTGTTCAACTCTTTCACTGTGGATATTCATTGACAATTCTACTCCTGTTTTCGAATCTTAAAATCTCGTAGTATTATATCATAAAGAAAAAAATAAACACAGTAAACCTTAAAAAATTCACAAACACGCAAACTTGTGGTATAGTAACCGTTAGCATGTTTTCTGCGGAGATATGAAACTATATGAAAAGACTTAAAAAGAATCCTATATTCAGCTTTGCTGTTGTAGTGGTCAGCTATATCATCGCTATCGCAGCAGGTATTATCATAGGCAAGGCAATGAGCGGTGCGGTCTGGGTCAGGATACTGGTTGCCGACCTGATCGCAACTGTGATCATATTTGTTTTCAGCACACTGTTTTCGAACGCATCCATTTATGACCCTTACTGGAGTGTCCAGCCGATAGTGATAGTGTTTGTACTGGCATTTAGTACTTCTCTGACATTCCTGCGGTTTCTCATGATAGCAGCGATCACGATCTGGGGCGTCAGACTGACTGCCAACTGGGCTATGAGATTCCGGAATCTGAAGCGTGAGGACTGGAGATATGTCTCACTCAGGCGGATGTCTAAAAATCTGTTTCCGGTAATCAATTTTGCAGGCATCCATCTGTTTCCTACCCTGGTAGTCTACATGGCTATGCTTCCTGCTATCATGGTGTTTACAACAGATGCTCCGTTTTCCATATTCAGCGTTATTTTCTTTCTTACCGCCCTCGGTGCGGTATTTCTGGAAGCATATGCTGATTATCACATGAACCTGTTCAAGAAAGATGTCGCAGATGGATATGCTTCCGGTTGCTGCAGATACGGTTTGTGGAAGAATGCCAGACATCCGAATTACTTTGGCGAGATATCGTTCTGGTGGTCAATATATTTTATGATGCTGCTGTCAATGCCATCTAAATGGTATCTGTTCTTCGGGGCACTGATCAACACTCTGATGTTTGTGTTTGTCAGTATTCCCATGGCCGAGTCACGCATGTCGGGAAAAGGCGGCTTTCAGCGGTATAAGAATCAGACACACCTGCTTATCCCCATCCCTAAGAGACGATAAACAAACAGTTGAAACAGCATTTTGAATGTCATATAATATTTCGAAATATTTTACAAGTCAGAAAAAGAGGTAATCACAATGGAAAGAACTGAGATCATTAAACTGTTCAGAGAAGCACCTGAAGACGGCAAGCAGGTAACTGTCGCTGGATGGGTAAGAACATCCAGAGAATCCAAAAATGTAGGATTCTTAGAGCTCAATGACGGCAGCTGCTTCGGTAATCTGCAGGTCATCATCGATGCTGACAGATTTGACAATTTCAAGGAACTGGCCAATCTTCCGGTTGGAACCTCTTGTATCATAAAGGGAAAGGTTGTCCTGACTCCTGATGCCAAGCAGCCGCTTGAGATCCATGCATCAGAGGTCAGTATCGAAGGAACCTGCGAGGCTGACTATCCGCTGCAGAAGAAGCGCCATACCCTCGAGTTTCTGCGTACCATTCCTCATCTGAGAGCGCGTTCCAATACTTTCAATGCAGTATTCCGTATTCGCAGCGAATGTGCTTATGCTCTGCACAGTTTTTTCCATGAGAACGGATATGTTTACGTACATACACCTCTTATCACGGGAAGTGACTGCGAAGGCGCCGGTGAGATGTTCCGTGTCACCACACTTGATCCCCTCTTTCCTCCGCTCACTGAAGATGGAAAGGTTGACTTCTCAAAGGATTTCTTTGGATGTGAGACCAATCTGACTGTATCCGGTCAGCTTGAGGGTGAGAGCTTTGCTCTGGCATTTGGCAAGATCTACACATTCGGGCCTACATTCCGTGCAGAGAATTCCAATACTCCCCGTCACGCTGCTGAGTTCTGGATGATCGAGCCGGAGATGGCTTTCATGGATCTGGAAGACGATATGACAGTTGCCGAAAGCATGATCAAATATGTTGTCAGACACATACTCGATAAGTGTCCTGATGAGATCAGATTCTTCAACAATTTCTATGACAAAGGTCTGATCGAAAGACTGACCAATCTGGCCGGGAGCGATTTTGCAAGAGTCAGCTACACTGAAGCTGTCGAGATCCTTGAGCAGCATAATGATGAATTTGAATACAAGGTATTCTGGGGATGTGATCTTCAGACCGAGCATGAAAGATATCTTACAGAGAAGATCTATAACAAGCCTGTATTTGTCTTCAACTATCCGAAGGAGATCAAGGCGTTCTATATGCGTGCAAATGAGGACGGCAAAACAGTAGCTGCAGCAGATATGCTCGTACCGGGAGTTGGTGAGCTGATAGGAGGCAGCCAGAGGGAAGAAAGAAAAGAACTCCTTGCTGCAAGGATCGATGAGCTGGGGCTGAATCCTGACGATTACAAGAATTACATGGATCTGCGCCGTTACGGTTCAGTAAAGCACTCGGGCTTCGGTCTCGGATTCGAAAGACTGATCATGTATGTGACCGGTATGAGCAATACCCGCGACGTGGAGCTCTACCCGAGGGTAGCCGGCAAGCTGGTCTGATATCTGTAATCTGTCACCGATATATCCGGTGCAGATATTTCAATTAAATATCATTATATGATTAAAACACCTGTGATCAGTTTCACAGGTGTTTTCTTTGGATCAATATTATTTTAATATTATTGAACAGGTGCCCCGGCCTCCTTCTGATTCTATATGTGCCAGCGCTCCGTTTATCATAACAAACTGGGGACCCTTGTGGCCTATATCCGCATCCAGGATCACGGGAACATTCAGGTCATCCAGGCGCTCATGCAGGACATCCTCATATGATGGCAATGGACTGCCATCGAACCCTTCTGCCCTGTAAAACAGAGGCCTTCCGAATATAATACCTTTCGTATGTTCAAACCATCCCATCATCTTCATTTTCCAGAGGCTTTCCATCATTTGTTCAAACTGCAGATCAAAGCTTTCCAGGAACCAGATGATACCGTCGTCCTGATATCTGTCAATGAAATCCAGCGTTCCGTCAAAAGGCGTTCCTGCTATATTCATAAGTACATCCAGACAGCCTCCCAGGAGCCTGCCGTCCATGGATATCCTTCCGTCAGTATCTCCTATGATGTTCTTCCACTCTACCTTGCCATCAGCTGCATATCCTTCGAGACCTGTCTCGCGGACTCCGAATCCATCCTGATATGTATCAAAGCTGCTTTGTACAGCCAGTTTTCCTTCCAGCACAGCCAGGCCGTCAGAAACACTTCTCTCCCATGGCTGCATGCCGTAGTCTCCGAAATTGGCACCATAAGCGGTTGCGATACCACCTTTAGTAGCCAGATAATACAGTATCGAAGTATTGTCGGAAAAGCCCTGCACCCATTTCGGATGTTCTTTAAATGCATCCAGATCCACATATGGCAGCATCTCTGCCAGAAAGTCTCCGCCTCCTGCAGAATATATGGCTGTTACAGTCGGATCCGCGACCAGTTCGTTGAACTGTCTGGCCTTCTCTCTGGCAGATGAGCTTCTTCCGAACCTGTCATTTGTCACAAATACATTGTCAGTGAAGATCACATTGTATCCATGCTCTTTAAGCGCATGTGCACCGGAGTTGAACCTGATCCTTTCGGTTTCCTGTTCCATTCCCCTGCTCAGTGCGGTAACTGCTATAGTGTCCCCTGGTTTGATAAATGCCGGAAATATCATGGTTATTCTCCTGATCAGTTATTATTCAAAAAAACGAGAAAATTATTTTATCTTAAAAATGCCTGCTTTTCAAGTAACAGTGGTGTTACTGCTGATCTGTATGTATAATATTACTATTTTGTTCATATATTTCTACTGCAGATTCACCAAAAGACACTTCGGCCATAAAATTAACTTATGGAAAAAATCAG
>JAZUNG010000175.1:0-13209 GCA_045604025.1 Lachnospiraceae bacterium | reverse complement strand
CTGTGATATCTTATGTCATTAACAGCGGCGATGATCAGCAGAAGCGCCGGGAAACTTAAGAAAAGCATTTCGCCCATGGATATATTATATATTTTTGCAAAGACTATTTCAACCTCTGTGGCAAAAAATCATTTACCATATGGCCGGTTTGCTATATAATAAGAACAGGTTGAAACTCAGGAGTTATATGATGGACTGGACACAAGATGACTTATACCTGTTCAATCAGGGAACATACTACCGTGCTTATGAGCGTATGGGCGCTCATATCACTCCGGAAGGTATACAGTTCTCGGTTTGGGCACCCGGTGCAAGGAGCGTCTGTGTGGCCGGTTCTTTTAATGACTGGAGACCTGATGAATTCTATCTGACCCCTGTGGCAGACAGCGGTATCTGGACAGGGATCATATCCTCCGCATCCGCAGGAGACCTGTACAAATTCGTGATCACATCCGATGAAGGAGAAGTACTGTACAAGGCCGATCCTTATGCATTTTCAGCCGAGCATAGACCCGGCACTGCTTCACGCATATCTGATATAGACGGTTTTGACTGGAATGATTCCGACTGGATAGCTGCAAGAGCCCACAAGGACCATTTCAGATCTCCGCTTAATATTTATGAAGTCCATCCGGGATCCTGGAAGAGGAATTCCGAATATACAGGCAGCGGAGATGACGGGCACTTCCTGACCTACCGCGAACTGGCCGACCAGCTCATTCCCTATGTTAAGGATATGGGATATACACACATCGAACTGATGCCTGTAGCAGAACATCCTTTTGACGGAAGCTGGGGATATCAGGTGACCGGGTATTTTGCCCCCACGTCCAGATATGGTACTCCGAAAGACCTGATGTATCTGGTCAACAGAGCCCATCTGGAAGGCATCGGCATCATCCTGGACTGGGTTCCGGGGCATTTCTGCAAGGACGCTCACGGCCTGGGCAGATTCAACGGTCATATGCTGTATGAGAAGAAGGAACACGTCCACTGGGGCACTTATATCTTCGATTACGGCCGCCCTGAGGTAAAGACGTTCCTTCTCAGCAACGCATATTACTGGCTGGATGTTTATCATGTTGACGGCATACGCGTCGACGGCGTATCCAGTATGCTCTATCTGAACTACGGCATTGATGAACCCGATCAGAAGGAGTTCAACAAAAACGGCGGTGAGGAAAACCTGGAGGCGATCAGTTTGCTTCAGGAGTTCAATGATATGACAGGCAGGTGTTTTGCCGGAGCATTTACAGTTGCCGAAGAAAGCTCAGCCTGGCCTCTGGTCACATATCCGCCTTCAGACGGCGGTCTCGGATTCCATTACAAATGGAATATGGGATGGATGAATGATACACTCCGGTATTTCAGCGAGGATTTCCGCTGGAGGTGTGACCATCACGACCTGCTGACATTCTCCATGATGTATGCATTTTCCGAGAACTTCATACTTCCTCTCTCTCACGACGAGGTGGTCCACGGAAAGCGCAGCCTGATAGGACGTATGCCCGGAACCTATGAAGAACAGTTCGCCGGGCTGAAGAGTCTTGCCCTCTATCAGATGTGCCACACAGGCGCCAAACTGAATTTCATGGGCAATGAGATCGGTCAGTTTATTGAATGGCGGTTTGCAGAGCCTCTGGAATGGTTCCTTCTGGACTATGATCAGCACAGGAAGCACCATGACTTCATCAGAGCGCTGAATCATCTCTATCTCGATGAGTCTCCGCTGTGGAAGGACAATTCCAGCTGGGATGGATTCCACTGGATAGATGTGAACAACAACACACAGTCTGTTCTTAGCTTTTACAGGACCGATCCCGAGACCGGAGAGCACCTGATCTGTATCATCAATTTCTCTTTGACGGATTTTGGTGAATATGACACCGGTGTTCCGGAGTACGGAATATACAGAGAGATCATTTCAACCGACGATGAGCGTTTCGGAGGACAGGGCCGTACAAACAGTTCTGAGCTCAGGGCTCATGATAATGCGATGCATGGATTTGAACAGCGGATCACACTCAGGCTGGCTCCGCTTACGGGAGTGATCCTGAAATGTACCAGAAAGCTCCATCATCCGCAAAAGAAAAATAGAATAAACAGTAAGGATAAATAATATATGGTATTTGACAACAAAGAAACTTTTGAAGCAATGTATGAAGCTCAGGCCGAGCATGTATTTGGAAAGAGTCTTGCTGACTGCAGCGACGACGAAAGATTTGCGTCACTGGCCAAGCTGGTATCTGCAGAAGCAGCGAAGATCCGCCCGGCGACTGAGCAGAGATATAAAGATAATAAACAGAAACATATATATTACTTTTCGGCAGAATTCCTGGTAGGAAGGTTCCTTCGCAACTATCTCCTGAACCTGGGAGTTCTGGACAAGGTAGGATCATACCTGAAAGATATGGGCATGGATCTGGACCACCTCTGTTCACTGGAGTCCGATCCTGCACTCGGAAACGGAGGTCTGGGAAGACTGGCTGCATGTTTCCTGGATTCCATGGCGTTTCTGGGTATCAACGCAACCGGCGTAGGCATCCGCTACCGCTACGGTCTGTTCCGCCAGCGTATCGAAAGCGGCATTCAGATCGAGGAGCCTGATGCATGGATCAACAACGGCTACCACTGGGAGACCAGGAAGCCCCGAGAGGCTGTTGCAGTCCGTTTCGGCGGAACACTGACCGAATATATGGAAGACGGCAAGCTCCACTTCGAACACACCGGCGGAACTGTTATCAGAGCCGTTCCATATGATGTAGACATCATCGGCTATGGCGGAGAGACTGTCAACTACCTGCGTCTGTGGAGAAGTGACCCCATGCGTGAATACTTCGACCTGCAGGCATTCAACAGAGGCGATTATGCCAATGCCTCCAGAGAGAGGATCGAGGCCGAAGCTCTGTCATATGTTCTCTACCCCGATGACAGTATCGAAGCAGGCAGAGAGATGCGTCTCAAGCAGGAATACTTCTTTGTATGTGCCGGAATAACAGACATACTCAGGAAATACAAGCTTGATCACGGAACAAAGGAATGGGATCTGCTTCCTGAACGTGTAGCTATCCATATTAACGATACTCACCCCGCACTGTGCGTTCCCGAGTTGATGCGCCAGCTGATCGATGATGAGAAGCTCGAATGGGATGATGCATGGAATATCACATGCAGGACCATCTCATATACCAACCATACCGTTCTTCCCGAAGCCCTGGAGAAATGGCCTATCGCCATGTTCACCAAGCTGCTTCCCAGAGTATACAGGATCGTTGAGGAGATAGACAGAAGATACAAAGACAGTCTGGACAGAAACCGTCCTGACTGGGGAGAGCTATCCAGGACTACAGCCATACTGTGGGACGGACAGGTCCGTATGGCCAACCTGTCAGTTATCGGCAGCTACTCTGTAAACGGAGTCGCATCTCTTCACAGTGAGATACTGAAGACAGACACACTGAAGGAGTTCTACTCTGTCACGCCATGGAAGTTCAACAACAAGACAAACGGCATCAGCCACAGACGTTTCATGGTTGAGTCAAACCCGGCTCTTACGAAGCTGATCAATTCAGTTATCGGAGATGCATGGATCAGAGAACCCGCCAGACTGGAAGAGCTCCTGAACTATAAGAATGACAGCAGCTTTCTGAAGGAGCTGGCGCAGGTCAAGTATCAGAACAAGTGCCGCCTGGCAGAGTTTATCGCAAAGACCAACCATATCAAGGTCGATCCTTCATCCGTATTTGACGTACAGGTAAAAAGGATCCATGCGTACAAGAGACAGCACCTGAACATCTTCAAGGTCATGGCGCTCTACAATGAACTGAAGGCCAATCCGAACGCGGATATCCCTCCGGCCACATTTATTTTTGCCGGAAAGGCAGCCGCATCATATGTACTGGCCAAGGAGATCATCACTCTGATCTGCACTGTGGCAGACATAGTCAATTCTGACCCTGATATGCATGACAGGCTGAGAGTCATCTTCCTTGAGAACTACAATGTTTCTCTCGGACAGACTGTCTACCCTGCTGCCGATATCAGCGAACAGATCTCTACCGCAGGCAAGGAAGCATCCGGAACGGGCAACATGAAGTTCATGTTCAACGGTGCAGTCACCTTAGGTACCATGGACGGAGCCAATGTGGAGATATTTGACCTGGTCGGAAATGACAATATCTATATATTCGGACTAAATGCAGATGAAGCACTGTCTCTTACAAAGAGCGGCATGTATTCAGCTTCTGACGAATGCTGCAGAGACGGAAGGATCTCGCAGATCATAGGCAGCCTTACTGATGGATCCCTCGGGGTCGATCACAGAACTTTCAACAACATTTACGGTGACCTTATGTACCGTAATGATGAATATTATGTACTTAAAGATTTTGCAAGCTATCTTGATACCTGGAAGCGTATGTGCGCCGATCACGCGGACGAAGAGAAATGGAGCCGAATGAGCCTTGTAAATATCGCAAAGGCAGGTCCTTTCTCCAGTGACCGCACAATCCGTGAATACGCACAGGATATCTGGAAAGTCTGACTCAGATTCGAAAGGAAGTGTATTCAAAATGAGGAAGAAGGAAATTGTTGCAATGCTGCTTGCAGGCGGCCAGGGAAGCCGTCTTGGTGCTCTGACCAAGAGAAACGCCAAACCTGCAGTGGCATTCGGCGGAAAATACAGGATCATCGATTTTCCGCTGTCCAACTGCACCAACTCAGGCATTGATACAGTAGGCGTACTGACACAGTACAAGCCACTGATCCTGAATTCCTACGTGGGAAATGGTGAAGCTTGGGACCTTGACAATGCAGAGGGGGGTCTTCACATCCTGCCGCCCTACTTTACAGAGAACGGCGGACGCTGGTACGAAGGCACTGCAGATGCCATCTACAGAAATATCGACTTTCTGGACAAATACGATCCGGAATATGTACTGATCCTCTCAGGTGACCAGCTCTACAAGATGGATTACAGCGAGATGCTGGATTTCCACAAAGAGCACGGGGCTGACCTGACTGTTTCGGTTATCAGAGTGCCTATTGAAGATGCCAGCAGATTTGGCATCATGACGGTCGATGATGATAAAAGGATCATCAAATTCACAGAAAAACCCAAGGAGCCTGACAGTGACCTGGCCAGCATGGGTATTTATATCTTCAACTGGCCTGTGCTGAGGGAAGCTCTGATGATCGATCATGCTGACCAGTCCAGCCACAAGGACTTTGGCGGAGACATCATTCCCAAGATGCTTGCAGGCGGTCATCCCATATATGCCTACACATTTGAAGGCTACTGGCAGGATGTCGGAACCATCGACAGCTATTACCAGACTCAGATGGAGCTGCTGGATAATGATCCCGAATTCAATATTTTCGAGAGTAAGATGCGTATCTACTCCAACTCCAATATGTCACCTCCTCACTATGTAGGCAGCAATGCACACATTCAGTCCAGCCTGATCTGCAACGGATGCACTATCCTGGGTGATGTAAATCACTCTATCCTGTCAACCGACGTATATGTCGGTGACGGCGCTGTAGTTGAGGATTCCATCATACTTCCCGGAGTCCGTATCGACGCAAACGCCATCCTTCGTCACGCGATCGTAGGCGAAGAAAGCGTGATCACAGCAGGTTCTGTTCTGGACGGCGCTGAAGCAGACGGAGGCATCGCTGTGATAGGCGACAGCCAGACATATACAAACGTAAAGGAGGCTTAAGCAATGAACGATCTTATGGGCCTTATTACAACCAATTACAATACCGGCGAATTCGGCACACTGACATCTGAAAGACCATCTGCCAGCCTGCCTATCGGCGGAAGATACAGAATGATCGACTTCCCTCTGTCCAACATGGTCAACTCCGGAGTCAGGACAGTCGGTCTGATCACACCATATATGTACAGGTCTCTGATGGACCATGTAGGCGTAGGAAAGGAATGGGCTATGGACCGCAAGATAGGCGGACTCTTCATCCTGCCCGGAACAGTCTACGGTATCCAGGGTGCCAGAGGCAAATATGTGATCCGTGACTTCAGACAGAACAGGGCTTTCCTGGAGCGTGGCGGATGCAAACATGTTCTGATCTGCGACAGCAGCAAGATCTATAATATCGACTTTGAGGAAGTTGAGAAGTTCCATGTGGAGACCGGCAATGATATAACCATGATCTACAAGAAGGGCCTGTTCTGCGACAGTGAGCACGAGGTATATCTGGATATCAGCAGCCGCGAACGTGTTACCGATATAGTTTCAGGTGCCAACAAGGAAGGCAACTGCTTCATCGACGCGTTCATCATCAATCTCGACCTCCTGATCCAGCTCATCGACTGGTATGAGCATATGAGTTATATGGATCTGCTGGATGTATTCTCACAGCATATGAACGACTTCAGGATCGGTGGCTACAGATTCAACGGATATGTAGGCATAGTCAACAATCTGAAGACCTATATGGATACCTCGACAGATCTGCTGAGAGAAGATGTCAGAAAGCTTCTGTTCAATCATGACACGCCTATCTATACCAAGGTTCAGGATGCTCCTCCGGCCAAATACATGGCAGGCTCATCAGTATCATCATCTCTGATCGCATCCGGCTGCATCATCGAGGGAACAGTTGAGAACAGTATCATTTTCCGTGACGTTCACGTATCGAAAAATGCGGTCATCAGAAACTGCGTACTCATGCAGCACTGTGAGATCGCAGACAATGTCATACTGGAAAATGTCATCTGTGACAAATACGTCACCGTAAAACCGAATGTTAAGATCCTGGCCAGCCAGGATTCACCAATGGCTATCAGTAAGAGGGAGCGTATATGAGCGCAGCTAAAAGAACCAGACCGAGAGTACTTTTTGCGGCATTTGAAGCAGTTCCTTTTGCCAAGACCGGTGGTCTGGGCGATGTAGCCGGAAGCCTGCCGGCAGCCCTTGTCAAAATGGGTGCTGACGTCAGACTGATCATGCCCAAGTTCGGTACCATCTATCAGAAATACAAAGATCAGATGACCCATGTGGCCGATTTCTATATAGATCTCAGCTGGAGACATCAGTTCTGCGGCATCGAGACCATGCGCCACAAAGGAGTCACCATTTACTTTATTGACAACGAGTATTATTTCTACCGTGATATGCCTTACGGCTATGACGATGACTGTGAGAGAGCCGCGTTCTTCTCCAAAGCGGTACTGGAGGCTCTGAAATATATTGATTTCAAGCCCGATATCATCCACTGCAATGACTGGCACACAGCCCTGGTACCTGCATTCCTCAAGGTCTGGTACCGTCAGGATGAAAGATTCGCGCATCTTAAGACAATATTCACCATTCATAACCTGAAGTTCCAGGGCGTGTTCTCCGGTTATGCCATCGGTGACATCCTGGGGTTCAGTGTTGATGAAGCCAGAGACTGCGGCCTGGTCTATGACGGCGATATCAACTATATGCGCAGCGCTCTGTCACTGGCTGACTGTCTGACCACAGTCAGTCCTACATACGCAGAAGAGATCTGCACGGATTTCTATGGCGAGCGTGCACAGGATATCTTCAACTCCAGGAGGAGTGTACTCCACGGCATCCTGAACGGCATGGACACCAAGGTGCTCGATCCTATGAAGGATCCCATGATACCCTTCCATTTCTCTGCCGATGACTTCTCTGCCCGTGTTCAGAACAAGGAAGCCCTTCAGAGCAGACTGGGACTGGAGGTATCTGCGGATAAGCCGATCTTCGCCATCATCAGCCGACTGACAGACCAGAAGGGACTGGATCTGGTTCTGGCTATCATTGATGAATTCATGTTCATGGATGTGCAGTTCGTCGTACTCGGGGTCGGCGAGAAGAAATATGAGGACAAGTTCCGCTCTATGGCTGCTTTCATGCCTCACAAGTTTGCCGCAGCCCTGTACTTCGATGAAAGCCTGTCACGTCTGATCTATGCAGGCTCTGATTTCATGCTGGTTCCTTCACTGTTCGAGCCGTGCGGTCTGACGCAGATCACAGCCATGAGATATGGCTCGCTTCCTATCGTACGCGAGACAGGCGGACTGAAGGATACCGTACAGCCTTACAATATGTATGATGGCTCAGGCACCGGATTTACGTTTGCCAACTACAATGCGCATGAACTGCTCTTCACCATGAAGCATGCCAACGACCTCTTCTACAATGACAAGGAAGCCATTAATGGTCTGATCGATCATGCCATGCATGAAGACTTCTCATGGAACGCTTCTGCCGCCAGATACCTTCAGCTGTACAAGGAGTTCCTGTAAATAATGCGCCTTTACCACAATTCACATTTATCAGAGTATCGCAGTCCGTTCGGGGCTGCATCCATAGGATCATCCGTCACATTGTCCATAGATGTGGCGGATGTTTCGTGTAATGAAGAGCCTGTTGCATTCCTGGACTGCTCTTTTGAAGGCAGCTTATCTTCTATCCGTATGAGATCTTTTGTGAATGGTGACGGCGCTTACAGGTTTCAAGCAGATCTTACTGTCAGCTATACTCCCGGTGTTTGCTGGTATACATTTCGCATTATTGACGGCTGCGTAACATACCTGTATGGCAATAATTCACAGCGCTTCGGCGGGGAGGGATGTATTTACGAGGCAGACCCCATACCATATCAGATCACGGTCTACAGGCCCGATCATATCCCTGACTGGTACAGGAAAGGCATAGTCTATCAGATCTTCCCTGACAGATTTGCCAGGAGCGAACGCTGGGAAGAACATCAGTCAGCTGCTCAGGCTGCTTATGAGTATGGTGTCACCAGAGATCTGTCATATACAGGAGTTACAGGATCTGAGGGTGAAGCAGACTTTTTCGAGAAGCTGATCAGACAGTTTCCTCGTCCGGAAAGGAGCGTGGAAAATGACTGGTCTGTTCCTCCTCACTACCCTCGGAATGCTTCCGGGGGAGTCAGTGAATGGATCTTCTCAGGAGGTGATCTGGCAGGTATCAGAGACAAGCTGGGATATCTGAAGGATCTGGGGATCAGTGTGATCTATCTGAATCCCATCTTCAAGGCATCCAGCAACCATAAATATGATACAGCTGACTATATGCAGATCGATGAAGCCTTCGGAAGCGAAGAAGACTTCATATCGCTCTGCTCTGCTGCCAGAGAGATGGGGATTCATATCATACTGGATGGTGTGTTCAGTCATACAGGAGCTGACAGCAGATATTTTGATATATATGACCGTTTTGATGAACCCGGCGCCTGCCAGGGCGAAGAGTCGCCGTACTATCCCTGGTATACATTTACAGATGATGAATATGAAAGCTGGTGGGGCGTTCCGGATCTTCCGAACGTGCGGGAGATGACCCGTAGCTATCAGGACTTTATCTATGGATCTCCAGACAGTGTGATCAGAAAGTGGCTGAGACTCGGTGCATCCGGCTGGAGGCTGGACGTGGCCGATGAGCTGCCGGATGAATTCATCCAGGGTATCCGCTCTGCCATGCTCGAAGAAAGCCCTGACAGCCTGCTCCTGGGCGAGGTCTGGGAAGACGCGTCCCACAAGGAAAGCTACGGCGAGCTCAGAAAATACTTTTCTGGTTATGAGCTTCAGTCAACCATGAACTATCCGTTCAGGGCTGCTGCCCTGGACTATATAAAAGGCAGGACAGATGCATTTACTTTCGCATCCGTTCTTACGAGTCTGCAGGAAAACTATCCTCCGGAGAACTTCTATGCTGCCCTCAACCTCATAGGAAGCCATGACAGGATCCGTATCCTCACAGAACTGGCTGATGGTCCTGAATCTGTAAGAGCCAGGCTGGAAGATACGTCAGCAGAGCTGTCAGACAAAGAACAAAAGCTAGTGTCATCCGGTATCAGCAGGTCTGATGCCATCAGAGAATGCTGGCATATTCCGGAAGACAAGAAATGGCTTGCATACAGCAGACTGAAAGCCATGTCTCTTATGCAGTTTGTGATGCCCGGAGTTCCCTGCATCTATTACGGAGACGAAGCAGGCATGGAAGGATTCGAAGATCCATACTGCAGAGGGAACTTCCCCTGGAGATCTGAAGATGCTTCCCTTACAGAGCACTTCCGTTTTCTGTGCTCACTTAAGAATGACCATCCTGTTCTGACAGATGGCGATTTCCATATCTATGGTCTTTCGGGACATGTGGTATGTATGGAACGGTCGGATGGATCTGAGCGGATCAGATTGATCGTTAACCGAGGTATATTCGAGTGGGAAGATATCACTTCTGACAGACGGGTTTCCGGAACAGATCTGCTGACCGGAAATGTATATTCGGGCGAGGGTTGTACTCTTCCTCCTCTGGGCGTACTGCTTCTTTCTAAAAATGAGTGAACAGGCAAGAGATCTTCTTGATAAACTGAATACTGCACACAGTCTGACTCTGACCGAATATGAAACTCTTCTTGCTGAGTGGGATGCAGAAGGCATAGCTTCATACGCTGCACACATGGCAGATACGGCCAGACGCAAAGTATATGGAACAGACATATATGTCAGGGGTCTGATCGAGATCGGAAATGTCTGCAGGAACGACTGCTACTACTGCGGGATCAGAAAGTCCAATACGCACTGTGACAGATATATCCTGACAGAAGATGAGATCTTTATATGTGCTGAGGCAGGCTACAGACTGGGCTTCAGGACATTCGTTCTTCAGGGAGGCGAGGGAGTTGTATCCACAGACAGTATCTGCTGGATCACAGCCCGTATCAGAGAGGCCTTTCCGGATGCAGCGATCACTCTGTCGCTGGGAGAATATCCGCGGGATGATTACGAGAAGATGTTTGCAACCGGGGCTGACCGTTATCTTCTCAGGCACGAGACCGCGGATAAAGAACACTATAAAAGTCTTCACCCAGCGGGAATGTCTTTTGAAAACCGCATGAGGTGCCTAAAGGATCTGAAGGACATCGGCTTTCAGACCGGATGCGGATTCATGGTCGGATCTCCCGGACAGAGCATTCACACCCTTGCTGAAGATCTGAAGTTTATCGAGACCTTCTCTCCTGAGATGTGCGGGATAGGACCGTTTATCCCGCACAAAGATACCACATTCTCCGGCCACTCTGCAGGAAGCGCTGACCTGACATGCTTCCTGCTGTCACTGATCAGACTGATCAAACCGAACATACTGCTTCCTGCCACTACTGCTCTGGGGACCATTGACCCCAAAGGACGCGAAAAAGGCATTCTTTCCGGGGCAAATGTCATTATGCCCAATCTTTCTCCGACCTCAGTCAGGAAGAAATATGAACTGTATGACAACAAGCTCAGCTCCGGGGATGAAGCGGCTGAGTGCATTGAACATTTAAAAGAACGTATAAATGCTATCGGTTACAGGATAGTGACCGACAGAGGGGATATAAAAGAGGGGAAATAATATGAATATTTACGATCCGCATTCACTGAAGGCGGAGGAGTTCATCAACCATGAAGAGATCATGGAAACTCTCCGCTACGCCGAAGAGAACAAACATAACATCGCTCTGATCGACAGCCTGCTTGAAAAGGCACGTCCAAAGACCAAAGGCCAGTCTGTAGTATGCGCAGGACTGACCCACAGAGAAGCATCTGTCCTGCTGGCCTGCGATATTCCTGAAAAGACCGAAGAGATGTACAGGCTTGCAAATGAGATCAAGCTGGCATACTACGGCAACCGTATCGTTATGTTTGCTCCGCTCTATCTGTCCAACTACTGCGTAAACGGCTGCGTCTACTGCCCTTATCACATGAAAAACAGAACTATTCCGAGGAAGAAACTGACTCAGGATGAGGTCAGGGCCGAGGTCATTGCCCTGCAGGATATGGGACACAAACGTCTGGCTATCGAGGCAGGTGAAGACCCTGTCAACAATCCTATCGAATACATACTCGAATGTATCGATACTATCTACTCTGTACATCACAGAAACGGAGACATCCGCAGGGTAAATGTCAATATCGCCGCAACTACTGTGGAGAATTACAGGAAACTGAAAGAAGCCGGAATAGGAACATATATACTGTTTCAGGAGACATATAATAAGACCAGCTATGAAGAGCTCCACCCTGCCGGTCCCAAGCATGACTATGCATATCATACCGAAGCCATGGACAGAGCCATGGATGGCGGTATAGACGATGTCGGGCTGGGTGTCCTCTTCGGACTGGAAGGCTATCAGTACGAATTTGCAGGTCTTCTGATGCATGCAGAGCATCTGGAGGCTGTGCACGGGGTCGGACCCCATACCATCAGCGTACCCAGGATAAAGCATGCGGATGACATAGACCCTGACGTCTTTGATAACAGCGTGTCCGATGAGCTCTTTGCGAAGATCATCGCCTGCATACGCATTGCGGTTCCATATACCGGCATGATCATTTCCACAAGGGAGAGCGAGGCTATCAGAGGACGGGTGCTGGATTATGGCATTTCCCAAATCAGCGGTGCCTCCAGGACATCCGTAGGCGGATATACAACGGCAGAGAGACCGCATGATACCGAGCAGTTTGACGTATCCGATGAGCGCTCACTGGACGAAGTGGTCAGATGGCTTATGGAACTGGATCACATCCCGTCATTCTGTACTGCATGTTACAGAGAAGGCCGCACCGGAGACCGCTTCATGTCCCTGTGCAAGAACGGCCAGATCCTCAACTGCTGCCATCCGAACGCTCTGATGACACTGGCAGAATATCTGGAAGACTATGCCTCAGAAGAGACCAGGAAGATCGGCTATGCCATGATCGAGCGCGAGATACAGAAGATCCCCGCTGACAAGGTCAGGGATATCACCATCCAAAACATCGAACAGATAAGAAACTCTGACCGCAGAGACTTCAGGTTCTGACCGGGCAGAAACGAGGCATAGATATGAGCTTAAATGAAACTCCTTCAGCTGAAAGGCTCCATATAGGTTTTTTTGGTATCAGAAATGCCGGTAAATCCAGTCTTGTAAATGCAGTGACTGGTCAGGATCTGGCCCTGGTCTCAGATGTACGCGGCACCACTACGGATCCTGTCCGCAAGGCCATGGAGCTGCTCCCTTTGGGGCCCGTGGTGATCATAGACACCCCCGGTATCGATGACACAGGAGGTCTGGGTGAGATGCGCGTGCAGCGTGCCATCAGAGAGCTGTATCGTACAGATGTAGCTGTACTGGTAGTTGACGCTGCCTGCGGGATCTCCTCTGATGATGAAATGCTGCTGTCAGAGT
>JAZUNG010000174.1:0-1774 GCA_045604025.1 Lachnospiraceae bacterium | reverse complement strand
TATCTCAGGAAGTCGGAGATATGTATAAGTTTTTGCTGCTTTCTTTATACATATCTCAAGAAGTTGAGTATATGTATAAGTTGTGTTGTGCATATCCCAAAATGTTGGAGATATGTATGATCAGATCAGTTGTTCTGAACTATTGTAAAGTATATCGGTTCTAATTGCGGTCATGAACCGATAGTAAAACTTATAGCGCAGCTTCCTGCGGTATCGGATGATATCATAAGCGATGCGGTTCCGCATCTGCCGCAGGTTCGGATAAATGTTCCGCACATTCCTCCCTCGGCTGTGACAATGTCTGGACCTACTATTTCCAGGAGAGGTTCTGAATATTTAAATCGACTTCCGATATTCTCAGAGATTGCAGAAAATGAGTTGTTTGCCCTATTATTTGGAGTGCTATCTGATCTGTTCCCGATGCTTTCAGCTGCTTCAGGACCTGAGACCACTTCCAGCTTCAGTGGCACCTGGGCATATGGTACCAGGTTGCCATATTCATCCAGGATGCGGATCCGTACCAGTGCCATGTCATAGACGTCTCCTTCATGGAGCAGATGTGAAGAGGCTCTGGCCTCTATGTGTAGAGAGTGTGAAGGAGCTCGGGTGACCGATCTGACCACCTGTCCGTCTGTGACCGCATCAATACGCCATCTGACAGACTCTTCGCCCCAGTTGCCCATGTATTTTCCGTACAGGGCATATCCCTGCTCAAATGACAGTTTGTATCTGAAATGAGCATAGAGGAGCTTTAGCTTGTCTTTGAATGGAAGATGCTCAAATCCGTGCTTTTCAGCAGAGATGAGTAGTTTGCGTACCAGGTCTGCCTCTTTGTCATCCCAACCTTTTTCATCTCTGATCAGGTCACCGATCATATCATCGATCAGTATGGGGCCGTGAGGCAGATGAGAGAAGGCGCTGCACGAAAATGCTCTGACAAACCGGTCATTTTTATACAGTCTGATCTCATCTGCATTAGTAAACACATATATATCACCACGTCTGCCTGCAGGGTATTCGCCTTTATCAAATGCAGACCCACACTCCAGAACAGGAATATCCTCGCCCTGGCTGGCATAGGTATATGCAGCGAGTTTGGGATTTCGGAAGCTGTCCAGAACACCGTGATAGCAGATGCGGTCTCCGGAACCGAAATCCTCATGTGTGGCATAATCAAACATACACCATCCAAACACGCCCGCGATATCTCCCTCTGCCAGAGCACTGTCGTGTACACGTGCATGTCTGAGAGCCTGCTCCTGTCTGTGTGCCCAGTTGTCAAATGGTTTGGTCGGGAACATGTGACCGTTGCATTCGCTGATCAGATATGGTTTGTCTGCGTCAGGAGTGATATCGGATTTCTTTCTGCATCCCGGTGCGGTGCCGTCGTGTGAAAAATCATTAAATGCATAGACATCTTCCAGCAGATGACTCTTCTCCAGATAACGTACTCCGGACGTCTGTCTGGTTGGATCCAGCTCGTGAGCCAGCGCATTGGTCCTCGTATAGAATTCATCATCATCCCTGCTTTCATTTATGCGGACACCCCAGAGGACAATAGAAGGATGATTGCGGTACTGAAGGACCATTTCCCTGACCATATCCAGGGCATGCTCCTTCCACGTGGCATCCCCAACATGCTGCCAGCCAGGGATCTCTGTAAATACCTGCAGTCCCAGCTCATCGCATGCTTTTATAAAATGCTGACTCTGCGGGTAATGAGATGTTCTCACTGCTTTACAGCTGAGTTCTTCTTTGAGTATACGGGCATCCT
>JAZUNG010000173.1:0-3561 GCA_045604025.1 Lachnospiraceae bacterium | reverse complement strand
TAGATATATTCAACAGGATCAGTTTAAGTCATACTTCTCCAGAAGTCTTATAAAATAATCAGGAAGATCACTTGTAAATTCCATATATTCTCCGGAACGTGGGTGAACGAATCCCAGGACTCTGGCATGCAGCGATTGTCCCTGCAGCTCATTTCCGTCCAATTTATATTCGCTCATCTTACCGCCATATACGATATCTCCGAGCAATGGATGACTGATACTTTTCATATGTACGCGTATCTGATGCGTTCTGCCGGTTTCGAGAATGCATTCTATATGAGAATACTTATTGTTCTGATCGATCACACGATAATGAGTAACTGCTTTTCGGCCGCTTTTTTCATTGATCGCCATGAGCTTACGGTCGTTCTGGCTTCTTCCTATTGGCTTATCAATGGTTCCTTCAGCTATTTTAAAGCTTCCTACGGCAATAGCCTCATATTTTCGTGTAATAGAATGCTCTTTTAACTGTTCAGCAAGAGAACTATGCGCGAAATCATTTTTTGCACAAACGAGAAGACCTGAGGTATCTTTATCTATTCTATGTACGATTCCGGGGCGAAGTATCCCGTTAATTCCAGACAGATCGGTACAGTGAAACATCAATGCATTGACCAGTGTTCCGCTTGTGTGGCCTGCAGCAGGATGAACGACCATACCCTTGGGTTTATTTACCACCAGAAGGTCTTCATCCTCATACTCTATCTGTAACGGAAGGTCTTCAGGAAGTATCTCAGGCTGGATATTATCCGGAATAGACAATTCGATAATATCGTCATATTTAACCTGATAACTGGGCTTGACGGTGTTTCCATTAACCAGAAGATTGCCGTCAGAGATCAGTTTCTGGAGATAACTCCGTGACAGATCATCTGACAGCTCTGACAGATATTTATCGATCCTGATATCCTCAGAATCTTCAGGAATTCTGTATATTATCTGTTTCATCTGATTTCTTTTTGAAAATTATGAATCCAGGATCGTCTTTATAAATGAATATGAAGAAAATGATCAGTAAAACTGCTGTAACTGTTACGCAGATATCAGCAAAATTAAAGATTGGAAAATCTATGATCCTGAAATATATGAAATCAACTACATATTTCTGAGCCAGTCTGTCGATCAGATTGCCAACAGCACCTGCAGCCAGTGCTGCAAGCATATAGTTCAGGAATATGACATTGGAATATGTTTTCTTACGGAAATAGATCTTGCTGTTATTATCTGTCTGAGTCGGAAGCTGGATATATGTTCTCAGCCTCCTGTTCAGCAGCACCCACATAACAATGATCACTGCCATTACAATAACAGTGATTATATAGAACATCCATTGCATATTCTGAAACATACCGAATGCAGCTCCTGAATTCTCAAGATAACGAAGTTCAATGATATCTTTGATAACAGGAACCGGTTCCTGTCCTTTGAGATGAGTTACAGCCAAATATTTTGTAAATCTGTCGGCAGCGATCAGAACAACAAATAAAATGATCTGGATAACGATATGGATATTGATCTTTTGGGTCTTAGTATTCATAAATACAATTAAAGAAAAAACCGGCTGCCTTTAAACCTTAAAGGCAGCCAGGTCAGTCATGTGCGGGTTATTATAAAAGTGGTGACTTGAAACCTGAGATATCGAAGGAATTGTCACCGCCGTCGATAAGCTCCTGGAAATCTCCGGAAATATCAACGGAATCAGGTGTTGCTATAAAGATATAATTTGAGATCTTCTGAAGATTTCCATCCAGTGCATAGCATGAACCGGAAATGAAATCGATGATCCTCTGGGAAATCTCAACGTGAAGTCCCTCAAAATTGATAACAACTGCCTTGCCCTGCAGAAGTGTCTCGGTGATCTCACGGGAATCTTCAATTGATGAGGGCTTGAAAATACAAACTTCAGAATTTCTTCCTCTTGATGAGTAAGCAGGTTTGGGGTCTTCCTTGGGAGCTACTGCTTTCTTAGCACGGCTGAAAAGTCCGCCCTTCTCTTCTTCTACTTCGTCTTCTTCGTCGATGTCGTATTCTTCGTCTTCGAATTCCTCGTCATCGTACTCATCATCATAATCGTCATCTTTCATGCTGAAAGCACCTAAGATCTTGTCACTGAATTTTCCCATAGTATCTCCTTATTATGCTTAAATATTATAGTTACGAATTCCAAAAATATCAGTGCCGATACGGACCATGGTTGAACCTTCTTCAATGGCAGTGATGAAATCATTGCTCATGCCCATCGACAAAATATCCATATGTATATTATCAATTTTTAATGCATCAATGTCAATAGATAAATTCTTAAGTTCATGAAAAACTGCCCTGTATTCTTCGGGTTTTTCGCTGAATGGAGCTATAGTCATAAGACCGCATACTTTTACATGTTCCATTTTGGAAATCTCATTCAGAAGAGGGATCACTTCATCCCTGTCCAGACCGAATTTGGTCTCTTCATGAGATATATTCACCTGGATCAGTATTTGCACACTGATTCCCATTGCGGCTGCATGTTTTTCAATAGTTTCAGCCAGATGAAGTGAATCAACGGAATGTATCAGATATACCTTATCAATGATCTGCTTCACTTTATTGGTCTGAAGATGACCTATCAGGTGCCATCTGATATCATCAGGCAGCTCTGGTGCCTTTGAAAGGAGCTCCTGTACCTTGTTTTCACCAAAATCCCTGATACCGCAGTCATAAGCCTGCATGATGTCGCTTGCAGGTTTGGTTTTACTGACGGCGATCAGAGTTACACTCTGGCCATATGGACTCCGCTCAGATGCTTTTAAGATTTTTTCTCTTACAGAACTGATATTATCACTGATCATCCGGGGCCTTCTTCAGGATCTGATCGTATACTCTCAGACCAAATGGTGTATTTGTACTGACTATATAATATCCGTTGTCTTCACCAATGATATCAACAACACGGAATATGTTGTTCCCGGCGCTGTCGAGATATGCGCCCTGAAGATTCTCTCTGGCAGTGACTTTGTACTGCACATTGGTTTCAGGATGAACCAGAACATCTCCCTGGTCAAATGCACTCATGTCTACATAACAGTATTCATCAGTAGTCTTGTAAATATCAGTCGGAACGAACTGTACAGACATAGATCCATTAGCACCATCTACCTGCTTCAGGAAACCATTGGCAGAAGAATCACCGCCCTGGGTCATGAACTCGGTCGGAATAATATAGAATGGCTTGTCGGCAACAGCACTCTTGGGGATCTTCAGACCCGATACGCTGTCGCTTAAGATCTGGATCTGTACATATCTGTCTGAAATATAACGGATCATATACTTATTCAGAGTGATCACGCCATACTTGCTGCCTGCCTTGGTAAATGTGTCAAATGCAGCCTCTGCCTGAACGCCGTCATTCAGGAATGCAATTGTAACATATGACAGATCTTCATAATCATCCTCATCGTTCAGCTGAATAACAAGGTTCCATGTCTCGCTGGTAACCACCTTGTAGATGGGTTCATCCTTGTCTACCAGATCGTTGGATTTAATGATCTGCTTGTTGTAATTGGCGCGCCTGAACATGGC
>JAZUNG010000172.1:0-24163 GCA_045604025.1 Lachnospiraceae bacterium | reverse complement strand
CTCTTATCATAGGCATAGTACTGATCTTCCTGTTCGTTATCATTGTTGGCAGGATCTATAAATCAAAAGATAATAAAGTGAAGGCGGATAACGCCTGACGCTTTAGGAAAGAGTGAACACATTGAAGTTATCTGAGCTTTTTGATACAGAAAGTGATGTAACGATAACCGGATTGGCTATAGATTCAAGAAAAGTAAAGGCAGGAGATTTATTCTTCTGCCTTGAAGGCACTGTAAGCGACGGGCATCTCTATGCTGTAAAGGCTGCGCAGGCAGGAGCTGCTGCCATAGTACATTCCAGACCTGTAGAGCAGATTGACGGAGTCATTTATATTCAGGTTGAGGATGTAACAGGTGAACTGAACAGGGTATGTGACCTGTTCAATGGCAGTCCCAGCAGGAAGATGACCATATTCGGTATCACCGGAACGAATGGTAAGACTACCATAGCCAGTATAATTAAGAGCATTTATTCACATCATACTCCCACAGGATACATTGGTACTATCGGTGTCCAGTATGGCGATGTGAGCAGAAATGCTTCCCTTACGACTCCTTCTCAGACCGAGCTGCATGCAGATCTTGCTGAAATGTATGAGCATGGTATCAGGGCTGCAGCCATCGAGGTCAGCTCACATGGACTGACTCAGAGAAGGACTGAAACCATAGATATCGACTGTGCTATCTTCACCCAGCTGACTCATGAGCATCTGGATTACCATGGGACCATGGAAGCATATCTTGAAGCCAAGATGCTCCTGTTTTCCGGTATGAAACCGGATGGAATAGCTGTACTGAACGCAGATGATGATATCAGCATAGAGAAGCTGAAAGGGTGCTGTGCATGCCCTTATGTTACATATGGCCTGAAAGATGATACTGTAGCTGATTACAAGGCATCTGATATCGTTCTGGGACCCAGGTATACGCATTTTACCCTGACTCATGACGGAGTATCATATCCTGTCAGATCCAATCTGATAGCTGAATACAATATCAGCAATCTGCTGGCTGTTATTGCTGCAGTAAATACTCAGGGGATGGCGCTGGAAGATATCATTCCCCTGTTGGATACTATCCCTCAGGTTGCAGGACGTATGGAGGTTATCGATGAAGGTCAGGACTATCATGTGATAGTAGACTTCGCTCATACTCCGGATGCTTTTGAGAAAGTATTCGCGTTTGCTGAGAAGGTCAGGACCGGACATGGCAAGGTATATGCAGTATTTGGAAGCTCCGGAAGAAGAGACACTGAAAAACGCCCTGTTATGGGTGAGATCGCAGGCAGATACTGCGATGAGATCGTGACCACTCAGGACGATCCCAGAGATGAGGATCCTGCTGAAATCGGTGCAGTCATACTTGAAGGCGCAAAAAGAAGCGGATGTGATGGCATATTCCTGGAAAGAAGAGCTGATGCCATCGAATACATCATCAAAAAGGCCCGCAAGGATGACATGGTGCTTCTGCTCGGACAGGGGCGTCAGCCATATGTTATCAAAGAGAACGGTTACAGAGATCCATATGACGGAGACCATATTACTGCCAGACGCCTGATCAGACAGTACATGAATGAAGAGAAATAAATGAAGAGAGTCGGGAAGAACTCCCCTAAAAAGAAAAAGAATAATAAACTGAAGATAGCCCTTCTGTGCTCGTCATATGCTGTGCTCCTGGCTGTTATTGCATTCCTTCTGATCACCAGGATCCAGGCCAGTGAGAGGAAAAGTCCGGAGCCTGTTGAAAACGTAACAGAGATACAGGAAGAGACAGAAGTGCAGGAAAGCACTGAGCCCGAAACTGCTGAAGAAACTACCAAAGAGCCTGAAAGTGAACCTGCTGTAGCTGGTGATACCATTGCTCCTGTGATCGATGGTGTAGTTGACCTGACCGTACATGTAGGTGATACTATTTCGTACAAGAGCGGTATCACAGTTACTGATGATATCGATCCGTCACCTTCACTGACAGTAGATACATCAGGAGTTGATCTGAGCCATATTGGTGAATACTTTGTATTCTATTTTGCGGAAGATGCCAGCGGAAATACATCATATGATGTAGCCAGAGTGATAGTTGCTCCGCAGAGAGCGATCACCAGCGAAGAGGCATTTGCTGTTGCTGATGAGATAATAGCTGCCATTATTACAGATGATATGACTGACGGGCAGAAGCTGACTGCTGTTTACAGATATCTGCATTCGCTGGGATATGTGGATGTTGATTATGCTGAAGCTGTAGATTATCTGGAAAATGCATATTACTTCCTGACCACTCACAGAGGCAACTGCAGATGCTATTTCGGGGCTTCCAAGCTGATCCTTGAGAGGCTTGGATACAAGACCATCATGGTGCATAGTTTCTATGGGGCTCCGATGACTCACTACTGGAACCTGGTCAGCGTGGATGATGGTGTGTCATATTATCACTATGATCCCACATGCTGGAACTGGGGTGAAGATGGTAATATCAATATGGTAACAGACGAATGGCTGGAAGAATATGCCAAAGAGCATGATTATTCTCCGTTGCTCTGGGAGAAGGAAGACTATCCTCCGACACCGACCGAACCATTTGAAGGCTGACCTTCTGTTTGTTTAATGAGTATTTTTAAAAACAATGAAATAAGCATATCAGAACTGGCGGATCTTCATCCGTCAGTCTATGTCTTAGTAGATATCAGGGACGATATCTCTTTTCAGTACGGAACGATACCAAATGCAGTCCAGATACCGGATATCTTATCCAGAGCAGAGAAAGGCATGCTGGAAACCGAAAAGGGATATGTCCTTTTCTGCATGCATGGCATTCAGAGCTATTGTTTGGCAGTTCAGCTCCGTGATCTGGGTATAGACGCGGTCAGTCTGAAAGGCGGATACGGCGAATGGATGATATCATCCTTCAAGGAAGACTATGGTGATAAACAGGCAGAAGTGGAACTCAGTATACGTAAGAAATTTCACAAGCAGTTGTTTACACCATTTGCCAAGGCAATCAATACATATGATATGCTGAGACCGGGTGACAAGGTCGCAGTATGCATCTCAGGCGGCAAGGATTCCATGCTGATGGCAAAGCTCTTTCAGGAACTTAAAAAGCACAATAAATTCGAATTCGAGCTGGTATTCCTGGTGATGGATCCCGGATACAGTGATCTGAATAGGATGGTGATCGAAAAGAATGCCCGGATGCTGGGTGTTCCGATAACTGTATTTGAATCTGAGATCTTTGACGCTGTATATGATATAGAAAAGTCCCCATGTTATCTCTGTGCGCGTATGAGAAGAGGTTATCTGTACAGCCATGCTCAGGCACTGGGATGCAACAAGATCGCACTCGGTCATCATTATGATGATGTTATCGAGACTATTCTCATGGGCATGATGTACAGCGGACAGTTCCAGACTATGATGCCCAAGCTTCACAGCACGAATTTCGCAGGGATGGAGCTGATCAGACCCATGTATCTGATCAGAGAGGATGATATCAAACACTGGAGAGATTACAATGGACTGCACTTCATTCAATGTGCATGCAAGTTCACGGATACATGTTCTTCATGCCGTGAAGACGGAAGCGCCGCCTCCAAACGTATGGAGACCAAGCAGATCATTGCAGACCTGAAGAAGATCAATCCATATATAGAAAGCAATATCTTTAAGAGCGCGGAAAATGTTAATCTGAAGACGATCATCGCATATAAACAGGATGGAGTCGTACACAGATTTACTGATGATTATGACCAGGATAAGGAAACAGAAGATGAAACAGTTTGAAGCACTGACAAAATATATTGATATTTTTGAAGAGCACCCTGTAGAGATCATCTATACCCATACAGATGTAGATGAGGGGTTCCTGCAGGCAGAACACAACAGGTATTCTCCGTATGTAGAGAGTTTTATGAATGAAGTAATGCAGTTTACGGAAGAACACCCGGAACTGAAACTGACCGATTATAACAGCATCATTGATTCATTTGAAAAAGTGCCCGGAACCATCCGTCAGGCAGAGGGATCTGTTGATCCAGACTATCTGATTGAACTGGATGCAAAGGGTGTACTGGCGTGGATCGTATCTGCTGTAAGAGCAGAGGCATTCCGCCCTGGGGCACTGTATGACAGTATAAGAAAAGGTATTGTAAAGTCCTGGCTTTCCAGACTGTCTGAACTGGACCGTTAATGAGATTCAGCTTTCTTTTTTTCCTGAACAGCATACTGTTTGGCGTGGGACTGGCTATTGATGCATTCTCAGTTTCGGTTGCTGATGCACTGAATGAGCCGCATATGAAAAGATCCAGAATGTGTCTGATCGCCGGAACCTTTGGCTTCTTTCAGATCATCATGCCTCTGATCGGATGGCTGTGTGTTCATACTGTAGCTACAGAATTCACACAGTTCCAGAAGTTCATTCCATGGATCGCACTGGCACTGTTGTTATTTTTAGGAATAAGAATGATCGTTGAATCGGTCCGTGACGGAAGAGCTGAACGTGATGGTTCATTTGACCGTTCAGTCAGAAAAGTGCCTTTCGGAGCGCTGATCCTTCAGGGTATTGCCACATCCATCGATGCTCTGTCTGTAGGTTTTACCATTTCAGAATACAGCTGGTATTTTGCCATGACAGAGGCGTTGATCATAGGCGTGATAACATTTGGACTGTGTATGATCGGACTGGTATTCGGCAAGACCATCGGAAAAAGGATTAAAGGACGTATCGGTATTATAGGCGGCGTCATTCTCATAGCTATTGGTATTGAGATATTTCTGACCGGGATACTGTAAGAGAAGGTGTATATGACAAGAGATTATCCGATGGTAAAGATTAATAAGAAGTCTGAGAGGCTGATAAAAAGCGGTCATCCATGGGTTTATGGAGAGGAGACGGAAGGTCCGTTCGGACCATACGAAAACGGAGATATAGTTGACGTGGTTACTGAAAAGGGCTCCTGGATGGGTGCCGGATTCATTAATGATCATTCTAAGATCCGTGTACGTCTTCTGTCACGCAATACAAATGACCGATTTGATGAGAGCTTCTGGAGAAGAAGGATCAGATACGCGCTGGATTACAGAAAGACGGTCATGGCAGAAGATTTCCATTGCTGCCGTCTGATATTCGGCGAGGCTGACCAGTTCCCGGGTATGACAGTGGATCTGTTTGACGATGTCATGGTATGTGAGATACTGTCTCTTGGGATCGAGCTCATTAAGCCATTATTATACAGACTTCTGTGCGAGGAACTGGCACAGATGGGCGTAAAGTTCAGATTCATATATGAACGCAATGAATCAGATATACGTACAAAAGAAGGCATGGAAAGGAGCAGAGGTTTCTTCCATGTGCCGGAAATGACAGAGCTTCCGGAAGAGGATTTTACCGGACATGTCATCATTAATGAAAACGACATTCTGTACGACGTGGATTATATAAATGGCCAGAAGACAGGATATTTTCTGGACCAGAAATACAACCGACAGGCTGTAGCGAAGCTGGCCCGTGGCAGAAAGGTCCTGGATTGCTTTACACATACAGGCGCATTTGCCATGAACTGTGCAAAAGCTGGCGCGGCTCATGTTACTGCCGTGGATATTTCACAGGATGCGGTTGATCTGACACGAAGGAATGCGCAGCTGAATGGTCTGGACGGTATAGTAGACGTTAAAAAGGCTGATGTTTTCGATCTGCTGACTGAAATGTCTGCATCGAAGAAGAAAGAATATGATCTGATCATACTGGATCCGCCTGCCTTTACAAAATCCAGGTCAACTATAAGAAATGCATATAAAGGTTACAAAGAGATCAATCTGAAAGCCATGAAGCTGCTTCCGAGAGGAGGATATCTGGCTACATGTTCATGCTCGCATTTTATGAGTGCAGAAATGTTTAAACATATGCTGGCAGAGGCAGCAGCTGATGCAGATGTATCACTGAGACAGATAGAAGAGCGCAGGCAGTCTCCGGATCACCCTATACTCTGGGGCGTTCCGGAAACGGAATATCTGAAGTTCTTTATATTTCAGGTTGTCTGAAGGTACAGGTGAATGATATGAAGCTGACATTTGTAGGAGCCACACATGAAGTAACAGGGAGCTGTACGCTGCTCGAGGTCAATGGCCACCTGGGTCTGGTTGACTGTGGTATGGAGCAGGGAAAGGATGTTTATGACAATCAGGACATCCCTGCGGATATCTGTAAGCTGGAATTTGTTCTTCTTACACATGCGCATATAGATCACTCAGGACTGATCCCGTGGCTATATAAGAATGGATATTCCGGACTTGTATATGCTACAGGCGCAACCTGCAGTCTGTCGGATATCATGCTTCAGGACAGCGCTTATATCCAGGAAAGTGAAGCAGCTTATAAGAATAAAAAGAACCAGAGAGCAGGAAGAGAACTGATAGAACCGCTGTATACGGTTGATGATGCCAGGGCAGCTATCAGGAACTTCAGACCATGCAGTTATGATGAAGTGATAGAAGTCAGCGATGGTGTAGCAGTCAGGTTCCGCGACGCAGGTCATCTGATGGGTTCAGCCAGTATAGAGATCTGGCTGCAGGAAGGCAGTAACAGACGCAAGGTCGTATTCAGCGGAGATATAGGAAATTACTCTCAGCCGGTGATCAAAGATCCTTTTTACATTGATGAGGCTGACTTTTGTATCACAGAATCCACATATGGCGACAGGCTGCATGAGGCTGCACCGGAAGATAATATAGATTTCCTGGCTTCATGTCTGCAACGTACACTTGACAGAGGCGGCACATTGATCATTCCTTCATTTGCTGTTGGACGTACTCAAGAGATGCTGTATTATATCAGGAAGATCAAACTGGCCGGTCTGGTTAAAGGTCATCATGATTTCAAGGTATATATTGACAGTCCTTTGGCGAACAAGGCTACAGGCATTTATATGCAGGTGGACAGGCAGTATCTGGATGAAGAGATACTGAAGATACTGGATGAAGGAAACAATCCTCTTATGAGTCCGGGAGTTCTGATATCTGAGTCTCAGGATGAGTCCATAGCCATCAATAATGATCATGATCCCAAGGTAATTATTTCTGCCAGTGGCATGTGTGACTCAGGTCGTATCAGACACCATCTGAAGCATGGTCTGTGGAAACCGGAAAATACTGTTCTCTTTGTCGGATATCAGGCCGAAGGGACTCTGGGAAGACGCATTCTGGATGGAGCAGATACAGTCAGGATCCTGGGCGATGAGGTTGCAGTCAGGGCAGAAGTTCTGTTTATGCCCGGGAAGAGCGGACATGCTGACAGGGATGGTCTGGTCAGGTGGATAACGAATTATAAAAATAAACCCGGTCATGTATTCGTTAATCATGGTGATGACGAAGTGGTGGATAAATACAGAGATCTTCTGATCTCTGAATACGGTTTTGATGCCAGCGCACCTTACAGCGGAGCATGCTTTGATCTGATCAGCTGTGAGTATGATCATTTCCCGGAAGGAAAGAAGATAAATGAATAAGGCAAAGCCTGTTATATGTATATTGCTTGCCGGTATTCTATGGGGATGCATATCCATCTTCATGAAAGGTCTTACTGACAGCGGCATTTCATCCATAGGTATCGTTTCGGTACGTATGTTTTTTGCTGCTGTCATATATATGATCTTTATGCTGATCAAGTCACCATCGAAGCTGAAGATAGAACTGAAAGATATCTGGATGTTTATACTGACAGGTGTTGTCAGTGTAGCATTGTTTAATATATTCTATTCGTATACAATTGTTAACAGTGAAGCATCTATAGGTGTCGTTCTGCTGTATACATCGCCTATATTTACGATCATTCTGTCAGCGATATTCTTCAGGGAGAAGCTGACCCCAAAGAAGATCATAGCACTGGTTTTGGTTTTTGCTGGATGTCTGATGGTTTCAGGCATTTTGGGCGGAGCACATGCCATAGGTATCAACATCCTGCTCACAGGGCTGGGATCTGGGCTGTTCTGGGCGACATATACCATATTCAGCAGATTCCCCCTGAAAAAGTATTCCAGCGAAACATGCTCGGTATGGGCGGTGATATTTGCGGGGATAGCTATGCTGCCATTTGGTATTGCAGAAGGGATACCTGCGCGGATAGCAGCAGACCCTGTTATCATATTGTGGGCTGTAGGAATTGCTGTTGTATCCACAGTAGCCCCATATGCGCTGTATACATACGGACTGCAGTTTATAGAAGGTGGCAGAGCTGCTATAATGGTCACTATAGAACTGGTTACAGGTTCTCTGGTAGGTATGATCATTTTCAAAGAGCCTCATGATGCCATCAAGATAGTCGGGATCATACTCTGCGTATTTGCAATAGTATTCCTGAATCTTCATATTCCGAAGCACAAGAAAGTTTAGTTTTATTTATTTGGGATTGGATCTATGTTAGCTAATATTCTATTTTCACTCAATGCAACCATACCGCTGTTTATAGTCATGGGTGTAGGATACCTGATCCGCAGGCTGAAGGTTATAGACCAGACATTTATCAAGACAGCTAATAATTTCAACTTCAAGGTTACCATACCCGCCATGCTGTTCCTTGATATGGCTACTTCTGACTTCAGAGAGACATTCAATCTGAAATTCCTTCTGTTCTGCGCGCTGGGTACCTGTGTGGTATTCTGGGGACTTTGGGGCATCAGCAGAGCAGTTTTTAAGAACCGCTCACAGGGAGCTGAGTTTGTTCAGGCGGCTTACAGATGTTCACTGGCGGTAAACGGTATGGCTCTGGTCGAATCGATCAGCGGCAATACTTCCATGGCTGGTATGATGATGCTCGCTACAGTACCGCTGTATAATATCTATGCGGTATTGCTTCTGCAGACAGAATCTCCGAACAGAGAGCTGAATGCAGGCAAGGGACGTATGAAGAGTACGCTGCTCGGTATTGCAAAGAATCCTATCATCATTGCCATCATAGCAGGATTTCTGGTATCACTGGCTGGTATCAAATTCCCGCAGGTCATCAATACCGCGCTGAATTATGTGGGCAGGATAGGAACACCATTTGCTCTTATATGCATAGGTGCGGACTTCGAATTCAGAAAGGCATTCGGAAATATCGGCAAGTCGGGTATGGCATCAGCCATTAAACTGATCATCAGTCCGGTGATCTTTGTGGTTCTTGCTGTACTCATGGGATTCAGAGGAGAACAGCTGGTATCTATCCTGGTTTGCTTTGCAGCTCCAACAACCCCTGTCAGCTTTATCATGGCCAAGCAGTATGGTCATGACGGAACCATTACATCCAGTACGGTTGCTGTTACCACGCTTCTTTCATGTTTTACGATAGCTATATTTGTATTTGTACTTAAGACAATGCAGTTCATTTAACAGATGGTCATATGGCTGATACAGAAAAGAGCAGTAAAAAGAAAAGAAAAACAAAAAGAGATATCCTCTTGGCAGCACTGATAGTTATAGTTGCAGCCGTCTTCATATTCTGTCTTCTTCCGATCATCAATGGAGGTATATTGATCCGTGGTTATCAGGAATTCAAGGACAGATACAATAACAGTATGCTGTATATGAGAAGTCATTCCGGGGCTGTGGTTTCAGATGGCGCTGAAGAATATATGATCACACCTGACAGCTGCAGCAGAATATACAATCTGATCCTGACTATAGGAATGGGTAAGCCACAGAAGGAAGCACCTGCCGGCAGCCCGCTCATAATA
Organism: Lachnospiraceae bacterium; assembly: GCA_045604025.1. Classification (GTDB taxonomy): domain Bacteria; phylum Bacillota; class Clostridia; order Lachnospirales; family Lachnospiraceae; genus RGIG5612. The sequence goes on along the minus strand of JAZUNG010000172.1, from coordinate 14,464 downwards.
AACTTTCAGGATGGATCACGGATCTGCATCTGGCAGTGTGAGATCACTGACAAGGCAAGAGTGTCTGATACAGGGATATTTATCCGATATGAGGACACGGATGGATATGTTTACCAGTATGATACTGATCTGCTGCAGCTGGAGTCGATCACGAATGCTCTGGTCAGAAAACCGGTAAAGGACGTTGCTCCATAATATATTGTTGATTTGGTATAGATCATGCTGAGAATATTTACGGGTGATGTGCGGACAGACATATCCCATATGGCTGTTCAGGAGATGACTGAACGTGCTACATCCTGCAAAAATGAAAAGTTCATAATCATAGTCCCCGAGCAGTTCACGCTGCAGACACAGAAAAGAGTTGCTTTTCTGCATCCTTCCCATGCATGCATGAATATTGATGTGGTCAGTTTCGAAAGGCTGTCACATGTTGTTCTGGCCAAACTGGGCATGGATATCACCGAGGTTCTTGATGATGTAGGCATGACACTGATCCTCAGGACTATTCTTAATGATATCTCCGATGACCTGACAGTTTACAGGTCCAAAACTCATCAATCCGGTTTTATCGAAGAACTGAAATCCCTGATCACGGAATTCAGACAGTATCGGGTGGATGACAACATGCTGTTCCTTATGCAGGAAAGCGCTGAAGGTACATTTCTGGCCAGAAAACTTGCAGATATCAGGCTGATATTCCGCAGATTCAATGAAGCGATCATTGAAAAATACAGCACAGCAGATGATGTCCTGGATGTATTCGAAAAGAACCTGACAAAGTCTGATTTCATGACCGGAAGCCACGTTTATCTCGATGGCTTTACCGGTTTTACTCCCATACAGTACAGGATCATACGGAAAATGCTTCATATAGCAGCAGATGTTTCATGCACCGTGGTCGTTCCCGGGCAGGAACTGAAGCCAGATCCTAAGGAATTCGATCTTTTTGCGCTGCCTGATCAGACATTCTGCAGACTGCAATCTATAGCAGAAGAGGAAGGAAGTTCTTTTGAGCACATCTGTACTGATCAGGATCACAGTTCTGCATCTGAACAGGAAGCCCATCTGTGCATACAGTGTCTGGAAAATCCTGAAGGTGAGGTCAGATTTGCGGCTGGCCAGATACTGAAGCTGGTAAGAGAAGGAAAAGCCAGATTCAGAGATATCGCGGTGCTCACTTCCGATATGGAAGGCTTCTATCCATATTTTAAAAATGTATTTTCTGAAGCAGGGATAGTGACATTTATTGACCACAAGGAAGAATTTTCCGGCAATCTTCTGATCAGGTTGGTGCAGTCCGCATTGGAAGTCTCTGTAAAAGGCATGATGTATGAGCCTGTGTTTGATTATCTGAAAACAGGATTTACGGGTATTACTCCTGATGAATGCTCCCTTCTGGAAAACTATGCTCTGGAATTCAATATCAGAGGCAGAGCAAAATGGGAAAGTACATTTACAGCAAACAGGGAAGTCAGAAGCGGTGAGTATTACTGGGATCTGGATCAGATCAACGATATCCGGGCAAGGGCGATCACAGAACTGTGTAAGTTCTATGGACGCACTTCCTCCGGTGAACACAAGACATCGCTTTACTGTACCTATCTGAAAAAGCTTTTTGAAGCTCTGCATGCCAAAGAGAAGATCAGCCACATGGCTGAAGTCTTTGCAGCCAGAGGTGATCTGCCATTAAGCAAACAGTACGAGCAGATATATGATCAGATCATTCTGCTGATCGAAAAGATCTCCAGGCTGATGGAAGATACACCTGTTTCAGCCAGAGAGTTCAGAGAACTCCTCGAAAGCGGGGCAGGTGAGATCAAAGTGGGTATCATTCCTCCTTCGCTGGATGCCATGACATGTGGAGATCTGACCAGGACCAGGATAGGAGGTGTCAGATATCTGTTCTTCCTGGGACTGAACGAGGGGAAAATACCTTCAGCATCAGGCGGATCTGTACTGTTTACCCAGAAGGAAAGAACGTTCCTCCGGAAAGATTATGAGATAGCTCCTTCCGTTCAGGAAAATATATATATTCAGAGATATTATCTGTATCTCGCATTTAACAGGCCTGAAGAATGCCTGTATCTGACGTACTCTGCGGCTTCTGCCTCCGGCGAGCAGACAGGCCCATCCAGTGTGCTTGAGGATCTGGACGAACTGATCCCGGGCAGAAAACTGGATATTCAGAAAGCAGACAAAGGTTCCATATGGAAGAGTGAAGCAGAAAGGCTCATGGCAGACAGACTGAGAGAACTGGCTCACAGCGGAAGGTTCGTGAGCGATCAGGTCATGGATTTCTTTGCAGAAAATGACCCTGCGCTGCTCAGAAAGATGGTTTCAGGAGCTCTGTTCAGTAATGTTCAGACGCCTCTTGATGAGCGTGTCGCACTTGATCTTTATGGAGATGTTCTGAAGGGAAGTGTCAGCAGATATGAAAGCTTCTATTCGTGTCCATACAGGCATTTTCTGAATTATGGCATGCATCTGGAAAAGCGCCGTGAATACAAGGTTGAAGCAGCAGATCTGGGTACTATATACCATGATGCACTGGACAGGTATGCCAGGCAGCTTAATGAAGAAGGTTTGTCGTTCAGAAATGTAAACGATGAAGACAGTCATCGCATTATCGCCAGCTGTGTTAAGGATGCGGTGGATGCTATAGGAAGTGATGTGCTGTCAAGCAGTGCACGCAACGAATATCTTACCGGAAGGATCATGCAGATCAGTGAGCGTACTACGGATATCCTGAGAGATCACGTCAGATGCGGTCTGTTTGAGCCTGACAGCTCTGAGTTTGTTTTTGATGAGGCCATTTCCGAAGATGTCAGATTCCGCGGAAAGATCGACAGGATCGATATATATGACGGAGGCGATATTTTTGTCAAGATCATCGACTACAAGTCAGGCAATAAGAAGTTCAGTATCAAGGATATCTATACCGGAGTTCAGCTGCAGCTGGCTGCCTATATGAACAGCGCTGTTAATGCAGTTAAGGAACGTCACCCTGACAGAAATGTCAGACCGGGTGGTATTTATTATTATCTGATCAGTGATAAATATGTCAGAGAACAGGATGATAATGATACCAGAAACCGGATGAGCGGAGTCACACTGTATGATGACAGAGTAATACATGCAGTAGATACAACTCTCGGTCAGGACGGAAAGACGAAGAGTTCAATTGTACAGGTCGCTCTTGCGAAGAACGGTCTGGATTCGCGCAGTCTGATCGCAAATGCTCATGAGTTTGACAGCCTGATATCATTTGCTGAAATGAGGATAGTGGAGGCCGGTGATCAGATAAGAGCAGGCAGGATCGATATCGCTCCCATAAAGGGTGATCAGAAGAGTAATGGATGCAGTTTCTGTGACTACAAGGATATCTGTAGGTTTGATGCAGGTTCATTTGGCACGGACTGGAGAGAGGTTGATATGGAGAAATCTGAGATGGAGGATGTGATCTATGGCAGAGATTAACTGGACTCCCGCTCAGGAATCTGCGATATACAGCAAAGATAACAATATACTGGTTTCAGCAGCAGCCGGGTCAGGAAAGACTGCTGTTCTGGTTGAACGTGTCATTCAGAAGATCACAGATAAAGAATCCCCAGCTAGCCTGTCATCGCTGCTGATCATGACATTTACACGTGCCGCAGCCGCCCAGATGAAAGAAAAGATATACAAGGCCATTCGCAAAGCCATTGCGGATGATCCGGAAAATGACCATCTGAAGAAGCAGCTGCATGAAGTTGCCTCAGCGCGAATATATACAATTGACGCTTTATGCATGGAGATAGTAAGAGACCATTTCCAGGATGTTGATATAGATCCCGGATTCAGGATCGCCGAGGAGAGTGAAACTGCGATCATCAGAGGCGATGTACTGAAGGAAGTCATAGAAGAACACTATGCTGAAGGGTCACCGGAGTTCCTGCAGTTTGTTGACTTCTATATGGATAAGAGCGATGCGAAGATAGAGGAACTGATCCTGAGTCTGTACAGATTTGCGCAGAGCCATCCTGAGCCTGAAAGATGGATACATGGCTGCATTGCTCCTTATATTGCAGCAGCACATATGGCAGGCGTATCTGAAACCGGTAATGAAGAACTGCTGAGGGCTGCTTCCTTGTGGCACCGGGAATTTGCAAATGTGGTCAGAATGGAGCTGGAGACTATTTTGTCAAGGGCTGAAAGAGGGCTGGATATATGCCGGATGAATTATGGCCCGTATAAATATGAGGATATCTTCATTGAAATCCTGCAACTGGTTGACAGTATATCTGCAGAAGATGCCACCTTCGATTTTAAGGGTGAGAGCATCAGAGAATTCCTGACAACATGGAAGAGGCTTCCCAATATTACTCAGAAGGATGAAGTTGACCCGGATCTGAAGATATTGGCAAAGGATATCAGAGATGATATCAGAAGCAGACTGAAAAAACTGGCAGAAAAGTTCTTTTCATCAGATCTGGAAGATGCATATATGGATATGGCTGCCTGTGCGGATGTTGCCGGTGTTATAGCAGACCTCACCATCGAGTTCTCTGAAAGGTTTTATGAGGCAAAAAAAGATCGCAATATAGCAGATTTTGGTGATGTGTCACATATGGCGCTGAAGGTTCTTCTTCAGTATGACGAAAACGGAAACATTTTTTATGATGATGAGGGCCGTCCACTGTATACCGATGCTGCAGACAGAATAGCTTCCGAGATAAGCGAGATCATAGTTGACGAATACCAGGACACCAATCTGATCCAGGAATTCATCATAGGTGCTCTTTCTGCAGAAAGGTTTGACAGACCGGATGTGTTCATGGTCGGAGACGTCAAGCAAAGTATCTATGGATTTCGTATGGCATGTCCTGAGCTGTTCAATGAAAAGTACAACAGATACAGTACAGATGATGGATCAGGCATGCGAATATTGCTCAGTCACAATTTCAGGAGCAGAAAGGAAGTCCTGGCTGTTACTAACAGTGTCTTTGAGCAGGCAATGATCCCTGAGATCGGAGGAATAGATTATCTTGATGGTCATGGGCTGGAACTCGGGGCAAAGTATCCGGATCCTGTTTCTGCAGATGACTATATCCCCGAGCTGATCTTTATTAATGGCAGTGGAACGGACGGAAAACGCAGTGAAGCCTATGTGATCGCTGAAAAGATCAATGAACTGGTCAGCCATGGTATGATCGCTGATGAAGAGCATGAGGGTCAGCTCAGATCTGTCCGGTATAGCGATATTGCCATACTGACCAGAACATCCGATAATACAGAGATAGAGCAGATGCTTGATGACATGAAGATACCTGTGATCAAGGCTTCCAATAAAGGATTTTTTGATTCATTCGAGATCAGGCTGATCATGAACCTGCTCAGGGTGATAGATAATCCATATCCGGATATTCCGTTTACAGCTGTTCTCACCAGTCCTGTGGGAGGTCTGTCAGCGCAGGATCTGGCTCTGATCAGGATCGCTTATGGATATGACCGGCGTTTCAGTATGTACGAAGCATGCAGGTTCTATATATCTGATCAGAATACCCGCAGGGATGAGCGTATAGCGGCCATGGTCTCATCATTCATGGATATGATCTCGTTCCTGAGGGAAAGATCCGGATATACTGAGATCGGTGATCTGATCAGACTGACTCTTAAGGTAAGTCACCTTGATAATATCCTGACTGCCATGCCTCAGGGCGATGGAAGAAGGGCAAATATAGAGTTTTTGATCAGTAAGGCCGTTTCCGGCAGCAGAGGATCATATGGAGGATTATTTAACTTCATCAGATATATCGATCAGATGAAGGATTCCGATATTGATTTCGGTCAGAGTCAGGTGTTTGAAGGGGAGATAGATGCAGTCCGCATGATGACCATACACAAGTCCAAGGGACTGGAGTTCCCGGTTGTTTTCCTGGCCAGAGCCGGCAAGGGATTCAACGATCAGGACCTGAGAGACAGCATCATCATGGACCGCAATCTGGGCTTGGGTCTGGAATTCAGAGATCCGCTTGAGAGAACTGTAAATTCAACAATTCTTATGGAGACTATCAGAACTCTGAAAAAATATGATCTGTATGCAGAGGAAATGCGTCTGCTGTATGTTGCCATGACACGCGCAAAGGAAAAGCTGATCATCAGCGGAGTTTTGAACGGACTGGATAAGGCACTGGCTACCTGGAACAGTCGTCTGACAGGAAGAAACGCAGATGATGATCCGGCACTGGACCCCGGAGATATCCTGGAATGCGGAAGCTTTATGAAGCTTCTTGGAACTGCTCTGATCGGAAGATATGGTCTGGATGGCGGCGCAGATACCGGGCTGTTCAGAGCTGATGTTATGGATACCCTGGATATAGAATCTGAACGTGCTGAAGAGATATTTGAACGCGAAGAGTTTCTTGCTGATTCTGAGAACTATATAGATCATGCTGAACATCCTGCAGACGATGTATTTGAAGAACTCAGCTGGGTCTATCCATTCATGGAAGCATCTGGAAAAGTAATCAAGATCACTGCCTCGCAGCTGGAAGACCATTCATGGGACCGGGGGGATGATGACAGACCGGTTAGCAGAAAGCCTTTCAGGTATATCGATGACGAAACAGGACTGCGTGGAGCTGAAAGAGGAAATGCTTATCACAGATTCTTTGAGATCTTCCCATATGACAGGCTTATCTTGCAGACAGAAGATAATCTGGTGTTTATCAGGACACAGCTTGCTGAACTGACAGATTCAGGAATGATCAGCAGCGAATATGCTGAGACTGTTGAACCTGAGGCAATTAACGCATTTTTGAATTCAGGCATTGGAAAGAGAATGAAGAATGCGTCTGACAGAGGACTGCTTCACAGAGAGCAGCAGTTTGTAATGGGATTTGAAGAAGACGGTGAGCAGAGACTGGTTCAGGGTATCATCGATGCATTCTTTGAAGAAGACGGTGAGCTGGTACTGGTTGATTATAAAACAGACCGGAGACCTCTGGAGCAGTCATTTATTGATACTTACAAAGGACAGCTGGACAAATACGCTGAAGCCCTGGAGGCTGCCATCGGAAAACATGTTAAGGAAAAGATTATTTACTCGATTGAGATGGGAAGAGAAATATGGCTTCCTTAAGGATCACTCTCTGTCGGAAATGATCAGCACAGTGCCTTCATTTACACTAACAGTAACTGTATCCTCCAGCCATTCATTGCTCGTTCCAAGAGGAAAAGTGTTTTCCAGAGTATGATCAGATAATGGATATTTTGCACCGGTGATCGAAACGCCGGTGCATTTTTCTGTATATGAGAAAACAGAGAAATATCTGCATCCGTCTGAGGGAATGCTGATACTTCCGGAAGACAGCAGATAAACAGTCTCCTTGGCGCCGCAGATGATCACGGTAATGCCTTTTGATGCAATAAATGCTCCTGCCTGGATATTGGCATATGCATGATCCAGCCTGCCCCCTAAGGCACACGTGATGACGATCTCATCATAGCCATTATCCAGAGCATATCTGACAGCATACATGGTATCCGTATCATCTTTTTCAGATGGAAGTGACACAACCTGCGTACTGTTTGTGACTTCACCACTGAAAGAGTCGAAATCACCTATGAACAGATCAGGGGTTATTCCCATTTTCTGAGAATAATCATAGCCCTTATCGCAGGCGATGACAAAGTCAGCATTTCTGCAGTTTTCATTCAGTTCGGTAAATTCGCCGCCAGATATAATGAGACATTTTCCCCGCATGGTGCACCTCCAGTATATTTATGAAAGTATTGTATCATTTGCAGTCCAAAATATAAAATAATTATCGAAAAAACCATACTGTTTTGGTAAAATAAATAGAATCTTTTGTTCAGAAAGCATATATGGGGGGATCAGTATATCATGAAGAGAGAAGGATTCAGATCAAGGATAGGTTTTCTGCTTGTCAGTGCCGGTTGTGCTATCGGAATAGGAAACGTATGGAGATTTCCTTTCGTTGCCGGTGAAAACGGAGGAGGCATATTTGTCCTGCTGTATCTGATCTTTCTTGTGATCATGGGACTGCCTGTCCTGACCATGGAGCTGGCCGTGGGAAGAGCCAGCAGGAAAAGCGCAGTGCTGGCATATAAGGCACTGGAAAAACCTGGCCACAAATGGCATATCCATGGCTGGATATGTATTCTGGGATGCCTGCTCCTGATGATGTATTACACAACAGTTTCAGGCTGGATGACCGGTTATTTCTTCAAGTTCGCGGCCGGAACATTTAACTCTGGCATGACGGCAGCGGACGTCGGAGGTGTGTTTGGAAATCTTCTGGAGTCTCCGCTGGAGATGGGTCTGTGGATGGCTGTAAATGTCATTCTTGGATTCCTGGTGTGTCTGGGAGGTCTTCAGAAGGGTATTGAGCGCATCACCAAGGTCATGATGACAGCACTGCTGATACTGATCCTGGCACTGGCTTTACACAGTCTGTTACTTCCCGGTGCAGGAGAGGGAGTCAGATTCTATCTGGTACCGAGCATAGAGAAGGTTCAGAATGTGGGTCTGGGCAAGGTCATAACTGCAGCCATGAACCAGTCATTCTTTACGCTGAGCCTGGGTGTCGCTTCGATGGAGATATTCGGCAGCTATATGTCCAAAGACCGCACGCTTCCGGGAGAAGCCGCAACTATCTGCGCTATGGACACATTTGTAGCCATAATGGCAGGATTTATCATCTTCCCTGCATGCTTTTCGTTTGGTGTGCAGCCGGATGCTGGTCCTTCACTGATATTTGTGACGCTTCCCAATGTGTTTATCCATATGCCTGCAGGAAGGCTCTGGGGAACTCTGTTCTTCCTGTTCATGACATTTGCCAGCCTGTCCACTGTAATAGCAGTAGTTGAGAATCTGATATCATTTGGAATAGACATGTTCGGATGGAAGCGCAGGAAGTCGGTTCTGATCAATGGCATCATTGTGTTCGTGACCAGTATTCCATGCGTTCTGGGCTATAATCTCTGGAGCGGTGTCAGATTCTTCGGAGGTAAGGATATCCTGGACATGGAAGACTTTATAGTCAGCAACCTGCTGCTGCCTATAGGTGCACTGGTATTTACAGGATTCTGCGTATGGAAGTTTGGATGGGGCGCTGATAAGTATTTCGAGGAATGTAATACAGGCCGTGGCATGAAGTTTGCCAGATGGATGAAGTACTATTTCCAGTATGCGCTGCCGGTATTGATACTGGTCATACTGATACAGGGATTAATATGATCAAAGAGGGGGATATTATGAAAGATATTTATTTAAAATTCTGTCCGGGATGCAGAAATGCATGCAGTCTGGATGATCCAACATGCGGGATCGGAGAAAAGTTCAGAGAGCAGAGAGACAGGCAGATCGAAGAGGATAAAAAGAAAGCGGAGCTCGGTGATGCGCCGCGTAAGATAGAGCCGTTTTTCAAGGAAACAAAAGAGAAATTAGAGCAGCAAAAAAGCTACTGACCAGAATCGAACTGGTGACCTCGTCATTACCAATGACGCGCTCTACCGACTGAGCTACAGTAGCATTTACCTCCGGTTTTCGGAAGGCACTATAAGAAAATATCATAAAACAAAAATAAAAGCAACGATTTTTTGTGATATTTTTTGTAAGATGTTGTATTATAGACAAAGTGTAAATATCAGTTTAAGGATTTCAGGATCATAAGATGGTCATCAGGCATAATAAAAAAGAACATACAGTTAAGAGTGTAGTAACAACAGTAACAGCAGTACTTATCATATGTATACTGACAGCTTGCTCTGACGCGGAGATCAGACTGGCCAGACCTATGTCAGACTCAGTGCTCCTGACTATTAACAATGAGTCATGTTCCGTACCGGAAGCTGTGTTCAGGCTTATGGAGGTCAAGGATTATTATAAGGCTGACGAGGACAGCATGTTCTGGGACCGGGCAATAGGTGATACTACATTTGAAGGATATATCAAGGACAGCGTCAGAGAAGAGATGCTGCATATCACAGCCAGTCAGATGATGTCAGAGGAGATGGCTCTGTACCTGACGGATGAAGATATAGCTGATTATACCAGCAGGGCACAGGAATCCTACCAGAATCTGGCACAGAGCTATGATCTGACCGCATACGGCATCACTCAGAGTACAGTAACTGAACTGTACAGAAAACAGGCACTTTATAACAAGGTGTTCAACAAGCTGTCGGAGAACATAAATATCGAGATAAGCGAATCCGATACAAAGGTCATTGAGATCAATTATGTGGAGATCCCATCAGGAGTATCTCTGAACAAGGCAGAGCAGCTCAGGACAGAGATAAAGACCGGAACCAGTTTCAAGACTGCGTGCGAGGCATTTGGATGGGAACCGGTCATGAATCAGGTGATCATGAAGGGTGATATGCCGGCAGCTTTTGAAAATGTCGCATACGCTCTGATAGACGGAGAACTGAGTGAGATCATAGAAACACCGGAATGTCTGTATGTGATCCAGTGTATCGAAGATTATATGATCAGCGAGTCTGTTGCCAATAACAACAGGGTCATTTCAGCAGCACGCAAGGCACAGTTTGATGATGCTTACAATGAACTGGCATCCAGGACACTGCTCAGATTCAATGATGAGGTCTGGGACGAAATAAGAGTGGCAGGTCTGTAATATGATCGATGGACAGAAGAAAATAAATATACTGGTTCCCTGCTTTAATGAGGAAGAGAGTCTTCCGCTTTTTTATGAAACCATAAAAGGCGTTGCAGGAGGACTTCCGGAATATGAATTCAGTTATATTTTTGTTGATGACGGAAGCTCAGATGGCACTCTGGATGTGATGATATCACTTGCCGCAGAAGATACATCAGTAAAGTATCTGTCTTTTTCCAGAAATTTCGGTAAAGAAGCTGCGATATATGCAGGACTGCTGCATTCTGACGGAGATCTGGTCATACTTCTTGATGCTGACCTTCAGCATCCTCCCCAGCTGATACCCGATATGGTTCATGCAGTTGACAGGGAAGGATACGGAGCTGCCGGCGCAAAAAGGAAGACCGGGTTCTTCTCAAGGAGCTTTACAGCACTGAATAACAAGATATCCAAGACCAAGCTGCAGAAGGGTGCTACAGACTACATGTGTATGAGCAGGCAGTTTGTTGATGCTGTTCTGAAGCTGTCTGAGACCAGAAGGTTTTCAAAGGGTCTTTTTGCATGGGTTGGATTTAAGATTAAATGGTTCGATTATGTTCAGGAGGCCAGAGTCGCAGGAAAGACAACATGGACATTCAGAAAACTGTTTAACTATGCAACAGATGGACTGACAGCTTTCTCACTGGTCCCTCTGAAGCTGGTTACTATAGTCGGAGCAGTTGTTTTCCTGCTGTCACTTATATATATCATAGTCACGCTTATTCAGACGTTTATTTACGGCATAACTGTTCCCGGATATGTGACCACATTGGTGGTTGTCCTGTTCATGGGCGGTATCATCATGCTGGCTATAGGTGTACTGGGTGAATATGTGAGCAGTATTTATATTGAAACGAAAAACAGGCCGATCTACATATTGGAGCATAGCAATTTTAAATCCAAAGAGGACCATTCAGAAGATACTGATGAGCAGAATATACAACAGTAAAAATTTTATCATAAGAAACCTGCCGGTCATTATCGCATTTCTTGCACCGGCCATTGTACTGGCGATCATGTTCGCCTTCAGGGAGATCTTTCCTTTCGGAGAGCAGATGTATCTCCGAAGCGATATGTATCACCAGTATGCAACCTTTCTGAAAGAGTTTCAGAGCATTCTGAAAAACGGGGACAGTCTGCTGTATACATGGAATATAGGACTGGGATCGGATCTCCCCGGAACATATGCATACTATCTGGCCACACCTGCTTACTGGCTGGTGGGGCTGTTTTCTGATAAGAACATTCCTGAATTCATGGCCAGCCTGATCATAATCAAGGCCGGACTGATGTCAGCAACGTTCACGATCTATATGCAGAGCAGGCTGAACAGACGCAGCTTTATCTTTTCTGCATTTGGTATATTCTATGCCATGTCATCATATATGGCTGCATTTAGCTGGAATCTGATGTGGTTGGACGATCTCCTGCTGCTTCCTCTGATAGTACTGGGACTTGAAAGACTGGTGAAGGAGAAGAAGGTGGTAATGTATACCATCTCTCTGTTTATAGCGATCCTGTCGAATTACTATATTGCCATAATGATATGTATCTTCCTGGTACTGTATTTCATTTATCTGGTCATATGCGAATCAGAAAAAATGACATTCAGGAAGTTTCTGGGCAGTACCGGTAGGTTTGCGCTGTTTTCCGTACTGGCAGGTCTGATGGCTTCAGCCACGGTCATCCCTGCACTGGTCAATCTGTCTGCAACGGCTTCGGGTAATTTCTCTTTCCCCAAAACCCTGAGAGTATATTTCAATCTGCTGGAGATGATATCCCACGGTACCATGAATGTTGAGCCTACAGTACTGAGCGGTTACATACCGAACATTTACTGCACGATAGCGCTGTTCATGCTGGTACCTCTTTATCTGCTCTCCAAAAAGATCGCGGCCAGGGAAAAGATTGGCAAGGTAGTTCTTCTGGCAATATTCCTGATCAGCTTTTCCATGAATATCCCGACGTATATCTGGCACGGGTTCCATTTCCCTAACAGCCTGTCCAGCAGACAGTCATTTATCTATATCTTTCTGGTGCTTGTGATAGCCTGCGAGGTTATGGTGGACGCTGAAAACTACAGGTTCGTTGAGCTGGCATCATGTTTTGCAGCCGGCGAGATCGCTGTATTTGCTCTGCAGGTCCTTTTCGATTCCAAGGAATATACTCTGATCATGACTGCGATCAGCGGATTGTTCCTGGCGTTGTATTTCATCTGGATCTGCCTGAAAAAGAGCGGAAGAGTAGCTGAGATCATACTGATCATCGGTCTGTTTGCCGTGGTCATATCCGAAGCTGCGATCAATACAGATGCTACCGGGTATTCCACGACCAGCAGGACCAATTACATGAAGGATAATGAAAGTATACTGACATTGCTCGATGAAGTTGATGACGGAAGCTTCTATCGTGTGGAGAAAGTCAGAAGAAGGACCAAGAATGACGGCGCATGGCTGAATTACCGTTCGGCATCAGAATTCTCATCTACAACGCTGAAGGGCATCTCTGACTTCTATGATCAGTTTGGGATGCAGTCTTCAACTAATTCATTTTCTTATTATGGCCATACCCCGCTGATCACAGCTATCCTGGATGTCAGGTATGAATTGTCTCCTGAGGAGATCGAGGACCAGTTGATGACTCTTAAAGGTCAGACAGAAGACATGTATATCTATGAAAACAGATATGTTCTTCCGCTCGGATATATGGCCAGAAATAATGTCCTGCGCAATGTAAATACTACGTTGGCCAATCCGTTCTCAGTACAGAACAGCTTTGCACAGGCTGCCGCCAGGGTAAATAACCTGTTCAGTTCCAACAGCACGGACAGCGGAGAAGAGGTCAGGATCGATATTGCCGAGAATGGAAGAGGATTTATATATATTAATGACAAACTGGAATCTGCCCAGGTGACAATAAAACGCGGCATGACAGAAGTACTGGACAAGGAATTCACCGGACTCGAGAATCAGCAGATAGTTGATATAGGAGATGTTGAAAAAGGTGACAGGGTTACTGTGGTCTCAACCGATGATGATCAGAAATCCATAAAGGTCCTGTCAGCTGTTATGTCTTATGACAAGTTGGAGAGGTTCTATAACAATCTTTCTGAAAATGTCTGGGAAATCGACAGCTTCTCTGATACATATGTTTCGGGAACCATCCATGCCGGTGATTCAGAGGTCATGATGACATCTATTCCTTACTATAAAGGATGGGATGTTTATGTGGACGGGCTCCCTACAGAGTATACATCTTTTGACGGTGCGTTTATTGTTGTGGAACTGCTGCCCGGAGATCACAGGATAGAGTTCAGATATCATTCTCCTTATCTGGGATCTGCGATAGCCCTGAGTATAGTTTCCATTGCATTGTTTGCAGGTATCTGTGCATACAGAAAAGGCAGAAGAAAAGCTTAAAAAATGCTTGCATATATACGCCCTATGACGTATAATATCTCGCGACGCTAAAAAACACGTATATCCATTTTGAGGGTGGTGCCCAAGTACGCTTGAGGGATCCCGAGAGAGAAAGATATACGGAAGAAAAAACCTTAGGAGGAAAATTAAATGAGCGTAATTTCTATGAAGCAGCTGCTTGAAGCAGGTGTTCACTTCGGACATCAGACCAGACGCTGGAACCCCAAAATGAAACCCTATATCTATACCGAAAGAAACGGTATCTACATCATCGATCTTCAGAAGACCGTAGGCATGATCGAAGATGCATATAACGCTATGGCCGGCATCGTTGCCAACGGCGGCAAGGTGCTCTTTGTTGGCACAAAGAAGCAGGCA
>JAZUNG010000171.1:0-20911 GCA_045604025.1 Lachnospiraceae bacterium | reverse complement strand
CCACTGGGTATACTGGAAGCGGATGCGGACATTCAATCCGATAGCTGTGTGGATCTTGTCCACGTTATAGTAAATACTCTCATTCATGGTCTTCACGCGGCCTGATATTATGACCTGCCTGGTCAGCTGGCTGGCTTCATATCTGCTGGCAAGATTCTCCAGTTTACGGATCAGTTCTCTGGATTTGCGCTCGGTGATGAACTTGGCAGACTGTACGGAATCTACCAGAAGCTTGAGCTCGGGCAGCTCGAATTCACGCGATCCGATATGATAGCTGTAGTTTTTCCCATCCTGCTCACCAATGATATCCATCCCGAACAGTCGGAGTTCTTCGAAATCCTGGTACAATGTCTTACGGTCAGCACTAATATCATACTGACCCAGTTTGGCGATGATGTCCCTGATGGTAAGTGAATGATCATCGTCTGTTTCGGTCATAAAGATCTGTGCCAGATACAACAGCTTCAGTTTCTGATTGGAACTCTTTGCCATGATGTCTCCTTATGTTTTGCAGGATGTACCGTTTACAGTAAGTATAGCAGAATTCCGGGTAAAAATCTGCTTTCGTTTCACGATCGCACAGAATATAATAAACATATTAACTGTTGGAATATGCAGAGTAATGCGGAGATGATCATGCAGACAGACAGCCTATATATTCAGGTGCAGCCTGAGATGATAAGAACAGTCAGAAAAGAGATGGCAGAAGGCAGCGATATCTATGCCATATATGCCAGATACAGGAATATGAGCGTAGCTGAGGAAGCTGCCGGCGGAGATATAGAAGTTCTGACCAGATGTCAGTTTGTCTGCGATCTGGCAAAGCATATGATCACTGAAAAAGCCATGCAGGAGCAGGGCTACGTTAAAGATGGGCAGGATGGTCTCTGGAAGAAGGAGCAGGAAAATGTTTGAAGAGTTATATGAACCGGTTCCGGATACCGGAAAGATCCTGGAAAAGATAGGACTGAAAGATCTCAAGGTCAGAACGGATGTAGAGACGCTCGATACGCTGATCGAAGCATTTATCACGCATATACCGTTTGAGAATCTGACAGTCTGCTATGAGAGAAAAACACCCAGTCTGGGTGTGAAAGATCTGTACCACAAGGTTATCGAGGAAAACAGGGGAGGATACTGCTTTGAGCTGAACGGGTTGTTTGCGGCATTCCTTCAGGCGCTTGGATTTGAAGCATATTCAGTAGCAGTATTCGTAAAGGAAAACGTTCCGTTTCTTCCTCCTCTCAGTCACAGGTCAACGGTATGTATCATAGATGGCGAGAAGTATTTCGCGGAGGTTGGCTATGGTCATTCCATGGCAGGGTTTGCCATACCCTTAAGCGGGAGGGTGAAGGGTGATTATTTCATCCGGACCATAGGAAAGGAACTGACACTCTGCAAAATAGTGGATCCTGCCAGAGAAGAGACTGCCGGAGCAGGACAGTTTGTTATTTATGAGCAGATCTGCAAGGATGGTGGGATCGGCAGATGGATATCTGATACAGGCGCAGAAACCTGTTCTGGTGATATCACCGAAGTGGCCTGCAAGGAGATCCAGATGTTCAGGGACTACGAAGCATATCCCGTGGAGTTTGTATATCCGAATTTTGCTCATGCAAATGATCCGCATGGTATTTTCTATAAGGATATGTTTGTCAATTTCCGCAACCCTGAGGGCGATATCTATATGATCAATAAAGATATTTTCAGGGCCAGGACCGCACAGGGCAGAACGGAAAAAAGAATTGAAGATGAAGAAGAACTGAGGAGTATTCTGAAAGAGTACTTTCATATTGACCTTCCTGAAAAGGGAAGAAAAACGGAGCAGAAATGAGCAATTATCTTGAATACCTCAAATGGCGCGGAGACCTCTCGTTCGATGTATCACCATTTAATGAGATCGATGCCATCATATTAAGTCAGATAGTCTATCTGGAGATGGACGGACTGGTCACTGATGATATGAATTATACAACAGTGACCATAAGAAATATCTGCGAGTACATGCTGAAGGACTTCAAACCGTCGAATTATATCGAGAAGATGTTATATGAGACTGCCCAGACAGTAGCAATGACAAAAAGATTTCAGGACATCCCCATCTGCGGATATGTTGATGAGATCGATAACGAAGCATACAAACAGTTCTGTGCTGCCACATTCCGAATAGGACCGAAGCTTCATTTTGTGGCATTTCGGGGGACTGACAATACTCTTGTGGGCTGGAAGGAGAACCTGGATCTGTCCTACAGTGCAGAGGTACCGTCACAGAAGGAAGCAGTAGAGTACCTGAAGAGGGCAGCTGAAGGCCTGAAGGGAAAACTGATCGTAGGAGGTCACTCCAAGGGAGGCAATCTGGCTGTATACAGCACGGCATTTGTCCCGAAGAAAGTGAGCAGCCGTATCATGGATGTATACAATTTCGACGGTCCCGGATTCAATGAGCTGGTGATGAGCAGAGACAGATTTTACGCTGTCGCAGACAAGATCCATACATATGTCCCTCAGAATTCACTGATAGGTCTCCTTCTGAGGCACCATGAGCCATTTATGGTCATAAAGAGCTCTAAACGTAGCGGAGCAGCAGAGCATCAGATGATCTCATGGGAAGTCGGTCCGAGATATATTGAACATCTGGATGACCTCGGTGTCTCAGGAAAGTATATCAATGAAAACATCACTGAATGGATCGACAGTCTGACCTATGAGCAGAAGAAACAGTTCATAGAGGTGGTTTATGATCTGGTAGATGAATATACCACTGTGGAAGACCTGGCCAAACCGAAGAATATCCGCGCGATCATGAAGGCATATTCTGCGTTGAGCGTAGAAAACAGAAGATCAGTTCAGGAGACTATGGGTGCTCTCGGCGATACTGTAAAGGAAAATATTAAAGAACATGTCTCGAACGGGTCTGACAGGGTCATAGGCAGTCTGAAAAAGAAAGTTTCCGACAAATACAACGAAGCTCAGAAGATCATCAGGGAGAGAATATGATCACAGGTATGGCTTATCACCTATGATCTCGCGGAATTCATCTTCGCCTATACGTCCGCGGACAAACGCGTCAGCGCAGGTGATATATCTGACCGCATCATCTATGGACGCGTCATACAGCGGGTAGAAACTACTGAGATCGATGCCTTCACATACATGGCTCTTGTAAGAAAACATAGATGGCGGACCGCCCATCCAGCCCAGCATCCTGTCCAGTATGCCATATCTGTCGCCAACGACCGCATAGAAGGGCTTCATGACCCAGTAGTTGTGTTTCAGATTGTTCCAGGTGTTTTTCCAGCCATATACAGATTCAACTGACTTATTAAATAAGCTTCTGACAGATTCCGGAGGAAACTCCGGGATCTTTATGTTTCCCCCGTCCAGCATATCCAGACGCTGCTCGATAGCGATATGCATATATTTCAGATGGCCGGGCTTGGTTATATTCTGTCTGGCGGTTTCAATGATATATGGATGTGCAAGTGTGTCAAGTGCATAGTGACACAGAAAACCTGCCAGATATGAAAACTCATCTCTGAGTCTGCATCTTCTGGCCATCTCCAGCAGGAAATCACCGGTATGCTGTCTGTGCATGACGGACGAGTATCCGGAGAATACAGACATGCCGAAGAGCAGGGGATCTGGCCCCAGCAGACCATACTGAAAAACCTGCCTGTTCAGGTTCAGGTTAAGTTTATTATAAACTTTTTCACCCATGCTGGTGTGAACTACTATATCCGGCATAAAAATCCTCTGAAAAAACCTTTTGCAATTATTATACATGAATGTATAATAAAAATACAAATTGAATAGAATGCAACTGATGTGTATGAAAGCAGGACAGACAGTCCTGATCTATCCTGGTATTATTTGGAGGAAGTACATATGAAAAAGCTATTATCATTTTTATTCTTATTTGTCTGCGCGGTTGCGTGCATTTTCATCGTTAACAACAGAACATTTGCTGCTGACGGACCTGTGATCACAGTGCAGCCTGAAGATGCGGATGTCAGTTATCCTGACGGAGCCACATTCCATGTGGAAGTTGAGGACCCTGACAATGTGGCGTCGTATCAATGGCAGATGAGTGACGGAGGTAGTCTGTTTATGCTGGACGGTGTTACAGCTTCAACAGATACTCTGGTAGTTCCGTCGGTAGAGCAGGATTTTCCGATGCTGTTCTTCAGCTGTATCATTACCGATAAGGATGGTAACACTGTTGAGTCGGATCCTGCAGTACTGACCATCAATAACCAGGATGAAGACAAAACGGTATTGACTGTTGGCGGATACGCGGTGGAGCCGGGTGAGAGTCTGGACCTTTCAGAGACCATGGTAGGCTCCGGGCTGGTCACATTTGACGCGGACGGTGCGACAATCACCTTTGATAATGTACATTTAGATACTACAAATGTACCTTTTGACCATGCACTGGGAGATGAAGTGGGACTGTACCTGTTCAGACGCCACAGTGAAGTGCTGGAATATCATCTTAACTTCCTGGGCGAATGCAGTATCCTGAATTCATATTATGATCCTGATTACAACAGTGGAGGCGTAACCATTAATGCATATTTTGGAAGTGGTGATGATGAGAACCATCCGGTCATCATAATAGGCGGAGATGGTCTGCTGACTGTCACAGGAGGCGGAAACTACATCTATACTGATGCAAATATCGAGGTTGCAGCTGACATGATACTGCAGCCATATGGAGATTTCTTTGCTGATGGTATCACATGCAACACGCTTCTGATCGGTGAAGGCGTCAATCTGGAGATCAGGGCAAATGGTACCGCTATCCATGCTGACGGAGATATCCGTATGCTGGAGGGCTCCAGAGCAGATCTGTACAGTTCTCCTTCCAGGGTATCTGTAGGTCCTACGGCCAAGAATGCCATATTCCTGCTGGGCTCTCTGTATGCTCAGGGAGCAGAAATGAATATCACAGGATATGCAGATCCGGACAGATTCATACCATATGAAAGATTTCTGGCCATGCTGGGCGGAATAGCCATGAATGGCGAGATTGGATCCATTAATCTGGATCATTCCAGACTCAATATAGATATGTCAATGGGAGAGTCGCAGGAGCAGTATGCAGCAAATTTCAGTGCTATCGTCGGAGCGGAGATTGGAAATGCGCTGTCTCTGGTAAATGATAGTTCTGTAAAGGTTTCTATCCAGACTCCGGATTCAATAGGTGCTACCGGCATTCAGATAGGCGGCCTGGTAACTGTTGAGGATGGATCTGAGATCATACTGGATATTAATGGTTCGGGCGAGACATTTGGTCTGATAGCCGAGCGGGCGCTGACCGTAAATGACTCGGCAGTTGACTCAAAGGTGGTTTCATCTGATGGCGGGCCTACATATGGTATCGTATGCGGAGAGGCGGAAATCACGCTGAACGATTCACTGTACAGTGTACATTCTGTTGCAGAAGGCGGCATAGCTCTGGCTGCTGATACCGGAGAGGTGATCGACGATCTGATCGATTTTGTGCCCGATTATACATCCACAGAGATAACTCTGGGCGGAAGTGCTCGTATAGCTGCTCCGAAACACGCCATTTTCAGTCTGCAGGCAGTCCCGGGATACGGAGCATATATCAGGGCGGAAACCATTTTCGATCCTGCGGACACAACAAAGGCAGCGCAGGAAGTGCTGATCGATGCACCTGTGAGTGTACTGCCTTACATCATTTCCATGGGTGCTGTGCTGATACTGATCGTTGCAGCAGTACTGGCATGGTTTAAGAGCACGAAGAAAACAGAAAAACCTGAAGAGGAGGGTAATGATAATGAGTAAAGTAAATGATTTTCTGACAGAGGCAGGAGTATTCTTCCTGGCCAGCGTGGACGGCGACCAGCCGAAGCTGAGACCTTTAGGCCTCCATTTCGAGATGGATGACAAGGTGCTGTTCGGTATCGGTGACTTCAAAGATGTGTACAGACAGCTGACAGCCAATCCGAAGCTGGAGATCGCAGCATGCAAGGAGGGAGGACACTGGCTCAGATATACAGGTAAGGCTGTGTTTGAGACTGACCCGAAGTATGCGGAGGCAGCTCTGGAACTGATGCCCAATCTGAAGAATATCTATAATGAGCAGACAGGTCATAAGATGATGGTATTCCATATCGAAGATGCAACTGCTGTAGATATTGCCATGATGGGACCCGGAGAGGACCTGCTGGCATAAACAACACTATGAACCAAAGGAAACAGACCGCAGCCTGCTGCGGTCTGTTCTGTATTTACGGAATTGTAATCTATAGTCCGATGTATTCTGAATAAACGGATTTGGCCTTGCCGGGAGAATTTACATGCTCAATGATGGCTCTGCCGTCCGCAAACAGCTTGAAGCTGGCCTCATCTGAATGAAACTGCAGATAGAACCGGTTCACCCTGACTTCTCCAAGTTCGGACAGACTCTTTTCCAGAGCTTCCATATCTGGCTGACCGGACCCCGCAGGAACTATCTGATATGCGTCTTTTCCACACATACTGATAGCCGAAGTGCCTGCGGCCTTTCCCAGATAGTGGTATTCTTTTCTTCCGCAGATAGGGCAGTTCGGATCCTTTTCCAATGACAGGTATTCAGTGTCATTATCCCAGATAGCTGCGAACAGGACATCTGGGCGGACATTATCAGAGCCTGTCAGGATCTTGATGGCTTCTGTCACCTGATATGAAGCGATGATGCTGGTCAGACTGTTCAGAACGCCTTCTGTGCTGCATGTTCTTCCGGAACCGAAACCATCTGCGTTTGAATGCCCGGTAAAGCATGAAAAACAGGGACCTCCGGGGATGAAGTTTGCAGTCATTCCCTCAGATCCAACCGCGCCTCCATAGATCCAGGGAACCTGATATTCAACGCAGAATTCATTAATGAGATAACGCGTTTCTATATTGTCGGTTGCATCGATGACCAGATCGACGTCTCCGATGATCTCTTTGCAGTTGGATGAATTGAGATCTGCAAATACAGGATCGATCTCTATCTCGGAGTTCCCTTCAGCCAGATGTTCGGCGGCAGCAAATACCTTCGGTATATCTTCCGCTGCGTCGCGCTCGGTATATAATATCTGCCTCTGCAGGTTGCTGAGCTCTACCAGATCTCTGTCAACGATCCTGATAAATCCGACTCCCGCACGGGCCAGAAGAGAAGCGCTCACGCTCCCCAAAGCACCCATGCCAATCACAGCTACCCTAGATGCGAGCAGGCGTTCCTGACCTGCCTGTCCTATATGTCTGTACCGGATCTGTCTGGAATATCTTTCATTCATAATACTATCTCTTTTGCGTTAAAGTGCTGATATGTCTCTTACGGCATCAAGGAACTGATCGATCTCCTCATCTGCTGTAAAGAATCCGGGACTTACCCTGACGGTACCGCCTGAGGATATGGTTCCAAGAGCAGTATGCGTATATGGCGCACAGTGCAGACCTGCGCGAACTCCTATACCGAATGAAAGGTTCAACATCATGGCGATATCAGATGGGTCTAGTCCGTCTATGGTAAATGAGACTACGCATCCTCCCTCACAGGAGATATCCGGAGAAAAGAGTGTGATGCCACTGATCTCACTGAGACCGGAGATCAGGGCCTTTCTGAGTTCCTGCTCTCTGCATGCGATCACTTCAATACCTGTATCTTTGATAAATGTTACTCCTGCCGCAAGACCTGCGATACCGGGTACATTCAGGGTTCCGCTTTCATATCTGTCGGGCCTTTGTTCAGGCTGATCCAGCATTTCGGAAAAGCTTCCGGTGCCTCCTCTGGTAAATGGAGCCACATCGAGATCCTTGCGTATATAGAGCCCGCCTGTTCCCTGAGGTCCGAGGAGCCCTTTATGTCCCGGAAATGCCAGCATGTCAATATGCATTTTTTCCACATCTATGGGTCTCATCCCCGCACTCTGTGCAGCGTCAACAAGAAGAGGAACACCTGCTTCAGCGCAGATATCACCAACAGCTGCTATATCATTAACAGTTCCGGTTACATTGGAAACATGAGATATGACTACCAGAGAAGTATCATTGCGTAAAGCTCTCCTGATATCGTCAGGGGAAACTCCGCCGTTGATATCCGTGCTGACCACGGTCACCGTACAGCCCAGACTTTTCAGATGCTCAACAGGCCTTGAGACTGAGTTGTGTTCAAATGAGCTGGTGATGATGTGGGAACCGGGCCGTACAACGCCGTATATTGCCATATTGAGGGCCTGAGTACAGTTTGTGGTAAAAGATACTTCTGACGCATCAGAAGCCCCGAAAAAGCCCGCCAGAGTTATCCTGGCATCGTCTACGATCTTCCCTGCTGCCAGAGATGCATTGTGGCCCGACCTTCCGGGATTGCCTGAGCAGTATCTGAGAGCATGGTCACTGGCAGCATAGACAGACTCGGGTTTTACGCCGGATGTAGCTGCATTGTCCAGATATATCATGACATGCTCCTTTCCAAAGATGTGCTGCCATGAGTATAATGCAAAGCAATATTAAAATCAATCAGTCATGAAAGTTCTTTTGAGAGTACCGTCTTCCAGGATAATGACCATATCAGCGAGCCTTCTGGCCTGCTCGGAAGAGTGGGTGATGATGATCACTGTGCAGCCCGTGCGTTCCTTGTAGCGCAGGATCATATCTTCGGCACATATGGATGCTTCCTTGTCCAGGGAAGCAGTGGGTTCATCCAGTATCAGCAGCTCATAGTCCTTCATGAGGGTTCTGGCCAGAGACATCCTCTGGGTCTGGCCTCCTGAGAGTCTGGATGCGTTTTTGGATGAGATGTCTGTCAGACCTATCATTTCCAGAAGTCTGTCAGCGCGTTCCAGGTTGGCACTTCTGGACAGCTTTCTATCTGAATTGAGCAGGAGATTGCTGCGGACCGACATACGGAATCCCATGGAAGTCTGATTCATATAACCGACATTCAGTCCGGTATGATGAGACTTGCCGGAATCGTCCTTTATAACTCCTGACAGGATCTTGGCGAGAGTGGATTTGCCTGAGCCGTTGTGTCCGCATATAGCGGTGATACCGCCATCGGGGATCTCGATCTCAGGAATATCGAGGACCAGCTTGCTGTTATATGTTTTCTTAAGTGCAGGAATGATCATATTAACGTTCAGCCCTCCACTGTATCAGAGCCACTATTATGTTGAGCAGCAGCCCTATGATGAGCAGGATCACGCCCAGCGCCATGGCAGTTGTAAAGTTTCCCATGCTGGTATAGTTCATGATCGCAGTGGTCATGACATTGGTCTTGAACATGATGGCTCCGCCTACTATGGATACGGCACCGACCTCAGCCATGGCTCTTCCCAACAGGAACAGGAATGTAGAGATGATATGGTATCTGCTCTCGTTGATGGTCAGGAGCAGCACCTTGCCTCTGCCCATTCCCAAACCGTAGGCTGTGTCGCGTATCTGCGGAGAGATACCATTTGCATATGTTTCCATCATACCGACCGCCATGGGCAGAAGCAGCATGATCTGAGCTATCACCATACCGGCGACGGTGTAGAGCAGATGCAGCCCTCTTAAGGGTCCAACGCCGCTGAACAGCAGATAGCAGAACAGACCGCAGACAACAGGAGGAAGGCCCATAAATGCTCTGTCGATGATCACCAGGACCTTCCTTCCTCTGAATGTAGACATACCCAGCCAGGCCCCTATTGGCACTCCGATGATGAGTGCCAGCAGGGAACTGGTCAGTGTCATCTCAAGCGTAACACCGATGATCTGATAAAGGATCCGGTCTCCGCTGAATATCAGTTGTATGGCGTTTAACAGTGCCTGAAACATGTATTATTCCAGGATACCGCCATTAGCCTTGAATGTCAGGAATGTAGCCTTGTCAGAGAGGATATATGCACCCTGCTCATTGGCCATGGACAGGCATACGCCCATACCTGCATTGGCTGAGATATACCAGTCAGCATACTGCTCAAATGTAGCAGCCTCGTCTGTGATCCCGAGATCTTCAGGCCACAGTGAGAGCTCTTTGGTATGAGTTCCGCTCTTGTCACCACGTGATACGAAGAGGAACTTGCCGTCAGCGATAGCCTTGAATGCGGCCTTAACATCAGCTGCGTTCTTAACGTCAGCAGGGTCATCTTCGGGACCGCACAGTACGAAATAATTGTACATGTATGACAGTCTTTCTGATTCCTGTCCGTCAACTATTCTTGAGAATCCGTCTGCGATGAAGGTCTCTTCCTGAGCCTTTGCATGAACTAGGAGCAGATCGGCATTGCCCATCTTGGCATTGGCGATGGCCTTGCCTGTACCGGCTGAAGTAACCTCAACTGTATATCCGTATTTCTCTTCGAACTGAGGAAGCAGATATCCGAGCAGACCGGAGTCATTAACTGATGTTGTGGTAGACAGTCTGATAGTCTTTGTCTCCTCGGTTGCCTCAGGGATCTCAGCATCTGATGAAGGAGCGGTAGCCAGGATATAGAACAGATACTCACCGTAATCGTCAAATCCATAGTTTGCAGCTGCTTCGATGCCTTCATCTGACAGGAACCAGTTGATCAGAGCATCAGCGCCTGCAGTGTTGGTCGTAACGGTAGCGGCATCAACAGAGTTTCCGTCAGCGTCAACCCAGGGTGATTCGGGGTTAACTGCCAGCAGAGAGTAGGTGTTGACCATGCTGTCATCTTCTTCGATAAGGATGCCCAGACCGATACCGGATTCGGAATCAGCTGAACCTTCCGGTGCATCCTTGACGATGATGTCTTCAGGATTTACATGGAATTCCATGAACATGTCGCCCTTTTTGAATGTTCCGGTAACCTCAACATCGGTTCCGTCTTCAGGAAGCTCGGCGTCGCCGTCGATATACATGTTCAGACCGAACTTGCTGCCTGTACCGTCAGCCTCCATGATAGATGGCACCGAGATGCCTTCTGAGAAGATACCGTCGATCTTGGCTACAGTGCCTTCAGCAACTTCAAAGTTCGATGCCTGCTTGGCAAGAGCCTGAATGCCTTCATAGTCACCATAGGCGATCTCGATGGTATCGCCTGCAGGAGCCTCTGTGGCGTCTGTCTCAGCAGGAGCTGCTGTGGTTACCTCCGGGGCAGGAGCTGCTGTAGTTGCACCGCCGCCTGATGTGCTGCCGCAGGCTGCAAGAGCCAGGATCATGACACCGGCAAGAAGAAGTGCAATAAAACGTTTTTTCATCTTTTTATACCTCCTCAAGATCCTCATATAGACGGGATCTTAAATAACATGTTTGTATGATCTGTACTATTTCAGATCAAAATAGCTGATCACATGACTCCTGAACTGAAGACCCAGCTCGGACAGATGGTTTTCCCGTAAGAAACAGATCTTCATGGGACGGGTAAATCTGGGGTCAAGTATGCGCAGCAGTTTGATATGCGGATCGTCTTCGTAACTGGATGCCTCGGTTTTGGGAACGAATCCGGATGCGATCCCGGAAGCTATCATCCTTCTGTGAGTTTCTCTGGTATCGGTAAAAAAGAGAGTGGCAGATTCAATACCTGTGGCACTGCATATCCTGTACGGGTATTCGGGTGACAGATCATCTCCATGCAGGAATACCAGTGGATGTCCGCTCAGAATATTGGCTGAGAATACTTTTTCGGATGCTAGTTCATTTCCCCTTGCAGTCGCAAAGTAATAGTACTCGTCGCACAGATGATAACCATTCAGTTTTTCAAATCTGAATTCCTCAGGGCAGATCAGGGCATCATACTGATTGATATCTGTATTATCTTCAAAGTCTATCCGGTTGTTCAGTATGAAGATCGTTTCTTTATGAAGGTCGGCAAAGCTTCCGATGCAGGCCAGCATTTCCTGCGGCATTGCCGCACTGCCTATCCTGATCCTTGAGTTTTTTCTTGATACGAGCATATCCAGATCATCTTTTACAGACTGGATCTCACGGAGTATCTGTTCACTGGATGCGTAGAATCGCATTCCTGCCTTATTAAGTACTATTTTTTTGCCTTTACGGTCAAATAGGGGAGTACCCAGCTCGTTTTCCAGACGCTGGATCTGCTTCGACAGAGCAGACTGGGAGATGTGCAGATGATCTGCAGCTTTTGAAACGTTTTCAAGATGAACTACAGTATTAAAAAAACGGAGCTGTTGAATATCCATATTACTTACATCAAAGGTGTCTCAGCTTCCGAGGCGCCTTATTCCCTGCAGGAATAAAAAAAGCCGTATTTTTACATTAAAATAAAAAGCACTCACGAAAAATCTGCCAAATGCTGGCTTTATTATAGTCAGCCTTATTCCAAAAAACAATAAGCAATATAAATAAATAAAAGATGGTAATTTCAGCAAGGATTATAATTGTATTGGAGCTATTGTAATGCAATATCAAGGAGGTGCTTATGAAGCAGCTTTCTATCAAACCTGAAAAATGCATCGGCTGCAGAACATGCGAACTGGTCTGTTCATTCGGTCATTATGGGAAATTCAATCCCAAGATGGCAAATGTAACGGTTTTTGAGTACGATGAAGCAGCTGTTGCAGTACCTGTAATGTGCCTTCAGTGTGAGGAACCATCATGTCTGGCGGTTTGTCCTATGAAGGCTATCAGCCGTGATGAAAACGGCGCTGTAGTGATCAACTACAACAGATGTATCGGATGCAGGATGTGTCTGAATGCATGCCCTCTTGGAAATATCACTTATCATCCCGAAGCCAGAAGAGTATTCAAGTGCGATCTGTGTGGCG
Organism: Lachnospiraceae bacterium; assembly: GCA_045604025.1. Lineage (GTDB taxonomy): Bacteria > Bacillota > Clostridia > Lachnospirales > Lachnospiraceae > RGIG5612. The sequence goes on along the minus strand of JAZUNG010000171.1, from coordinate 8,185 downwards.
GTGATCCAAAGTGTGCAAAGTATTGTCCCGGACATGCCATTACATTTGAGGATACAGATACACTGCCCGATAAAAGGAAACTCGTTGGCGAGAAATATCGCGATGTGATCGCAGGGGAGGATGAATGATGAGTAAAGGATATATTGGAAAGATCCTCAGGATCGATCTGAAAGAAAAAACTATCAAGACAGAGCCCCTGAATATGAAGAATGCCGACGGTTTTGTTGGTGCCAGAGGACTGGGAACCAAATATTTCTGCGATGAAGTAGATCCCAAGGTGGATCCTCTGAGTCCTGAAAACAAACTGGTTCTTATGACTGGACCTCTTACAGGCACGGTAGCAACATCTTCCGGAAGATACAATGCGGTTGCCAAGTCTCCTCTGACAGGAACTATCGGAGCTGCCAATTCAGGCGGACACTTCGGACCTGAACTGAAATATGCCGGATATGACGGAATTATCTTTGAGAACGCTTCTGACACACCGGTATATCTCTATATTAATGATGATGTTGTTGAACTGCGTGATGCTTCACATCTTTGGGGCAAGGACGTTTTTGAAACAACCGATATACTGAATGAAGAATGCGGAGAAGCGTTCCGTATCGCATGTATCTCAGCTGCAGGTGAGAATGGCAACCTGTTCGCAGGTATCATGAATGACAAGCACCGCGCTGCAGGACGTGGCGGTATGGGTACTGTTATGGGTACCAAGAAGCTGAAAGCCATCGCAGTTAAGGGTACTGGTTCTGTTGAGGTGGCAAGACCTGACGCTTTCTTTGATGAGTGCATTAAGGCAAGAGAGATGTTGGCTGCTCATCCCGTAACAGGTGCAGGACTGTCCGCATACGGAACCATGATCCTGGTAAATATAGTTAACGGTGTGGGCGGACTTCCTGTAAATAACGGAAGCGCCGGATCACTTTTTGAGACCGCAGATAATATCTCCGGTGAGGAACTGGCTGCAAAGCATCTGCTGAAGAACAAGGGCTGCTTCGGCTGCTCGATCGGATGTGGACGTGTGGCTGAGATCAAGTCAGGCGCATTCAAGTCCAAAGGTGAAGGACCTGAGTATGAGGCAGGCTGGTCATTCGGAGCAGACTGCGGCATAGACGATCTGGGTGCTGTCTGCAAGGCAAACTTCCTGTGCAACCAGTATGGTATTGACCCTATTACCATGGGTGTTACCATCGCGTGCGCTATGGAGCTCTATGAGAAGGGATATCTTCCTGAAGAAGATATCGGATTCCCGCTGAGATTCGGCGATGCTGAGGCTATGGTTAAGGCCTGCGAGATGACATGCAAGTGCGAAGGCTTCGGCAAGATAATGGGACTGGGTTCATACAGAATGGCAGAAAAGTACGGACATCCCGAACTGTCCATGTCTGTTAAGAAACAGGAAATGCCCGCATATGATGGACGTGCTATCCAGGGTATCGGCCTTGAGTACGCAACATCCAACAGAGGCGGCTGCCACGTTCGTGGATATATGATCTCCCCTGAGGTTCTGGGTATCCCGATGAAGCTGGATCCGCTGGTAACTGAAGATAAGCCCGCTACACTGAAGCTGTTCCAGGATCTGACCGCACTGTGCGATTCAACAGGTATCTGCCTGTTCACGACATTCGGTATCGGACTTCCCGAGATCGCCGGCATGTACCGTGAGGCAGTTGGCTCTGATGAGAGCGATGCCGAGATCCTGCTGAAGGGCGAGAGAGTATGGAATCTGGAGAAGCAGTTCAACATCGCCGCAGGCGTTGAGAAAGATACACTTCCTCCGAGACTCTTAAGAGAGGCTCTTCCTGAAGGACCGGCAGAAGGTAAGGTAAATGAACTTCAGACTATGCTGAAGGAGTACTATGCAGCCCGTGGATGGGACAGCGAAGGTGTTCCTACAGCCGATAAACTGAATGAACTGAGTCTTGCCTGATCTGATATGTTCTGATGACGGGGAACTGTATATACAGTTCCCCGTCTGTATATTATAATGTGGGTAAGATGAAGGTTAAGTTTTTCGCTTACATAAGAGATAAAGACTATGCAGGGTGCAAGGAAATCACCATGGAGCCCTGCAGTGATCTGAAGGAACTGGGTCTGATACTGAGTGACAGATATGGAGCCAGGTTCAGGAAGTTATACTTTTCTCCGGACGAAACTGACTTCGGAGATGAGATCATTGTACTCGTAAATGGACGCAGAGCGGAATTTCTGTCAGGCATGGAAACAGAACTGAAGGACAGTGATACCGTTCTGCTGTTTCCTGTTGTTGCAGGAGGATGAGAAAGGAGTGAGAGAAGTTGCAGGTTAATGATCAGGAAATTCTGGACATTCTGCAGTCTTATCCACAGGAACAGAGATACTGTCTTGCCATCATGCAGGACATGCAGAAAAAATACAACTATATACCCCGTGAGGGAATGGAGAGATTAGCGGAATATCTGGGATGTCCGCTTTCTTCGCTTTATTCAATGGCTACATTCTACAAGGCACTGAGTCTGAAGCCGAAAGGAAAGCATATTATCAAGCTATGTGACGGCACTGCCTGCCACATCAGAGGTTCTTCCAGCCTGAGAGACGGCGTGACGAGGATCCTCGGGATCTCAGATGGAGAGACTACTGAGGACGGTCTGTTCTCACTGGAACTGGTCAATTGTCTGGGCTCCTGCGCGTTGGCACCTGTAATGGTTGTTGATGAGAATTATCATGGCAAGGTTGCGGTCGACAAGCTCTCCGAGATACTGGACTCCTACAGAAAGGAGGGCACTGAAGCATGAAGACAGTAAGAGTATGCTGCGGAACAGGATGCCTGGCCAATGGCAGCCGTCTGGTCGCGGAAGCACTGGAAGAGAAAATAGCAGCCCTTCAGGCTGACGCGACAGTTGAATGTGTGGTTAAAAGGACAGGATGCAACGGATTCTGTGAGAATGGTCCGCTTGTAACGATCGTTCCCGATAATATTTCATACTATCACGTGAAACCATCTGACGCAGAGGAGATCATTCAGAAGACTCTGATAGGCGGAGAACCAGTTGAAAGACTCCTGTATAAGAATGATGCGGGAGAGAGAGTACTGAGTCAGGATGAGAATCCGTTCTATTCACCTCAGATGAAGATAGCCCTCAGAAATATAGGAAAGATCTCTCCCGCAAGCGTAGAGGATTATATAGCTTCGGGCGGATATGAAGCACTTAAGAAAGCTATTAATATGACACCTGAAGAGATCCTGGACGAAATGGATGCTTCCGGCCTCAGAGGCCGTGGCGGCGCGGGATTTCCCACAGGTACCAAATGGAGGACGGCTGCTTCCTATGATGTATTTCCGAAGTATGTAGCAGCAAACGGAGACGAAGGAGACCCGGGAGCATTTATGGACCGTTCCATACTGGAAGGAGATCCTCACAGTGTTCTGGAAGGTCTGGCCATCTGCGCTCTGGCAATAGGTGCTGAGGAAGGATTCCTTTATATCAGAGATGAGTACAGCCTGGCTGTCCACAATATCAGAGAGGCTATCAGATGCGCTGAAGAGGCAGGCATTCTGGGAGACCACGTGCTGGGAACCGACAGAAAGCTGAAGCTTCAGGTAGTCAGAGGAGGCGGCGCATTCGTATGCGGTGAATCAACAGCTCTGATGGCATCTGTTGAAGGCAGAGTAGGAGAGCCCAGGGCCAAGTATATACGTTCGGTTCAGAAGGGCCTCTGGGACCATCCCACTGTCCTGAATAATGTAGAAACTCTGGCAAATGTGCCTTATATCATTCAGCATGGAGGCGCCGCATATGCTTCTGTGGGAACTGAAAGGTCCAAAGGTACCAAGGTATTTGCCCTGGTTGGCAAGGTGAAACGGACCGGTCTTGTCGAGGTTCCCATGGGAGCCACACTGAGACATCTGATATATGATATCGGAGGAGGCATCCAGAATGACAGGCCGTTCAAGGCTGTTCAGACAGGCGGACCTTCGGGTGGATGTATTCCTGAGAGCATGCTGGATCTTCCGGTGGATTTTGATACACTTAAAGAATACGGTGCCATGATGGGTTCGGGCGGCATGATAGTAATGGATGACCGTAGCTGTATGGTGGAGGTTGCCAGATACTATGTACAGTTCCTGTGCTCCGAAAGCTGCGGTAAATGTACTCCATGCAGGGAAGGTCTGAAGCAGATGTTGGCCATCCTGACGGATATCTGTGAGGGCAGAGGCAAGATCGAAGATCTGGACCTTCTGGAGACTCTTGGTGAGACCATGCAGGGAAGTTCTCTGTGCGCTCTTGGGCAGTCTGCTCCGAATCCGGTACTCACCACACTGAAATACTTCAGAAACGAGTACGAAGATCATATCCTGCATCATAAATGCGAGGCTGGTGTATGCAAGGCATTGACCAGATTCAGGATTGACCCTGACAAGTGCAGAGGATGCACAATGTGTGCCAGAAGCTGTCCTGCAGGTGCCATCACAGGCACCGTTAAGGAGCCTCATGTCATAGATCAGAATAAATGTATCGTATGCGGCAGCTGCCGCGAAGCGTGCCGGTTTGGTGCAGTTGCAACTGAAGGGAGGGATGAATAATGAATATCACTATTGACGGAAAGATCTGCGAATGTGAAAAAGGCGAGTTTATCCTCCAGGTTGCAAGGCGGAACGGTATAGATATTCCGACACTGTGTCATCATGACGGTTTCCCGGGACAGGGATCGTGCAGAGTATGCATAGTGGAAGTGATCGAAAGAGGCCGCGGTAAGATCGTTGTATCATGCGTATATCCGATCGAGAAAGAGATCGAGGTTGTGACAAACAGCGAGAAGGTCCGCAAACAGCGCGGTATGATCTTAAGACTTCTTCAGAAGAAGGCTCCTGCCAGTGCTGAGATCAAGGAACTGTGTGAGCGATATGGGGCACCTGAGATAGACAGATTTGTTACGGAACCGGATAATAAATGCGTCATGTGCGGTCTGTGTGTCAAGGCATGCGGAGAGCTATCAGTCGGAGCTATCTCTACTGTGAACAGAGGAGTGGAAAAAGAGATAGCCACACCTTATCATGAGCCAAGCAGTGCATGTATCGGATGCGGAAGCTGCGCGTATGTATGTCCTACAGGAGCTATTGATATCAGACAGACCGCGTCTGAGAGGATCATCTGGGGCAAGACGTTCCATCTGGTCCGCTGCAGCTCATGCGGAGAAGTGATCGGAACTGAAGAAGAGATCGCGTATGCAGCCCAAAAGTCAGGCGGCGAAGTAGATACACTGTGCGAGAACTGCAGAAGAAAGCAGATCGCTTCAACGTTTGGAAAGATATTCGGCGAAGAGTAGAAATTGCAGAAAAAGGCTGAAGGCCAGACCGGAAATGCATTGATGTAAACTGATGGATATACAGATTTTCGTATACTCAGAAAGAGTCTATCAGTTTAAATGCATCAGCCGTGACACTGTCAACTATATCATGGACGTAGTCACAGTTCCCGGTAAAGTATTACCATTCAGGCAGGGGAGTCTGTAAAAAGGATTCTCCTGCCAGTTCTTTTTCAGGGATCATACCGATTGCTGTAAGGAGCATCGAGCACGGAATGTATTCTTCGAGCCCAGTGTCATGATGCAGCACCCGTACTCCTTCTATACGCCCCTGACCGAAGATCTCAGTGATCTCAGAGTTCAGCATGACCGGAACAGAGTAAGCCCGGATGCAGTTTTCCTGATTGCGTTTCAGACCTCCGAGAACGGTGGCTTTTTCCACCATGGTGATGACATTCTTTCCTGCCTGGATGAGCTGGCGTGCCATGATCTGACCGACATCACCGGTTCCCAGAATAATGATATCATCGCCTATATTCAGATGATCCATATTGATCAGTTTCTGTGCAGTCCCGCAGGTCATTATGCCTGAGGGACGGGTTCCGCTGACTCCCTGAGAGTATATCGTGCGTTCCCTGCAGCCGGTGGCCATGATACATCTGTCAAAGGTGATTATCTCTGTTCCACGTTTTCCGGATAAAAAAGCTTTCCTGTCAGGGAACAGTTTCAGCACAATGGTGTCACACATTACTTCTATATGGTCGGAGGCTTTCTGACTATCCGCTATCATTTCACAGAACCTCCCGGCATACTGGATGCCGGTCAGGTCTTCCCTGAAGTATCCCAGACCGAATCCATTGTGAACACACTGCATGAGAATACCGCCGAGATAATGATTTCTCTCAGCGATGAGAATATGGCGGTATCCTTTTTCTTCTGCTGCGAGGGCGGCGGCCATTCCGGCAGCTCCGCCTCCAACGATCAGTATCTCAAAATGTCTCATAGTCTGGCTTTATGTGTACTCATCTGACTGTTATCCGATAGACTTTTGAGTTGTGTTTCCATGTATGCAGTATCAGTTACATAAGTATCTCTGATCCTGCTCCGTCCTTGGTGACCTTATTAATATCTGTGCCTGTCTGTTCGCTCAATATCTTCAGTATCTTTTCCATGCAGTATCCGCCCTGACAGCGGCCCATGCCTGCGCCTGTCCTGCGTTTGATACCGTCAATGGTTGCGGCACCGCGTCTGATAGCCTCGAGTATCTCTCCCAGACTGATTTTCTCGCAACGGCAGATGATCTTATGATACTCAGAAGGGAGAGCGGCAAATTCCTGTTCCGCCAGGTGGGATACTTTTATAATACCTTTTCGGTTCGGGTTGAAAGCAGCATTGTATGCAGGGCGTTTTTCGAATGAGCTGACTATACGTTCTGCCATGTATTTCCCCAGCTCATCAGCACATGTGATACCAGGGGTCTTCACACCAATGAGATCAAAGAAACCATCATCTTCCAATATCACAAAATCACTCAGACTCTTTCCGGTCAGGTTCCCTTCAGCATCCAGCTGATATGGATTGGGCCTGGCAGCTCCGAAATTCCGGATGACCATATCCTGAGGAAGATCCGGAACGAGCCAGGAGCATTTATCGAGGAGTTCCTTAATACCTGAAGAGGCGGTTGCTCCTTCAGGTTCGTGAGCAAAATGATCATGCCTGCTGCCAGATATGTTGTCGGCTGCATGTACATCTGATCTATCCTGCCAACCGGGCAGATCTCTGCGGGTAGGGCCAGCCAGGATGTTTCCGTCGGCAGTTGGGACCAGTGTAAGCCCCTCGCCTTTTTCCTCTGGCTCAACAGAGATGACGTGGTTTATCATGCCTCCGGCATATTTATCAAATACCAGATAGTCGGCAGCCATGGGAACTATCCGGATCTGAGGATTGGAGACCATTTCCCAGAGCCTGTCCCCTGAAAAACCGGCTGCACAAAGGACTCTTTCTGCATGGTATGTGCAGGAAGCAGTTTCGATGGTAAAGCCATCAACGGACCGCGCAATGCTGCCGACCTCTTCATTGAAAAAGAAGTTTATGCCATTCGCCCGTGCATTTTCAAATGCAGCAATTCCCAGATCCCATGGATTGACTGTATATGTCTGCTCAGAGTAGAGCGCATGAGAGATACCACCTCTCAGGTGAGGCTCTATTTCATATACTTCATCTGAATTCAGCAGACGTATGTCGGTGATACCGTTTTCAGCACCCTGTGAGATCTTCTTTTTCAGGACCCGGTCAGCATTTGGCCCGAAGCTGACCATCAGAAGTCCTGTCTTGCGAAATGGTACATCCAGCTCGTGGCACATGTCCGGGAAACGCAGAGATGCCTTTCTGGTCAGCTCTGCCTTGAGTGATCCAGGATGCTGATCATACCCCTGATATATGATGCCTGTATTTGCTCTGGTGATACCGGTACAGACGTCTTCGCGTTTTTCCAGCACGGCTACATTCAGAGCGTAACGGCTCAGAGCCCGGGCTGCAAAACAGCCCAGGATGCCGGCACCTATTATTACTACATCATATTTACTGCTCATAGCACATTTGTGCGTTATGCATATCTCAGGAAGTCGAAGATATGTATAAGTATTTGGTGGTTTTCTTATGCATATCTCAGAAAGTTGGAGATATGTATGAGTATTTGGTGGTTTTCTTATGCATATCTCAGAAAGTCGGAGATATGTATAAGTATTTGGTGGTTTTCTGGTCGCGTCCGTATAATGGTGTAAATTAAATATTGAAAGAGCCAAGGGCTCAACCTTTAGGTATAATGTATTTCACCACAAAACAAAAAATACCGAGGAGGAAGAACACGATGGCTCAGCTCAATATTACATTGAATCAG
>JAZUNG010000170.1:0-2619 GCA_045604025.1 Lachnospiraceae bacterium | reverse complement strand
ATCTGTTTCAAAATATCTATATGTTATCATCAGTTTATTCCCGGCCAAACTCCCTGGTCATCAGATTATTCACTGCTGTTCTCGGATCCAGCCCATCGAACAGCACTCTGTTGACTGCGTTGATTATGGGCATTTCGACATCATTCTTTCTGGCCAGATCACGGGCTGCCTCAGCTGAAACAATGCCCTCAACAACCATATTGACTTCCTTTATGGCATCATCCATGCTCTTTCCCTGACCAATGAGTATACCTGCTCTTCTGTTTCGGCTGTGCATGCTGGCACATGTTACGATCAGGTCTCCCATTCCGCTTAAGCCATATATGGTCTCGATCCTGGCACCCATTTTGACTGCCAGTCTGGAGATCTCTCTGATACCTCTTGTGATCAGAGCAGCCTTGATATTATCACCATATCCCAGACCATCGGCTATACCTGCAGCCAGAGCAATAACATTTTTCAAAGAACCGCCAAGTTCAACACCGAGAGAATCAGATGATGTATAAACTCTGAATACCGCACTGGAAAAGATATTCTGAAGATATGATGCTTCAGCCATGTCATCGCCTGCTATAGTCACTACTGTAGGGAGCCTTCTGGATACTTCTTCGGCATGAGACGGTCCCGACAGCACATAAACAGCAGCCTCAGGGATTTCGTCAGATATGACTTCTTTAAGGGTAAACAATGTGCCTGTTTCAAGGCCTTTTGCAACATTTACGATTATCTGTCCGGGCTTTACCAGGCCTTTCAGTCTGGCAGCTGTTGCACGTGTGAACTTGGATGCGACAGCCATTACTATCACATCCTTATCACTGACTGCCTCATTCAGATCCAGAGTCAGATGAATGGATGACGGGATCATTACTCCCGGAAGATATCTGGGGTTCTCATGATCCTTTTTAAGTATTTCTATCTCGTCTTCAACAGCACTCCATACTGTCACATCATGACCATTATCAGACAGCAGTATGCTGATGCCCAGAGCCCAGCTTCCTGCTCCCAGGATTGCGATCTTTGCCATTATTCGTTCTCCTTATGTGAGAAAGTAAATTTGTTTTCTGTTCCGTTCAGCAGTCTCAGGATGTTCTTTTTGTGTTTGATGAATACCATGACAACCATCAGGATCATTATGATATAACAGTCCGGAAGCCAGAACACAGATACTTCCACTATACCTGTCAGGGTAAATATGATAAATACCAGCAGTTCGGCAGATACCAGACTCATAGATGCAATTGAGATATACTGTGTTGTGATCGCGATGGTAAAGAATACAACTACACCAATAGCTATCATCTTCCAGTCCCAGAGCGCTATCAGTGCAGCAGCTGTAGCAGCCACACCCTTGCCGCCCTTAAACTTCAGATAGAACGGAAAGTCATGACCCAGAACAGTTCCGAAGCCTGTATACAGGAACAAAGGGATCCTCTCTATGGGAAGTTTGAAGATCATGATCACAAATATATAAGCGAGAGCACATGCAAAGAATACCTTGAATATATCACCCGCAAATGTGATCAGGCCGGATTTCACACCCAATACTCTGAATGTATTGGTAGTTCCGAGATTGCCACTGCCCTCTTTGCGTATATCGACATGTTTGAGTTTCCCGATAAAATACGCAGTCTGAAAGGATCCGCAGAAATATCCAACTACAAGAAATAATAAACAGATTAGTCTTTCCATCAGTTTTTCTCACTTCTTTCTCTAACGAAGAATTTCAGTGGTGTGCCTTCGAATCCGAAAGCCTCACGTATCTTGTTCTCAAGATATCTGAGATAGGAAAAATGCATCAGTTCCTTATCATTTACAAAGAATACAAATGTAGGCGGCTTAACGCCAACCTGTGTGGCGTAAAATATCTTCAGTTTCTTTCCCTTATCTGACGGCGGCTGATTTAGAGCAGTAGCCTCTGCTATGATCTCATTTACAACTCCGGTAGCGATGCGGCGTGAGTGGTTTTCTATCACTACATCTATCAGGTCAAAGAGTTTTTCAAGTCTCTGGCCGGTCTTGGCAGATACGAACAGCAACCTTGCATAAGGCATATATGACAGTCCATCCCTGATCTTCTCTGTGTATCTGTAGATCGTTTTATCATCTTTTTCGATGGCATCCCACTTGTTTACGGCAATGATCATACCCTTGCCGCGCTCATGTGCTATACCGGCTATCTTGGTATCCTGCTGGGTAATTCCCTCTGTAGCATCAATGACCAGGATCACTACGTCTGCTCTTTCAACAGCTGCAACAGCCCTGATGATACTGTAACGCTCCAGCTCTTCCTTGATCCTGCTCTTACGTCTGAGCCCGGCAGTGTCTATAAAGATATATTCTTTATCATGTCTGGTCACAACTGTATCTACAGCATCCCTGGTGGTTCCGGGTATATCTGACACAATAACTCTTCTTTCTCCTACAAGAGCATTGATCAGAGATGACTTTCCTACATTGGGCTTCCCAATGATAGCGACCTTCGGCCTGTCATCTTCTTCCTCGTCCAGATATATTGTGTCAAAATATGATGTGACTTCATCCAGGAGCTCTCCAAATCCCAGTTTGATGGATGCTGAAATACCAAAAGGATCTCCCAGACCAAGATTGTAGAATTCATAT
>JAZUNG010000169.1:0-16044 GCA_045604025.1 Lachnospiraceae bacterium | reverse complement strand
ATTCCGCGAACACGTCGACAGATACATATACGCCATATTGGTGGATCTGATCGCATGCATAGAAGAGGAAGTTCTGGATGGCCTCAGCCTTTTCCTCGTCATACTTGTTTTTGAAATCTGTACCGCCGGTCTTGGACATATTGTAGGCTTCCTCGGGGAAACGCACGTAGTCGAACTGGATCTCATTTGGATGGAACTTCTCGATAACCTCCTCGGCCAGGCGGACATTGTAATACCAGACGTCCCTGCTGAAGGCTGAAGGCCACAGCTGGGTGGCGGCGTCTGACTCGATGCATGATTCCGGGTGATCTACACCGTACAGCTCGTCCTTGAACAGGACGATGCGGCAGATCAGGTAGAATCCGGCATCCTTGATCTTCTGCGCGATCTCACCGACCATACTCTGTGAGAACGCGATATATCCGTCGGAAGTGGGGGAGAGCTCAGCTGACGTGTCGAAAGAGCAGGACAGCTGGCCATCCTTGATATCCATGACGAAAGCATTTACGCCGTTGGCCTTGGCCAGGGTGATGTATTCATCTATACGTTCAAAACCTTTGGCACTCAGATAGAAGCATCTGGCGTCTTCGAGGATCGGGTTGCCTTCGAAGTCCGGTTTTTCATAGGGAAACCAGTCGAGGGTTGTGGCGGAACCGCCATACAGGTCAGAACCATAAGCCCTCTCCTTGTGGATGTCGTAGATTTCGGTGTTGACTGCGTCGGCGGCCTTCTTGGTGTCGACCAGATATTTGGAGAACACCCATCCGGTGCTGCCATCTTCGAGCACCACTTCGTACATGTTGGCACTGCCGTCTTCTTTCAGCTCGTCGTAGCCGGTGATCTCCAGATGTGTGCCTTTTTTGATAAATGAGACGATCTCGGGTCCCTCGTAGTTGGCATAGACTGTGACGGAAGTGCGGACCCATTTTTCAGTCTCCTGAACGATGTCGTCCAGTTTGTCGACCAGGCTGGTTTCCTTGACATAGTAGGTCTCGTCGCCACATTCGACAACGATATATGTGCGGCCGTTCTCGGTGTATTCCTCGTCGGTCAGGGTAACCTGCGTACCGCGTTTGATCGGTGCGTTGGTCCTGAAAAGTCGGCGCTCATAATCGTCATAGATATAGACTTCAGCAGCTGCTGAGGTCGAGGCCAGGTATTTGGTCTTGGCAGCCTTGACGCCTTTTTTCGCAATGAAATATACGCCCACACCGATAGCAGCCAGTATGACCACAACCAGAACGATACGCAGTATGATGCGCCTTGTCCTCTTCCTTCTCTGCAGTTGTACCCGCCTGGACGGTGCTGGTCTTCTGTTTGCCATTGTAACTCCCGAAAAAACCTGAATTGGTCTGTCAGCTATAAAAAACTCGATATAACGCCTGTACTGGCGCTTCCGCCATCAGGAACTCATTATTTCGCTTATATTGATCTGCCTGTCATCAAAAACCTCAATATATTGTAATAAAAAACCCCTGTATCTTCAAGAGAATAATAAAAAGTTCACAGAAAGCTGAGAATGGTCTTTTTAATGGATGATGTATTAAGCGGGTGATTTTGTGTTTCGAACGTGATTATCAGATCCCGCCCCGGTATGATCCCGTTGGAGATATACTGATTGATCTTATTTACAAAATCATCTGCATATGACGGATCGCTCATCATTCCTCCATGTTCCCAGTACAGGATCCTGCCGGTTTTCTTAATAATGATTGTGAAATCCGGATGGATCGATATGGCCTGCTCCGGCAGCCAGTGCTCCTGCTCATATCTGTAATCAAGCTCGTCGGAGAAAGCATTGAGGTTATTAGCTATGATCAGTTCGGATTTTGAGCGGACCATCTCACCCCTATCGGTTTCATATATCAGTCTCTCGGGATATCCTCTGTATGGGATGTACGGCGTTTCCAGCCAATCCTGCCACGCCGCAAAGGCCGGTGATATCAGAGGCGCGATCAGCTCCTTGCGGCATTCGATCATATCATCGAATAACTGATATTTGTCATTTGGATGATAGCTGGTCAGAAATTGGTTAAGTGCCTGTAATTCTTTTTCCAGCAATGGTTTCAGTTTTCTGTAGTAATCCTTGGTCGCCAGTTTTTTTGCCAGTGTTATATTGTCCTGTCTGATAAAGGTTTTATGGGGTTTCCCATCAACTGTCGTGCGCTGATAGTAAGAGATTCCCCGCTCTCGTTCATCACAATTGAGAGAACCGGCAGGCGCATTGTCAATGAATTGCTGGATAGATATCAGCGTTTTTTCAATATTGTCTTTGAGTATTACGAGCTTATTGTTCAGTGAATTCATGTTTTCTCCTTTTCTTGTGTTTGATTTTTGTTTTATTAGTTGTCTGGCTGGAACGTCACCAGAAATCATCCGGTCAAAATAGATAAATGAATAGATTTGCCGTATACAGTACTGACATAACTATGAGATGATACGGTCAGAATGAGCAAACATATCCTGTGACCGTAAATGACGAAGTTGTTAGCTGAGAAATCTACGGTTGAATCAGCTGATATCAGTAATTGACCGTATATAGTGATGTCGTTTGTTTGGAAACATACGGTAAATATTGCCCAAATAGGTCGTTGACCGTATAAAGTGGATCTGTTTAATTGAAGATATACGGTAAAATCTGTAAATAACAGGTATTGACCGTATATAGCGAAGCTGGTAATGAAGGAATATACGGTAAAACTTTCTAGAGATAGAATTTGACCGTAAAAAACTGGAAGTATTTAGTAAGGGAATACGGTCAGATGTGGTGTCTGTATAAATCGACCGTATTTATCATAGATGATAATGAATAAATGTACGGTCAGAGCTGCTGATGGTCATAACTGACCGTAAAGAGTTATTGAAAATATAGAATAACACCGGTCAAAACAGCTGAAAGTCATAGCTGACCGCAAAGACTGATAGATACAGAATAGAATAACCCATTAGAGTGATATGAAGTTGAAGTAGACATAATAACGAATCGTCTGTACGTGTTAGAAATATAGATACTATCCAGATGGAGCGGGATGATCAACCACTCGGGCTGCGGTCCGAAGTGGTTGATCAAATATATAATATTATATATTACGTCAAAATAAAAGAAGTAAATTGGAAATGAAATAATTATCGCGCCGGTAGCGAAGATGATCATCTACAACAATACCTGGATAAATATCCTGCCATGTAGCAAAGATGATCATCCTGTGGCTGAAAAGGGATGAATATCCTGTCAAGTGTTGGAGATTAATATCCAGCAATAGCACTGAGACAATTATCCAACAGTGAAACAGGGATGTGTATCCGCCGGCTATATCACACAGCTGTGTTCTATTTGTCGATATAGTCGTCAGGGTTGATGTCGGGGAAGCCTGGCCTGTGCATCGGTGTTTTCGCATCGAACGGACAGGTAGCGTCATATACAGCCTTGTAGGCGATGCCGTCATCCGGAAGCGACGGGTCATAATATTTCTTCTCAGTAGGGTCACCCTGGTGGCCTCTGAGGCCGGGAACGACGATCAGGTCTCTATCAGGACGGAATCTGGTAGTCAGTGCCCACAGAACATCATAGGGATCGAAAATGTCAACGTCCTCGTCAACCACAACGACATTCTTGACTTCCGGCAGTACAGCAAATGTGCTGATACCGGCATATCGCTGGTTCCCTTCGTCCTTGATGGTCCGTTTGTTGACCTGAAGGATCATATCCAGCTTGCCGCCGCCACACGGAGGCGAATAAGCATTCCTAACGAATCCGGGCAGAGCGGTATCCATGAATCTGAGGATGGAAGCCTCGCACGGAAGGCCTGCCATATTGACGTGCTCCTCGCTGGAGCCAATGCATGCCTGCATGATAGGATCGTGGCGGCATGTAACTGCGGTTACCCTGAATCCGGGACTTTTTCTGGCCACACCACGATAGCCGTGGAACTCCGGCAGAGCCCTTCCGGAATTCGTAGTCAGATCCTCCGGGATCATCAGGTCGGGAACCAACTCGCCTTCGATGACATACTCGGCATTTGCGATCGCCATGGCGTTTACAGTCTTGCATCTGGTGACTTCAACAGGAGTCTGCCTCATGCCGCCCGCGATCCTCAGCTCATCATAGCCGAGCGGGGTTGTCGGGGGCTCGAAGCAGGATGCCAGATATATGGCGGGATCCAGCCCGATATTGATGGACAGCTGCAGCGGTTTGCCCTCGGCAAACGCTTTGTCCTTCCATGCGCCTATATGTCTGGCACCACCGAATCCAATGGTCAGAAGATCTTTGCCCTGAATGCCGACGCGGTGAATAGTGGCATTGTGCACGGTATCATCATCCGGGTCAGCAGCATAGAGCAGACCCATAGTAATAAAAGAAGCCGCATCGTCTGCGTTGGTCCACAGAGCAGGTACGATCTTACCGATATCAAAATCCGGATCAGTTGCCAGATAGACCTCCTCCTGACATTTGGCTTCAGACTGCGGGATCTCAACCGGATCTACGGCCCTGTCAAAAGATTCCAGATAGAATCTGCCCAGATCAGCCTGGTCCACACCCAGCAGATGAGCTATGCGCTCCCTTGAGCTGAGGACACCTATGCAGAGTTTTTTGCCGGGAAATCCCTTCAGGTTGTTGAACATCATCATCGGACCGATCTTGGTCGGGCGCATGGTCGTTCCCCTGGCTCCGACAGCGTGATAGACACCGGTCACCTCGACGCAGGGGTCAACCTCTCTGCTGCATTCGGCATACTGTCCGGGGACCTTGCTGATGACCTCGAGCGCGGAACG
Organism: Lachnospiraceae bacterium; assembly: GCA_045604025.1. Taxonomy (GTDB): domain Bacteria; phylum Bacillota; class Clostridia; order Lachnospirales; family Lachnospiraceae; genus RGIG5612. The sequence goes on along the minus strand of JAZUNG010000169.1, from coordinate 11,271 downwards.
CAGGTCATTGATCTTTTTCTCCATAGCAACCTCCTGTTTGTATTAACTATTTACTAAAGTGTATTCATTAACATATATTTACTAAAGTATATTCTATTTGTGCCGGTACTGCAATATAACGATTTTTCAAGCGGGATCAAACGCTCAGGCAAGAGCCATATTACCGCCGGAAAAAACTAAAAGATAACGATTTTTCAAGCTGTCCCTCGCTGCAGAAAGGGAGAAGGAAAGGATAAGAGCGATAAAGGTTCAGATATGAACGGTCAAGGTTCAGATTTGTTATTATGCAAAGAAAAGGGTGCATGCTATAATACTGACAACGAAGTTAACTGACACGATCAGGAGGAAAGAAAATGATCAGATATGGAAATGCAGCAGACGGCGTTGCCGATCCCCGCTGTATAGTTCAGGGGGATAAGTGGCGTTTTTCCGTGCTAACAGAGCAGGTGATCCGTATGGAGTACTCTGAGACCGGTGAGTTTGTGGACCGCCAGACACAGATAGTACTAAACCGCAAGTTCCCGGTGCCGGAGTTCACTGTTTATGACAAAGGAGATTCAATGCAGATCGCAACGAAATACCTTCTTCTGTCATATGACAAGAAACCGTTTTCACAGGAAGGCCTGCAGGTTCAGATGATGGGCAATCCCTGGCTGTTCAAGACCAGTGCATGGTATTACGGGGATGAGGCTATCCTCAAGCGTGAGAACCTGGGCGGTTCCGCAACTACGCTGGACAATGCTTTCGGCGACACCTACTATGTGGACAAGGGCGATGAGTCCAAACCGTGGGGTGAGCCCGGCGAGAAGGTCCCTATCAGCAGAGGACTGCTGTCCAGATCCGGATTCACGGTGATCGATGACAGCAAGAGCCTGATCTTCGATGACGACGGCTGGGTATCACCTGCACCGAAGGGCCACAGCGACGTATACTTCCTGTGCTTTGGAAGAGACTACAAGGCCACGTTGGACTTCTTTTTCCAGCTCAGCGGACCTACACCCATGCTGCCCAGATACGCGCTCGGTAACTGGTGGAGCCGCTACTACAGCTACACCCAGGAAGAATATCTGTCACTCCATGAGCGCTTCCGCAACGAGAACCTGCCGTTCTCAGTAGGCGTTATCGACATGGGCTGGCATCTGGTAAATATCGATCCCAAGTACGGCAAGGGATGGACAGGCTATTCCTGGAACAGAGAGCTCTTCCCGGATCCGGAAGCCATGTTTAAGGAAATGCACGACAACGGCATGCACGTATCACTGAACGTCCATCCCGCTGACGGAGTCAGGGCGTTTGAGGATGCTTACGAAGGCATGGCCAAAGAACTCGGTGTTGACTATGAGAACGAAGTTCCGATCGTATTTGACGTAACGGACAAAAAGTTCATGGATGCATACTTCAAGTATCTGCATCATCCGATCGAGGAGCAGGGTAATGACTTCTGGTGGATAGACTGGCAGCAGGGCAGCAATTCCAAGCTGGAAGGCTATGATCCTCTGTGGATGCTGAACCACTATCATTACCTGGATAATGGCAAGGATGGCACCCGTGCGCTTGGATTCTCACGTTACGCCGGCCTCGGAAGCCACAGATATCCTATCGGATTCTCAGGCTCAACATTCATTTCATGGGAGTCGCTGGACTATCAGCCATGGTTCACACTGACCGCGTCCAATATCGGACAGTGCTGGTGGAGCCATGACATCGGCGGTCACAGAAACGGTTACCGCGACGATGAGCTGACAGCCAGATGGGTACAGTTCGGAGTATTCTCACCCATCATGCGTATGCACAGCTCCAACGAAGTGTTCACAGCCAAGGAGCCGTGGAAGTTCTGCGCTGACACAGACCGCGTCATGCGCCGCTTCCTGAGACTGCGCCACAAGCTGATCCCTTATACATACACCATGAATTATCTGTGTGCAACGAAGAACCTGCCGCTCATAGAGCCTGTATTCTATGAGTATCCGAAGGAGCAGACCGCATACAAGGTCAAGAACGAGTATTTCTTCGGAACCGAGCTGCTGGTCAACCCGATCACATCCAAGAGCGATCCGGAAATGCGCATGGGCAGCGTTCTCACATGGCTGCCTGAAGGCAGATGGATCGATGTATTCACAGGCCAGATATACAACGGCAACAAGAGGATCACTCTCTGGCGTGATCTGGACAGCATTCCTGTCCTGGCAAAGGCCGGTGCTATAGTTCCTCTGGACAGTGACGAGGAGATCTCATCCAGAACCGACAATCCTAAGCATCTGGAGCTCTGCATATTTGCAGGTGCTGACGGAGCCTTCACGATGTATGAGGATGACGGAATCACCATGAACTACGAGGATGGTGCGTTCGTTACCACCGAGTACAGGATCGACCAGACAAACGGCAGATTCACTATCGGAGCAGCTGCAGGCGACCTGTCACTGATCCCTGACAAACGCAGATACACCCTGAAGTTCTACGGACTGGGAGAAGGCGCGGTAGAAGGCGCTGCCTGGGATGCAGATAAGAATATCGCCACCTTGGAGGTAGGTGAGACACCTGTAACAGAGGAGATCACAGTTGCATTCGATCCCGCAAAGGCCGCATCCAACAACATCGAAGAGCTCAGCTATGAGGTGATCAACCGCGCCCAGTGTGCATTCTCACAGAAGGAGGCACTGTTCCGCCTGATCAGGTCAGGCAAGCCTGTTGAGTCCATACTCACAGAGATGGATACCATGCAGATCAGCAAGTCCATGAGATCTGCGATCACAGAGATACTGCTGGCATAAGGATATGCAGGCAGACTGGCTGACGATCATATGGTCATCACAGCTGCCGGGAATAGCAGCAAACAATAATTAATCCCGTGGGCAACCGCCCACGGGATTGTTATATCAGGTTTCTGTTACGTGACCTGTTTATCAGATATCTGTCACGGGATTGTTATGTCAGACAGGAAATGCTAAGTTTATATGCCTGTATAAAAGATATACAGATCATCGCCGGATTCATTTATGCGATACTGTAAAATAGAATGCCGCACCCTTACCTAATGCGCTTTCAACCCAGATCTTTTCGTTCAGACCCTTGAGGGTTTCAGAAGCTATAGCCAGACCCAGGCCGCTGCCCTGAGTGTTATGAGTTAAGTCTCCTTTGTAAAACCTTTCGAATATCCTGTCCAGATCCTCCTGTGCGATACCAGGTCCGTTATCTGAAACGCAGAATACAGTCTGAATATTCTGTATATCGCTGCTGACACGGATCGTTCCGCCCGTGCCGGTAAACTTCACTGAATTTTCCAGGAGAATGCCCAAAACTCTTGCTATATGGTTGGGGTCTGTGTACAGAGTGGGTATCTGGTCTGCCTGCAGTCCGGAAGCGTCAAGTGTGATCCCCATATCAGCAGCCATCATCTTGAATCTGTCTATTACCGGAGTGAAAACATCCTCAGCAGAGCAGTTTTCTTTCTTTAGTTCCAGCTTGTCATTCTGCAGTTTGGACAGCTCCAGGATCTCCCTGACCAGATCATCTAGACGGTCAGCCTCATCCAGAATATAGCTTGTATATCTGCGAAGTTCGGTCTCATCCTTTATCATGCCGTCATTGATCATTTCTGCGATGGCTTTGATCGATGTGATAGGAGTCTTCAGTTCGTGACCGACATTGGAGACCAGATCTCTCTGGATATTAAGAAGATTCTTATGCTGTTTGGATACATTGCGGATCAGTATTATGGCAGAGATAAAGAGGATGGCATACAGCCCGACGAAGGTGGGCAGTATTATATCGAGATCCTTGAGATCGCGGATAAGAAAACTGGCATATCTTGCACCGGAAGATCCGTCAGTAATGGCTGTACCGGCAATTATGCATATTATCTGGCCGCTTCTGTTATTTTCGCCCCATGGCAGTACTCTGACTGTATAAAGTTTCATTCTATTTAATACAGCCGGAACCATGCCGGCCAGATCCGACTGAACGGCATTTTTGAGAAATGTTTCGCGGGCAGAATAGATCAGAACACCCTTTTCGGTATAGATATAGGAATCCATTCCGAATGAGGGCCGGTCATATGTATCAGATTCTAAGAGGAAACTCCTGCCGCGTTCTTCAGAGATCATGAGCAGCGCAGCACGGTGTGAAAGCGTGGGCACTGCAAGTATGATGGTCAATCCTAACAGCAGGCCCGAAATGAATATTAGAATAGTGGTCAGATAGAATCTTTTACTTGACCACGGGATATTACTGAGTCTGTTTCTTTTCGGCTTCATCGATCATGTACCCAACTCCATAAACAGAACGAAAAGCAACCTGTGCTTTGTCAGCAGGGATCTTGCCGCGGACTCTTGCCAGCAGAGTATCTACGGCACGTACATCACCATAATAATTTTCTCCCCAGACAGAGTCAAGTATGTCTTCGCGGGACACAACTTCACCTTTATGTTCCATGAGGAATGAGAGCAGCTCCACCTCGCGTGGAGTCATCTTGATCTGATCATTGCCCACGAAGACGCGGTAAGCCTTGGCGTTGACAGTCAGATTGCCCAGAACCAGGAAGTCGGAAGCCTTCTTTGAAGATGTCCTGCGAAGAACAGTCTTTACACGGGCAATGACCTCTCTGGGCGAGAAAGGTTTCGTCACATAGTCATCGGCGCCCAGCTCCAGACCGAGCACACGATCGATCTCTTCGCCCTTGGCGGACAGGAAGATGATCGGAATAGTGCTGAACTTCCTGATCTCCCTGCATACATCTGTTCCGAACATTTCCGGAAGCATGATGTCCAGGATGACCAGGTCGAATTCTCCGTTACGGACAGCATTCAACGCGGCCTTTCCATCGTAAACCGAAACGGGCCGTATGCCTTCCTTCTCCAGATACACGCTGAGGCTCTGGTGAACTATTTCATTGTCATCACATATAAGAACAGTTTTACCACTCATAATTGCCCCCTGTATATTAATAATGTACATAATTCGAAAGATGTTTGCAATAAAAAAATAATTTTTGACATTTGTGTAACATTATTTAATGGATCAAAAACGTGCATTTCAGCATCGTTATGTAAAGTAAAAATACTTGACAAGCCTCCTTCCCTGTTGTATCATACACAGGCTATGGAAGATTTTGTCAGGCAATCTTTGCTTTTTGATTTTTATGGAGACCTGCTGACAGACCACCAGAAGTCAGTATATGAGGCATATATACAGGAGGATCTGTCGCTCAGCGAGATAGCGCAGGATGCGGGTATCAGCCGCCAGGGCGTGCACGATATGATAAAGCGCTGCCGGCATATACTGGAGGGATACGAAGAGAAGCTCCATCTGGTTGAACGGTTCCTGAAGATCCGCGGTATTGCTGCGGATATCAATTCTGCACAGTCGCTGGATGAAGCAAAGACATTGTCAGGTCGGATCCTGGACCTGCTGTGAAAGAGAAGAATAGATGGCATTTGAAAGCTTAACTGATAAATTACAGAATGTATTTAAGAAGCTGCGAGGCAAGGGACTGCTGACCGAGGCTGATATCGATGCGGCTCTCAAGGAAGTCAAGATGGCCCTTCTGGAAGCCGACGTCAACTTCAAGGTCGTCAAACAGTTCAATGCTTCTGTCAAGGAGCGCGCTGTGGGCGAGGAGGTCATGAAGAGTCTGACTCCCGGACAGATGGTCGTCAAGATAGTTAACGAAGAGCTGACCAGAGTCCTGGGCGGTGAGCCTGTGGAGCTGGAGTTTGAGCCTGGTATCGCCAAGACAGTCATCATGATGGTCGGTCTTCAGGGTTCAGGTAAGACTACCACAGCAGCCAAGATGGCAGGCAAGATCAAAGACATGGGCAAGCGCCCCTTGCTGGTAGCCTGTGACATATACAGACCTGCAGCTATTGAACAGCTGAAGGTAAACGGCGAGAAGGTCGGTGTTCCTGTATTTTCCATGGAACCGGGCGCGAAGCCTGTACAGATCGCTCAGGGAGCGATGCAGTACGCCGAGACCAACAACAAGAATGTCATCATCATAGATACAGCCGGTCGCTTACAGATCGATGAGGATATGATGACTGAGCTTGAGAATATCAAGAAGGCGGTCCATGTCCACAAGACGCTTCTGGTTGTAGATGCCATGACCGGTCAGGACGCGGTCAATATCGCAGCCGGATTTAATGAACGCATAGGTGTGGATGGCATTGTTATGACCAAGCTGGATGGTGATACCAGAGGCGGAGCAGCTATCTCAGTCAAGCAGGTCACAGGCGTTCCCATCATCTATGCCGGTATGGGAGAGAAGCTCTCCGACCTGGAGCAGTTCTATCCGGACAGGATGGCGTCCAGGATCCTCGGCATGGGAGATATCCTTTCCCTGATCGAGAAGGCAGAGGATGCCCTTGATGAAGAGAAGGCCCTCGAGATGGAAGCGCGCATGCGCAAGAACGAGTTTACATTTGACGACTATCTCTTCTCCATGGAGCAGATGAGGAATATGGGCGGTCTGCAGTCGGTGCTGAAGATGATCCCCGGCCTTGGAGCGCAGGTAAATGATGCCATGCTCCCCGACGAGAAGAAGCTCTCACATATAGAGGCGATCATCCATTCCATGACCCCGAAGGAACGCAGCAATCCCAAGCTCCTCAATCCTTCCAGAAAGAACCGTATCGCCAGAGGTGCCGGTGTGGATATAGCCGAGGTCAATCGTCTGGTCAAGCAGTTCGAAGAGGCCAAGAAGATGATGAAGCAGTTCGGCGGCAAGAAAGGCAAGCGCGGCCGAGGCAATCCCTTCGGCGGACTCGGAGGTCTGAACGGGCTGAAAGGAATGAAGTTTTAACGTTGTATATGATACCTGCACGATATGCAGATATTAATATAGAAAAGTGATCAGACATTCAGAAGTGTCTGGCAGAAAATAATTATAAGAATGAGGTAAGAAAAATGGCAGTTAAGATCAGATTAAGAAGAATGGGTAAGAAGAAAGCACCTGTATACAGGATCATCGTTGCTGACAGCCGCGCACCCCGTGACGGCGCGTTCATCGAGGAGATCGGAACATATGATCCCAACCAGGAGCCCAGTGCTGTTAAGATCGATGTTGAGGCAGCTCAGAAGTGGCTTGGAAATGGTGCTCAGCCTACAGACGTTGTAGCCAGACTCTTCAAGAATGAGGGCATCACAAAATAAGAGAGGAGCAGCATGAAAGAATTAGTAGAAGTTATTGCTAAAGCTCTTGTTGACTCGCCCGATGAAGTGTTGGTAACAGAAAGAGTAGAGGATGATGGTACCATTGTCATTGAACTGCGTGTTGCTGATGACGATATGGGCAAAGTGATCGGCAAAAAGGGCCGCATAGCCAAATCCATCCGTACAGTCGTCAAGACTGTTGCTATCAAACAGGACAAGAAAGTCGTTGTTGATATCGTAGAAGACTGAGAGAGATCTCACACATTGCGAGGCAGCTTGTATGAAGCTGCCTCATTAAATAATAAAATGGAAAAATTACTCAGAATAGGTGTGATCACCACCAGCCATGGTCTGAAGGGTGAGGTCAAGGTTTATCCGACCACAGATTCACCGGACCGCTTCAATGAAGTAAAGAGAGTGGTGCTGATGACACCGAAGGGACAGATAGAGACCGAGATCACCGGTGCCAGGTTCTTCAAGAATCTGGCTATAGTGAAGTTTGCGGCTTTTGATGATGTAGAGCAGGTGAAGAACCTGCACAATACAGATATCATGGTATACAGAGAGGACGCGCAGCCTCTCGAAGAAGGCGAGTATTATATCGCAGATCTTCTGGGATGCAGGGTATATGCCGAGGCTGACCGGACAGATGGCTCAGCTGCTGATGGTGAGAACAAGCCGCAGGCAGGTATGTTCCTGGGAGTGCTGAAGGACGTACTGCAGACCGGAGCAAATGATGTCTATATCGTAGATGTGACCACTGGTGACGATCCGTCGCTGGGAGACAAGACAGGAGAGCTTCTGCTTCCGGTCATCCCCGACTGTATCAAGAAGGTAGACATCGAACAGGGTGAGATCATCGTACATCTGATGCCCGGACTTACTGACTAAAGCAATATCGGCTCGGAAAAGCCAGTTGATCAGATATGAATTTTCATATAATGACATTGTTTCCGGAAATGGTCGAGCAGGGACTGCACACCAGTATCATAGGCCGTGCATGTGAAGCAGGTATCATTTCCATAGAGACTGAAAATATCAGAGACTATACGCAGGATATCCATAAACACGTGGATGATTATCCCTACGGAGGCGGGGCCGGCATGGTCATGCAGGCTCAGCCTGTGTATGACTGCTTTCAGAGCATTGTCAGAGGTATTCAGGAACGAAGGGGCAGTTCATCTGCAGCAGACAGTGACAGTTCTGCCTTCGGAAATGCGCCTGATGATGAGGCTGCAAAAGGTATAAAGGTATTGTATACATCTCCCGCGGGCAGAGTGTTCGATCAGCAGATGGCCAGAGAGCTGGCACAGGAAGAGGATATCGTCATCCTGTGCGGGCACTATGAAGGCGTGGATGAGAGAGCACTGCAGCTGATCGGAGCTGAGGATGTTTCCATAGGTGACTATGTACTGACTGGCGGAGAGCTGGCGGCCATGGTTATGGTTGATGCGATCAGCCGCATGGTTCCGGGCGTACTCACCAATGAACAGAGCGGAGAGGACGAGAGCTTCTCGGCTGTGAATCCCAGCGAAGAGTTTACCAGGAAAGGCCGCAGAGAAGTCTACGGCGATCTGGCTTCCAGAGAAGAATTGAAACTGCTGGAGTATCCACAGTATACTCGCCCGGAGGAGTTTATGGGTCTGAAGGTCCCTGAGGTCCTCCTGTCAGGCCATCATGACAATATCGAAAAATGGCGCAGAAGCCAGTCTCTGGAGCGCACCAGAAAACGCCGCCCGGACTTGCTGAAGTGATGCATTCGGACGGCAGATCTCAGAGAGTGGACCTGCCTTGAACATACGATTTCAGACAGCTGCTATGGCAGCTGTTTTTTTATGAATTTTCTGTGATTAGCAGTTGACATTGATGAGTGCCAGTGATAATATAACCACAGTGATTAGCACTCCTGTTGCACGAGTGCTAATACTGTGAAAGGAATCATTTGACCTCTGCAGACAGGAGATATTATGGAACTTGATGAGAGGAAAAAGAAGATACTGAAGGCGGTCATCAAGAACTATCTTGATACCGGTGAACCGGTTGGTTCAAGAACGATCTCCAAGTACGGAGACTTCAACCTCAGTCCCGCGACCATCAGAAATGAGATGGCTGATCTGGAGGAGATGGGATATATCTTCCAGCCGCATACCTCAGCCGGCCGTATCCCGACAGATACCGGATATAGACTGTATGTTGACGATATGCTGGCAGAGAGGAGTGAAGAGCTGAAGGCACGCTCTGACAGCCTGGACAGGATGCAGGACATCATGGACAGGAGAGTGGACCGCATCGAGGAAGTCCTCAAGGACATGGCCAAGATGCTGGCAACCAACACCAACTACACTTCAGTAGTCAGCATGCCTCAGGCAAACCGCAACAAGCTGAAGTTCGTACAGCTGACACAGCTGGAATCGGGCAAGCTCCTGTGCACAGTCATTCTCGAGGGCAATATTGTCCGCAACGAGATGCTGAAGGTCAGAGAGGACCTGAACCAGGAGACTATCCTGGGACTGAACATCCTGTTCAACAATACATTAAGCGGCCTGACACTTGCAGACATCAATTTTGATATGGCAGCTCAGATGGCCAGCCAGATACCGGATCAGTCGGAACTGATCACCAAGATCTTGAATACCATAGCAGGAACGATCGGAACCGAGGATGGCATTGAGATATTTACCAGTGGAACAACAAATATCTTCAAGTATCCGGAACTCAGTGACAGGGACAGCGCAAGCGAGCTGATCTCTACTCTGGAAGAGAAGAAACTGCTGGGCAATCTCCTGATAGACGATATAGAGTCATCGGGAACCACGACAGGCATCCAGGTGTATATCGGCAGAGAGACCGAGATGAGCTCCATGAAGGACTGCTCAGTAGTCACAGCGACATATGAGTTTGAAGAGGGCGTGTTCGGCAAGATCGGTATCATAGGACCGAAGAGAATGGATTATGAAAAGGTCCTGGATGCGCTGAAGGATGTGACCGGCAGCCTGGATAGAAAGTTTTCAGACAAAGACTGACACGTGGCAGCGGAGGACACTGCCAGTACAGATAAATACAGACGATAACAATGGAAGGGGATGAATACGTTGACTGAAGAAAAAACAATCGATCAGGAAAATGTTGAATCCGAAGAGATCAAAGAAGAAACAGCTGAAGAAGTAAACGAGGTAGAAGAGACCGCCGGGGCTGAAGAGAGCCAGGCAGAGGATACATCTTCAGAGGAAGCTCAGGAAGAGAAATCTTCCAAAAAGAAAGAAAGAGATCTGGGCTGGACCAGAAAAGCCAAAGAAAAGGCTAAAAAGGCTGAGGAAGACAAGACAGCAGCTCTGATAGCGGAGGCAAACGACAAATATGCGCGTCTCTTCGCAGAGTTTGACAATTTCAGAAAAAGAAGTGAAAAAGAGAAATCCGCCATGTTCGGCATGGGAGCCAGAGATGTGATCGAGAAGATTCTTCCGGTAGTGGACAGCTTCGAAAGAGGACTGGCAACCGTAGCACAGGAGAATCAGGAAGATCCTTTCGTAGTGGGCATGGACAAGGTTTACAAACAGCTGATGCAGACGCTCACAGACATGGGAGTAACTCCCATCGAGGCTGTCGGCAAGGAGTTTAACCCGGATTTTCACAATGCGGTAATGCATGTTGATGACGGATCGGTAGGCGAGAATATCGTAGTCGAGGAGTTCCAGAAGGGCTATATGTACAAGGACACCGTCGTCAGGTTCAGCATGGTGAAAGTGGCAAATTAACGAAATTAAGCCTCCGTCAGGCGGACGATGTATGGAAACGCCTGCGTTTACATACATTCGGACATCTGACGGGCAAAACGGTTGAGTACGGAGCATTTGAAAAATGCGGAAGTACGAAAACCGTTGGGATCATGAAAGCGCGCAGCGCGAAATGATCCCAGGGTTATATATATATTAAAAGACTATCACTCAGGAGGATAATACAATGTCAAAGATCATAGGAATCGATTTGGGTACAACCAATTCATGCGTAGCAGTTATGGAGGGCGGCAAGCCCGTAGTTATCGCAAACGCTGAGGGCGTCAGAACTACTCCTTCAGTAGTTGCATTTACAAAGAACGGTGAGAGACTTGTTGGTGAGCCTGCAAAG
>JAZUNG010000168.1:0-5229 GCA_045604025.1 Lachnospiraceae bacterium | reverse complement strand
CCCACGGTGAAGCTATCATTTCTGAAATATTTTGTCAGGATCAATACGGAGTATGACATGGACAGGACATATGATGTGTTCTTCTGTCTGGTCAGTGCCAGTCTGGTGCGCATCGGTAAGGCAGAGAGGTATTTCACCAGTGCCACCCATACGATCAATATTGATCACCATATCAGCAATCCCGGATTTGCCGATGAAAATTATGTTTTCGGAGGCGGTTCCTCATGCTGTGAGGCACTGTATGGATTCATGGATCCTGCAAAGATCGACAGAGACATAGCCATTGCTCTGTATACAGGTATCATCTATGACACAGGTGTGTTCAAGTATCCGTCCACAACCCCACAGACCATGCGCGTTGCAGCTGATCTGATGGAGTATGACATTCCTACCAACTTTATCGTGGATGAGAGCTTCTATGCCAAGACCTACGATGAGAACAGGATATTTGGCTATACCGTACTGAACAGCAAGCTGGCCTATGACGGACGTGTGATCTACAGTTATACAACCAAGGCGGATCTGGCGGAGTTTGGTGTATCCGGGCGTGAACTAGAAGGTATTGTATCTCAGCTGAGACTCACCAGGGGAGTACAGGTGGCTATCTGTCTGCATGAGATCCATCCTGATGAATTCAAGGTAAGTCTGCGTTCGGGAGATGAAGTGGATGTTAATGAGATCGCCATGAAGTTCGGAGGCGGAGGTCATGCCAGGGCAGCCGGCTGCACTCTGAAAGGTGATGTTCAGGCATGTATAGACCAGCTTCTGGATGCGCTGAAGGACGCGGTAGTCTGATCAATGCAGGGAGTCATCAATATCTACAAGGAAAAAGGATATACTTCTTTTCACGTTGTCGCAATCTTAAGGCGCCTGACTGGTGAGAAGAAGATAGGTCATACAGGCACACTGGATCCTGATGCTACAGGAGTTCTGCCGGTATGTATCGGCAAGGCTACCAAGCTGGTCGGAAGGCTGACTGATACCGACAAGACATACAGGACGGTCATGCTTCTGGGGAAAAAGACAGATACACAGGATATTTCCGGAACCGTTCTGGAAGAAATGTCTGCTTCTGATGTCAGGAGCAGGGTGAGTGAAGAGCTGATCATCAGAGCCTTTGAGCATTTTACCGGTCAGATCGAACAGATCCCTCCTATGTATTCTGCCGTCAAGGTGGATGGCGTCAAACTGGTGGACGCTGCCAGAAAGGGCAGAGTGATAGAACGAGAGTCCAGGAGCGTCACTGTTTACGGATATGAAGATATCAGGACCGACTTCGATCTCCTTGAGATCAGCTTTACAGTATACTGTTCCAAAGGGACTTACGTTAGGACCATCTGTGAGGATATCGGAGCTTTTATGGGCATTCCTGCCTGCATGAAGGAGCTGGAAAGGATCCGTGCTGCTGGTCTTGGAACTGATAGTGCCATAACTGTTGATGAAGTCATAAAATATGCTGAACAGGGGACTATTTCAGAGTATATTATTCCCACTGATCACTTCCTGATGGAATATCCGTATCTCACTGTAAATGATGAGGCTGTAAAAAGGCTCGTTTACGGCAATTACCTGTATGAAGAAGACTTTGACGTGCCTGCCGTTCAGACTGACAGTGGACTCAAGGGACAAATGAATACAGAAGGTATATACCGTATATATACAACAGCAGGCGAGTTCTATGCACTGTACAGGTATGACAGCGAAGAGTCCTGCTATAAATGCGAAAAGATGTTTAAATAGTACATGGAGTATATCAGCGGACGTAAAGACATACAACTGCATAACACGGTCGTAACTATTGGTAAATTTGACTGTTTTCACAGAGGACACCAGCTGCTTTTTGAAATTGCCGCCCGGGAGATCGGCGATGATATGAAGCAGGTCGTGTTTTCTTTTTTGCGCAATCCCGCAGATGTAGTGAATAATGTTGTTTCCAGACACGTGATCTCGAAGTCAGAAAGAAGACGCGAGGCTGAAAAGCTGGGAACTGATTATTTTATAGAATACCCATTTGATGATGAGATCAGGAATATGTCTCCTGAGAGCTTTGCCAAGATCATTCTCAAAGGCAAACTGGGAGCCAGGGTTATCGTATGCGGGGATGACTTCAGATTCGGATACGGCAGGGCAGGAGATGCCAAGGCACTTGCTGAGCTGGGATCCAGGTATGGCTTTGAGGTCAGGATCACACCCCGAGTCAGATATAAAGACAATTATATCAGTTCTACTTATATCAGGGATGAAGTAGCAGCAGGTCACCTGGAAGATGCAGCTGCCATGCTGGGCAGACCTTTCTTTATGTCAGGTATTATCGAGCATGGGCATCATATTGGGACCGGTATGGGTATCCCCACGATCAATTTTTCCGTGCCGGAAGACAAGATACTGCCTCCGGATGGGGTATATGCTACACGGACTATCATAGACGGTCAGTCTTTGGTAAGCATAACCAATATAGGTGTCCGTCCGACGTTTTACACTGACGGTGAGAGATCAGTAGAGACCAATATCCTGGATTTCTCAGCTGACCTGTACGGGCAGTCAGCGGTAGTGGAGTTTTATAAGTTTATCAGACCTGAGATGAGATTCTCAGATGCTGAGTCTCTGGAGGCGCAGATCGCACAGGATACTTCAGCAGTCAGAGATTATTTTGCCGACTGAAGGAAATAAAATCGATGCTTAAAAAGGTCAGTTCAGATATGAGTATCAGGACCAGAAATTCCCTCCTGCTTGGGTTTGCTTCCATCATCTGGGGAATTTCTTTTGTTATACAGCAGATCGGCGGAATGGAGCTGGGTGCATATACATTCAATTCCACCAGGATGTTTATCGGAGCCCTGGCTGTCTATCTGGTTACATTTATTTTTGATAAGAAGGGTTTTTCACGCAGGCCTGCAACCTCTGCTGATAGAAGAAAGCTGTGGCTAACAGGCATCGCATGCGGAGTCTTCCTTTCTATAGCGACCAATCTGCAGCAGGTTGCGCTGAACTTTGGTGGTTCTACCGGCAAGGCAGGATTTCTGACATCTGTTTATATCCTGCTGGTACCCATAATGGGTCTGTTTTTTCATACAAAATGTGGATGGAACATATGGGTCTCAGTAGCTATTGCTCTGGTTGGCCTGTATTTCCTGTGTATCAGCGGCGATCTTACGCTTGATACGCCCGATATACTGCTTCTTGGATGTGCAGTGGCATTTGCGTTTCAGATCCTTACGATCGACAGATTTGGCGGCTCTTGTGACGGACTGAGACTGTCTGCCATAGAGTTTCTTACGGTTGCTGTGATATCCGCCGTTCTTGCAGTGATCTTTGAGGTGATCCCGTTTGAAGGGACAGCCGGTCAGTGGGCATATCAGTTCACCAACTGGAAGGTCTGGATGCCACTTCTGTATATGGGCCTTCTGAGCAGCGGGGTATCATACACACTGCAGATCATATGCCAGAAAAACCTTCATCCGGCTGTGGCTTCGCTGCTGATGAGCCTGGAGTCTGTATTTGCTCTTTTTGCGGGAATGATCATACTGAGACAGACCATGAGCGGAAGAGAAATATTCGGATGCGTGCTCATGTTCATTGCGATAATCCTTTCCCAGATCAATTTCTCCAAAAGACAAAAACAATGATTGAAACATGGAAATGATATTGGTAAAATAACTATGTATAAGCGGGGTTAGTACATCGGTAGTACGCGAGCTTCCCAAGCTTGAGAGGCGGGTTCGATTCCCGTACCCCGCTTGACAAAAGTACTTGTTTATAACAGGAGGTACATATGAAGAACGTTTTTAAAGCTCTGGCGATCATCACACTCGTAGGACTGGTTCTTTATGCCGGATATCTGTGCTATGAGAAACTTATCAAGAAGTCAGACTCTGAAGACTGGGACGATCTTGAAGACTGGGGCTATGAGTTCGAGGACGAGGATCAGGCAAAGGAAATCTCCTTTACAGAGAGAGTAAAGGCTGCAGCAGAAAGACAGCTTGAGAAAGCTAGATAAGAACAGGTGGAACTATAAATGAATACTGTAATTACGATCGGACGTGAGTTCGGCAGTGGTGGAAGAGAGCTGGGCAGACGTCTGGCAGAGGAGCTTGGCTTCGAATACTATGACAACGAGATCCTGACAGAGATCGTCAAACATACTGAGCTCTCTGAAAACTATGTTAATGAGATACTTGAGGGAAGGAATCACAGGCTGTTTCCTATCACAGTTGAGCATACTTTTATTGTTGGAACTGACTATAATCTCAAACAGATCCAGGATATTTACAAGGCTCAGACAGATGTTATCCGCGAGCTGGCTACCAAGTCCAACTGCGTCATAGTAGGCAGGTGTGCAGATTTCATTCTCAAGGAGACCGAGGATATCAATCTCATCAGACTGTTTGTATATGCAGATCTCGAGGCCAGGATCCAGAGATGCTTTGACAGAGCAACCGAGGATGAGAACTACGACTACAAGCAGATGAAAAAGTTTGTTCAGAAGGTAGACAAGGGCAGAGCAAGCTATTATGAGGACTATACTCTGCAGAAATGGGGCGACAAGCAGTATTATGACATGTGCCTCAATACGACCAATATAAACATCGCTGACGTTGTTCCTTATCTGGCCAAGATCTTCAAGTAACCTTTCGGGATACTTATTATTAGCTGTCACACCTATGGGTGTGGCAGCTGTTCGTTTCTCTGACAGTTTTTGCACTAAATGAATACAAATAGGTTTTTGCTCTTGACATTTCAAAAATATAAGAGTATAAAATACGAGTGTTTATACAAATTTAATGCATATATATACAAAATATACATTATTCAATGCATAATTTTACACAGAAGGAGACAAAACATGAACAAGGCAGATATCAAAAAGGTAGTACTGGCATATTCAGGAGGTCTGGATACATCTATCATCATTCCATGGCTGAAAGAGAATTACAATAACTGTGAGGTCATCGCAGTAGCAGCAAACGTAGGACAGGCAGACGAACTGGATGGTCTGGAGGAGAAAGCCCTCAAAACAGGTGCTTCCAAACTGTATGTTCTGGATCTGATGGACGACTATGCAGACAACTATATCATTCCTACCATGAAGGCAGGTGCAAAGTATGAAGGATACCTGCTGGGTACCAGCACAGCCCGTCCCTGTATCGCCAAGGCTCTTGTAGATATCGCAAAGAAGGAAAATGCCGATGCCATAGCACATGGCTGCACCGGCAAGGGAAATGACCAGGT
>JAZUNG010000167.1:0-1980 GCA_045604025.1 Lachnospiraceae bacterium | reverse complement strand
ACAGGAAGGCAATCAGATGAGTAATACTGAAAAGCTTAAGAATGCAATCGAAAGATGTGGTTTTGCCGGGATAAAAGCTTTGAACCAGGAAATCGGCGGGGAACTGTATCGGGATGAACTGCTGAAAGTACTTGAGATAATGAAGAGTGTAACTCCTGATGAGATCAGAGCGGCAGATTATCCTGCAAACATACAGAACACCTTGTTGATGGACAGATATCTTATCGAGGATACAGTTGCAGAAGAGATAGATCAACTTTCACTGCTTAATACGGTGGTTACATATATTTCCTGCAATGCTGAGGGGATGCCTGAGCACAGCATGAAATACATGGATAGAGTCACGGATCTGAGAAAAGTGATAGAGGAAATATACGATGCAGATGCGATGAGGTTCTGTGGAAGCGATGGGTGTTAACAGATAAAAAAGGAGAATCATGAAACACGAGTGCAGAATAACAGTATTGGAAACTAAAGTATTTCCGGAATTGCAGGAGCAGTATCTTGCAGATCCTAAGTCTGGTCCGTGCCCGTTCTTTAAGAAAGGCGACATATTCCTGCTTAGGAGAACACCCCAGCAGGATGATTTCTATCATCTGATGGAAGGAAAATTCTGTGGCGAAGCGTGGGACGCAGTAAGCAGATATGTATATACAGCACTGTAGGGCGGATCAATAATGCAGGGATGGACCAATGACGACCGAATGATGATTGCCTGTTGCAATGATGGAACCAGACCAGTCATATTCAAGATAGAAAGAATAGATATCCCGGAAAATG
Source organism: Lachnospiraceae bacterium (assembly GCA_045604025.1). Classification (GTDB taxonomy): domain Bacteria; phylum Bacillota; class Clostridia; order Lachnospirales; family Lachnospiraceae; genus RGIG5612. The sequence goes on along the minus strand of JAZUNG010000167.1, from coordinate 1,200 downwards.
AAGAAGAAAAGGCATGGCTTGAGAAGCAGGATTTTTCAAATTCAGCAGAGGATGCGTATACAGGTTAAGCATAAATGAGTTTCAGAGATTTCAATGATGAAGGCCCGGGCACATTCGGATGGGACTATGTGCTCGGCGGTAATACAACAGGACTGTTTCACGAAGAGACTCATTATGAAGTAGACGGAAGCATTCTCCTTGAAGTGACCTTCAGACACACAGGTGGTAACAGGTTCGAACCTGTCTATGGAGATAGCTGGGAGATAGATAACATTAGCGAGATACAGTATGCCGGAGGTGTCAGAATATTTACCTTTGATCAGGGGACAGGACACTTCAAGGCAACAGTAAACGAAAAACTGTCAGCTAAATATGGCCTGCTGATTGTAGACCTTATGGAATTGCGTTAATGTAATTGAATGAAGATGAGTATTGCTGTCAATATAGTTGTAATCATTCTTGAAATAGTGGGTCTGAAAATCAGTATTTCAGAGCGAAAATGGAAGATATTTGCATACTATACGCAGATATCCAACATTATCACTCTGATATCTTCAGCTGTGCTTATAACGACAGGAAGCAATGAATTATCGGTAATGCTCAGGTATCTCAGCACATGCATGCTGACGATGACTTTCCTGATTACCCTGTGTGTGCTGGTTCCTATGGGTGGCGGATTCAGAAAGCTTATGCTCTCAGGGAATGGGCTGTATCATCATACACTGTGCCCGATACTGTCAGTAACGTCATATATCTTATGGGAACAACATGCTACAGTGTGGATTCTTCCAACGATCCTCACATTCATTTATGGGATCATAATGCTGATAATGAACGGAAAAGTTCAGTTCGACGGTCCGTATCCGTTCTTCAGAGTGCATCACCAGAGCAAGTTTGCAACTGTAATATGGATGATCATACTGACAAGTATAATAGCAGCTATTTCTATAGGCGTAGGCGTTGCTGCCAATCAAGCTGGTTTAAGAAGTTTATGACTATCAAGAAGATAATCAGGATCCGTACCGGAGGACAGAGTGGTGTCGACAGGGCTGCAATGGATTTTGCCAGAGAGCACGGTATTCCTCTCTGCGGATGGTGTCCAAAGAATGGCTGGGCTGAGGATTATCCTGAACCAACTGGACTTTTGAAGGACTATCCGGAGTTGACAGAAACACCATCAGAAGGTACAGAGCAGCGGAC
>JAZUNG010000166.1:0-10567 GCA_045604025.1 Lachnospiraceae bacterium | reverse complement strand
CTTGCTGCAGATGATGAGCTCTCGCACATGATACAGAAAAGAAGCGTCAGGCCCAGCGATATGATATTGGCCATACCGTGTCTGAGCAATTTTCTGAGCAGCCTGTATATGCTCATTCCGATAAATGAGATATGAAGACCGGATATTGCCAGTATATGAGCTATCCCACTGGTCTGATACAGTTCATATGTATCATCGTCCACTTCGGATCTGTCACCTGTCAGAAGTGCTGTGATCACGCCGGAGCCCGAACCGGCGTCAGACATCTCAGATGCGATCTTCATTTTTATAAATCTTTTGGCCTCCAGAAGAAAACCTGATACAACATTTGTTTTTCTGTCATTATACTGTATCTTTTTCAGTTTCAGTTTTTGATAAACTCCCAGCGATCTGAAGTATGTCTCTTCATCAAAGTTGCCTCTATTCCTGGCTTTGTTAAAACCTGCAAACTCACACTCAGCAGTAATATGGTTTCCGATCCCCGGACTGTACAGTCTGGACAGATCATCAGTAACCGTGAGCAGATATGTTTTCCCTCCTGAGACAAGATAAACATATTCTGACCATGACTTATCCTCGATAGACGAGATTGTTCCTGATACAGTAACACTCTGACCGGTTTCATAAGGGTATTCCGGATATATCAGATGTGGAAATACAAACACCACAAAGGCTGAAAAAAGGCAGACACACATAGCCGCCGGGATCAGCGGTCTCTTGAACATATGGATTTTTCTGACGGGTTATTCTGCTTCCAGCGAACGATTTCTGGAAAATGGCTGGCTGATATCAGTAACAGTGTGCAGAGTATCTCTGGTCTCGCCATTGATGAGGATCTGAACGCTGCTTACATATCTCAGTCTGCACAGTGAATTTACCATGGAATAGATCATTATCTCGTCATTGACAGGCTGCTGTTCCTGTTCCAGGAATGATTCGCTGAAGTTGATATAGCATGTTCTGTCTGACGTAACTACATTGATCAGCTCCACGGATGATGAGATGACAGGATATACTCCGCTGTCTTCAGCGGGTCCTGCCAGAAGCTGAGAAATAATATATTCCTCAATAGAAACATTGTTGCTGTTTATGACCAGATGCTGAGTCACAGGGACCAGCTTGCTGCCATCTTCATTGGCATAATACAGTATGATATCTGTCTCCTGTTTCAGCATTCCCGATTCACTAAGAATGATGTTTACAAAATCATCCGCAGTCATGATACCGATCTCCTGACCGTTTGAATACCTGATCGGTTCGCCTTCAACTGTGATTCTGACTCCGGAGATATTATCTACCTGGATGACTGTAAGGACCAGTGAAGCTCTGAGGATGATCTCCTGTACATTAGTAAGGCTCAGATACTCACCTGAAAAGTCAACTGTCAGTATACCTTTATCGTCGATGATAAAATCGTTCAGCAGGACCTGTTCCGGTTTGGATGCATACATGTTCATATCAGAATAATCCACATCATACATCTGATGGAACAGCTCCGATACCTTGGAATAACTGTCCTTGGTCTGATAGTCCTGCATGATAAATTCAGTCTGCGCGATATCATCATATGATGTGTTCACAAAATACACCATGAAGCTCTTTCCGGATCTTCCGGAAGAGCATGCCGCAAGCGGAACTGCCATGATGATGACCAGCAGGATGCATATTAAATTGACGACCAATTTTCTTTTCAAATCCGTATCTCTATTTCTTCGCGCTGACATACTTGAGCGGTATCTGCACGCTGAACGTGGTTCCAACATTTTCCTCACTGAACAGCTTGATATCTCCGTTATGTGCCAGAATGATACTCTTTGTGATGGAAAGTCCCAGTCCGGTACCTCCCGTCTCTCTGCTCCTGGCTTTGTCTACTCTGTAGAATCTGTCAAATATCCTGTCCTGTGCATCCTTGGGGATACCGAATCCATTATCCTGTATCTTGGTATAGAAGAATGTCTGGTCAGCGTTCAGAGTGACATGTACCCAGCCTTCATTGTTATTGTATTTAACAGCGTTTTCAACCAGATTGCTGATAGCCATGGACAGCTTGACCTGATCCACATCTGCCTCGATAGGTCTGAAGCTTTCAAATACCAGATCGATATTCTTCTGCTCAGCCAGAGGCTTGATGATCTTCAGTAGCTGATTCAGCATGTCATTGATATTTACAGTTGCTATATTGAGTTCGGCACCTGCGCTGTCCATCTTAACCAGCGTCAGCAGATCCGAAATGATGGCATTTTCCCTGTCGATCTCACTGGACAGATCGCTCATGAACTCTCTGTACATCTCCGCAGGTACGTCCTCATTCATCAGCAGCGAATCTGACAGTACCTTCATAGATGTCAGCGGAGTCTTCAGCTCATGTGACACATTTGATACAAACTCCTGCCTGGACTGCTCCAGCTGATTGATCTTGCCCAGCATGATATTGAACGATGACGAAATAGTCTCAACTTCACTGCAGCCCTTCAGACTGATCTCATCCGCCATATGGCCACGGTCGATCCTGGCGATCACTTCATTGATCTTCTTGAATGGAGCAACTAGTCTGTTGGACATGATCAGAGCAAAGAACAGCACAATGATGCCCATGATGATAATGACTGAAACACCTATCAGGTGAATAGATGTCATTGCCTGGAAGATGTCTGTGATAGACGATGTGGCGAACATGACATATTGGATGGAGTTATCAGCCTTGCTCTTTACAGCCTGAACCAGGATGATACACTGGTTTTCCTTGTCGGCATAGGCTGAATTGGTTCCGTTGAAGCACTTGTTTACATCCTGAGATACACAAAGCTTGCCCCTGTTGATCTGGTATGTATCCGTGATGATATTGAAATCACGGTCAATAACCTGGATACGGCTCATATACATGCCCGCAACCTCTTCGGCCAGTTCAGCAAAGCTCAGGTCGGAGGAATTATATGTATTCTGATTGCTTACAAAGGAAACGAACACATTGAACTGAGCACTGACATTCCTCACTCTCGTGGAAATAACAGTGTTCTCGCATACGTTCATGAAGATGATCTCAAGGATGATGATAGGAAGTATGCCCGTTATAACGATCAGAATGAATATCCTGAAGCGAAGGCTCCTGAAATATTCCCTAAAGCGCTTTAAAATAGTAACCCACTCCCCATTTGGTATTTACATATACCGGTTCCTTCGGATTGGTCTCGATCTTGTCTCTCAGCCTCTTGATATGTACGTCAACGGTCCTGACGTCACCGGGATAATCATATCCCCATACCAGGCTCAAAAGCTCTTCTCTTGAATAGACCTTATTTGGATTGCTGGCCAGAAGCTCCAACAGATCGAATTCCTTGGCTGTCAGATTGACTTCTGCTCCGCTGATAAAAACTCTTCTTGAAGAAGTATTGATGACCAGGTCGCCTGTCCCCAGTTCATCTGTGCTGGCAGGCTGAGCAGCAGCTCTTTTGCTCCTTCTGAGCATGGCTCTGATCCTGGCCTTGACTTCCAGAATATTAAAAGGCTTGGTGATATAATCATCCGCACCATACTCCAGACCGAGTATCTTGTCCATATCTCCGTCTTTTGCAGTCAGCATGATGATGGGCATATTGGAAAACTCCCTGATAGCCCTGCATACCTCAAATCCGTCCAGTTTGGGCAGCATGATATCCAACAGGACCACATCATACTCAGTCTTTCTGGCAGCTTCCAGAGCTTCTTCTCCGTCATATGCGCAGTCGACTTCCATATCCTCCTGTTCCAGGGAGAATTTGATGCCTTTAACTATAAGCTTCTCATCATCAACAACCAGTACTTTGCTCATCTTTAAATCACTGCACCTTTATATAGTTTTTGATCTTTTCAAATGTATTTTCCTTGATTCCGGGAACGTTGACTATGTCTCCGATCCCCGCAAAAGGTCCTGACTGTTCTCTGTAATTAATGATCGCATCTGCTTTCACCTGACCAATACCCGGAAGTGTCATCAGCTCTCCGGCACTGGCAGTATTGATGTTCACCAATCCGTCATCAGCCTGAACGGCAGGTATGTATTCTTCCCCCTCAAAAGGGATATACAACTGTGATGCATCCGACAGATGATCGGCAAGATTGATATAATCACCAGCTGCTCCCTCGAGGAAACCTCCAGCCATCTCTACCGCTTCAAAAACCCTGGCTCCTTCGTCAAGGAAGTATATGCCGGGTCTTACAACAGCCCCGCAGATATGTATGCATATCTGAGCTGCAGTGGTCGGTTCATCTGTTTCAGCAGTTGTGCCATCATTTCCATGATCACTCAGCGAGGCCTCATCCAAAGCATCGCTTCCGTCATAGATGATCACATCAGGGTCCTGTCTGTCCGTTTCGGATCTGCTGCAGCTGTAGATCAGACCTGCTGCCACAAATACAAGAACTACCAGAAGACCTTTAAGTAAACTATATTTTCTTTTCATTTATCTCTCCCGAATGATCACTTCGAAAGAGAATCTCTGACCAATATTATTTTACAGAAGAATTAAGTTTGATGCAATAAAATCGTTACAATTCTTTAACAATTATTTGTCTTCTCTTTTAGGTGCCTTAGGCTTGTTCCAGGACATGAACTTGCACTCAGGATATCCTTCGCAGCTGTAATATGTCCTGCCTTTTTTGGTCTTTCTGACTATCAGGTCTCTGCCGCAGTCAGGACACTTGACTCCGGCTTTGACAACCAAAGGTTTTGTATTCCTGCATTCAGGGAATCCCGGGCATGCCAGGAATCTGCCATGAGGACCCATCTTGATGACCATATTTCTTCCGCACTTCTCGCAGATGACATCGGTCTCTTCATCCTTTACCTTGATCCTGGTCAGCTTGGACCTGGCTTCGTCAACGGATTCCTTGAACCCCGGATAGAAGTTTGCGATCAGTTCCTTCCAGTCAGCTCTGCCTTCTTCAACACCGTCCAGCTTTTCCTCTATATTGGCTGTAAACTTCATATCCACAATCTTCGGGAATGCAGTTTTCATGATATCATTGACAACTTTGCCCAGTTCGGTGGCAACCAGGTTCTTCTTGTTCTTGCTCACATAATGGCGTTCCAGGATGACCGCGATCGTAGGTGAATATGTACTGGGTCTTCCTATGCCCTGTTCCTCCAGAGCTCTTACCAGAGTAGCTTCTGTATAATGTGCCGGTGGCTGTGTGAAATGCTGAGATCCTTCGTACTTTACGGAAGAGATCTCTGAATCCATAGTCAGCTGAGCGATGGTATTGTTCTTTTCAGGCTTTTCATCATCCGCGGTATACACGCTCATATATCCGTCAAAAGTCCTGGTTGAGTCGGATGCCTTGAATATATATCCTTCACTCTCGAAATCCACGGCAGTAACCGCATATACTGCATTGGTCATGCGGCTGGCCACAAATCTCTTCCAGATGAGCTGATAGAGTTTGAAACTGTCTTTATCCATCTTCTCCGAAACAGACTCAGGGGTAACATTTATATCAGTGGGTCTGATAGCCTCGTGTGCATCCTGAACATTTCCCCTGCCTCTGTCTTTGTATACAACATGGCTGACATACTCTTTTCCGAAATGCTCTGCAATAAATCCCTTGGCTGCAGCGATCGCCTCATCTGATGTTCTGACAGAGTCTGTTCTCAGATATGTGATCATACCATTCTCATAAAGAGACTGTGCCACTCGCATAGTCTTCTGGGTAGGGAAATTCAGGACTCTGTTGGCCTCCTGCTGCATGGTACTGGTGACAAAAGGATACGGAGCCTTCTTTTCTTTATTGGACTTGTTGATGTCGCTGATGGTCATTGGCTTGCCATCGACAGCTGCCAGCACCTGGTCTGCCGCCCCCTTGCTGTTCAGATCGATCTTACCCTTCTTATCGCCATGGAATCTGGCTGTGACAGCCTTTCTGGCACCTTTTACCGTAATATCCGCATCTATCTCCCAATACTCTTCCGGGATGAACGCATCTATCTGAGCATCTCTGTCGCAGACCATTCTGAGAGCAACGGACTGTACTCTGCCTGCACTAAGGCCCTTCTTGACCTTTTCCCAGAGTATGGGGCTGATACTGTATCCTACCAGTCTGTCCAGTACTCTTCTGGCCTGCTGGGCATCTACCAGGTTCATGTCGATCTCACGTGAATTCTTCAGTGAGTTGGTGACAGCAGTTTTGGTGATCTCATTAAATGTGATCCTCTCCTGCTTCTTCGGATCCAGATCCAGTATCTGGGCCAGATGCCAGCTGATCGCCTCACCTTCACGGTCAGGGTCAGTTGCAAGATATACTTTATCTGCTTCTTTGGCCTTCTTTTTCAGATCAGCGATCAGATCGCCCTTGCCTCTGATGGTTATATACTTTGGTTCAAAATCATTTTCAATATCGATACCCATGGTGCTCTTGGGCAAGTCCCTGACATGTCCTTTGGAAGCCAGAACCTCATATGAGCTGCCAAGATATTTCTTGATGGTCTTTACCTTTGCGGGAGACTCAACTATAACTAATTTCTTTGCCATTATCGTTCCTCTTCAGTTTCAGATCCATTCCATTCATCCGGATCAATAATATCCAGTGAAAAGAAATAACATTATTGTTACATGTCTGTCAATACTTTTTTCATTTTTGTCACATTTGTTCATGACTTATAAAAAACATTTCTGGCATATACACCTGCCGATATCTGGATCACAAACCCATCTATCTCCATCTCCGACAGACACGTCCTGACCTTCTCCACACTCAGACCGCACAGATGTGACAGTGTATCGCAGTCACATGGAGACGTGACAAGATTCAGATATATATTTCTGCAGTCATTATCCAGCGTTCCGGGAATGATCTCATCTGCTGTCTGTATGATGTTAATTCCCGATCCGGTCAAGCCGCGTCTTTCCCATCTGGGACTGGAATACAGATCAGCTATAAACTGATCAGTATCCAGCAATATCCCGGCGCCGTCATATATCAGCATATTGCAGCCTTCACTCAGGCGGTCTATGGTCCTTCCCGGCAGGACATAAATATCCCTTCCCTGATCCAGGGCATGCTGAGCAGTGCTCAGTGTACCGCTCCTTTTGCCGGCTTCTATGATGATCAGTCTGTCGGACAGAGCCGATATCAGCCTGTTTCTGTGAGGAAACTGCCAGGCTATGGGAGGCGTGCCGGGAGGATACTCAGATATGATCCCTCCGCCCCGCATGATAATGTCGTAATACAGGCTGATATTCTCTCTCGGATAGATCACATCCACTCCGCATCCCAGGACTGAAAAGGTTTTTCCTCCTGCCTCCAGTGCAGCCCTCTGACTGACCGCATCTATCCCTGTCGCCATGCCGCTGATGATCTGAATCCCGTTTACAGACAGTTTTGCTGCTACCTCTGCAGCCTTTTCTCTTCCGTATCCGCTGCATGCCCTGGCACCTACCATTCCCACGGACGGCGCCTCTGTAACAGGCATATTTCCCTTCACATACAGTGAATACGGCATCCCGGGAATATCCCTGAACCCGGAAGGATACTCACTGTCAGCAGGGCAGATGAACCTGATATTGTCTCTTTCGAGTTTCTGCTTTATCTTTTCGGCTCTGCTGCCGTCACGTGATCTGATGATCGCATCCGTTTTCAGCCTGTCTATACATTTCAGCTTTCTCAGGTCACTCTCCGATGACATATACAGTTCATCGGGTCCGTTAAACACTTTCATCAGTCTGGCAATATCCGGCTGGTAAACATCCTCAGCTGTACAGAGCATGAACCAGTAATCTCTTAAATCCATAAATCCTCCTTTTTATCATCTGTTCAGATATGAGTTTCTGTAACTGATCGCTTCCAGCAGATGTTCTCTGCATATGTCATCAGATGTATCCAGATCCGCTATAGTCCTGGCAACCTTCAGGATCTTATGCCAGCCTCTGGCAGTCATATGAAGCTTCTCATACGCTTTGGAAAGGACCTTCATGCATTCACTGTCCAGAACGCAGAATCTGTCTATCTCGTTTTTACCCATCTGGGAATTGAACCTGATGCCCATCCCGGAAAATCTCCTGTCCTGAACCTCCCTTGCAGACATGATAAGATTTCTCATATCTGCGGATGACATTCCTTCTTTCAGTTCACCTAAGTGTCCGGGTTCAACTCTTTCCACACCTGCGCAGATATCTATTCTGTCGAGTACAGGTCCCTTGATCTTGCCCAGATAATGCGCAACCTCTGTCTCATTGCATGTGCAGTACCTTCTGTCCGGATAGTAACCGCATCTGCAGGGGTTAGTTGCCGCTACCAGCATAAAATCGCATGGAAATTCCACCTGTCTGTATGCCCTGCTGATGATGATCTTTTTTTCTTCGAGTGGAACACGCAGCTCGTTAATGGTTGCTTTTTTGAATTCTGCCAGCTCGTCCAGAAACAAAACGCCCTTGTGTGCCAGTGTGATCTCCCCGGGTTTCGGATTGGCCAGCCCTCCGAGCAGCGCAGAATCGGTGATGCTCTGATGAGGCGCTCTGAATGGTCTGGTCAGAACCAGAGAATCATCCTTAAGGAGACCTGCGATACTGTATATCTTGGATATTTCCAGGCACTCTTCTCTGGACAGTCTGTCAAATACTGTCGGGATCCTCTGCGCCATCATGCTCTTGCCGGCGCCCGGAGGTCCGATATAGAGCAGGTTGTGAAATCCCGCCGCTGCTACCATGGTGGCCTTCTTGGCTGCTTCCTGACCGCAGACATCTCTAAAATCCAGAGTGCTGTCATGAAAAGCGTTTTCCAGAGCCTCATCCAGATCCATATGCTCAATATCTGTGAGCCTGCCTGTATTCAGTTCCCTGACCAGGGTACTGAGTGATGTGGCTCCGTGGATCTGTATGCCCTCTACTGCTGCTCCTTCAAATGTGTTCTGTTTCGGAACGATGAGCCCCTTAAATCCCATACTCTTTGCGAATACGGCAATAGGGAGTATCCCGTTGACCGGATTGACGGTTCCATCCAGTGACAGTTCACCGGAAAACATACGTCCCTGAAGCGCCTGCTCGCTGATAGTTCCCGCGGCTGCCAGGATCGCTACCGCTATGGGAAGGTCAAACCCGGATCCCTGCTTTCTTAAATTGGCCGGAGACAGATTAATGGTTATCCTTCTGGCAGGAAAATCAAAGCCTGAGTTGACAATAGCTCTCTCAACCCGTTCTCTGGCCTCCCTGACTTCGCTGGATGGAAGCCCCACCATATTGAAGCCCGGAAGACCTGCAGACACATCTGCTTCAACGCATATCTGAAATGCGTCTATACCGCAGATATCTGCGCTGTATACCTTGCATATCATAAATATTCCCTGTGGGAAAACACTGTACGAACGTACAAAAAGATCAATTAGAAAATATCATAAACCGGCTTTGTTTTCAAGATTTTTTATATTAAAAAGGGGAAGATGATCTTCCTCTAAAATCTGCTTATCAAAATGATCTGGATTTACTGTTTCCTCCGCGGCTGTTTCCGAAGATCATGATCAGTATCCTCAGTATCTTGAAATAGATATAAAGGATCGTGTATGCCAGTCCCCAGGCAGCCATCCATTCATACTTTTTATCCATATTGTATTCAACGCATCTCTGGATGGTGTCGAAATCAGATACCATGAACAGCGCTGCTATTATAACATATACAATTGATATTCCGATGCTGATCACAGGATTGCTGACTATGCCATTGATACCCTGATACAGCACAGAACCACGGATGCCCGGGATGATGCTCAGGATGAAGTAGATGATACCGCTGAAAACGATCCCGAAGAATATCGCTGTGATGATCCTGCGGAACCTGCCTGTAACCTTTATCAGCCCCTTCATATAGAATAACAGCATGGATGCGACCAGAGCAAATGTGATGATCATGGCCAGCACTGACAGGAACTTGTACTCTTCAGCAAGGAAAACCGTGATATAACCGATCAGCATGCCCTGAGCAACGCAGTAGATCGTACCTGTGACAGGAATGGTCTTCTGTACAAACCATGACAGGAACGGAACTATCAGACTGATCGCAAGAACGACCAACAGTATGACCGCTTCCACAGGAGCGATGCTGAAATTAAAAATACCGTTTTCGTCAGAAGCGGAAATAGCATTTCCTCCAACGACTTTCATTAAAATACCATGTATGATCAGGCTCAGGAAGCTGCCTATCGCGGTAGCGATCAGAAAATAAACTGTCTTTCCGATAATGCCGCCATAGGTACATGTTGTGGCTGCATTTTTATCGCCCTTTTTTTCCAGATTCCTGACGATCGGATTGGCCAATGTCAGTGAATTGGCCCTCTGCGGCTGCTGAACTGATGTGTATGCCATTTGAAACCTCCCCTAATGCATTGATTGAATAGTTTCCTCTTTGTGATGATTATACACGATTGTACAATATTTGTGCAACAGACGGAATTATTATTGTAATATTTATCATTATTTCCGGTCTTATATATAAAAGAACACAGACTTTTCATCATTATATTGGTTTACATTCCGGTCTAAATAATGTAAGATAAATTAGTTATTTTTATACTAATTATTGTATATACTCATCTGGCGGTATACAT
>JAZUNG010000165.1:0-3021 GCA_045604025.1 Lachnospiraceae bacterium | reverse complement strand
CGTGATCACGCGGTTCTCCTCGACATAAGCGAAGCTGACATCGTTCATCTCCACGGTGAAGCCGTCATCAGCGTATTCATCCAGCAGCGAGCTTTCGGCGATATGAGTCTCGCGGGGGAGCTCCACCAGCTCACGGATACGATGCGCCGACACAGAGCTTTCCAGGAAGGACGGCACGATGCCGATGATATTGCTGAGCGCGGAAGACAGGCTGGAGCGCTGCGTCAAGAACAGCGTCATGACACCATAAGTGATGGCGTCCGTCCACAGCAGCCACAGACAGTATAGAAAAGCCACCATCTGCACCAGCAGACCCATCAGCGACATAAATACATTGGTCCAAATCGCAAACTTGTTGTACTGCAGCGCAATGCTCTTGTAGCGGCCCTGCCACTCGCGCATCCTGCGCCCGAACAGGCCACTCAGCCCGAACGACTTGATCGAGTCGAAGTTGTAGAACGTCTCGACCTCGAACGTCATCAGTTTACTGGACATCTCGCGCATTTTCTTGCGGTAGTCGCGCTGCTTCTTGATGATGAACTTGCTCATCACGAACATGAACGGCGCGCTGATAAAAGCGATCAGCGCCATCACTTTGTTGTAATACCAGATGACGCAAAACGTCGCGACGAATTTGTATACTGCGTTGATGATCGTCGGCAGCCAGCTGATCGCATTGGTCGCGACCGTGTTGACGTCGCTGTTGAACCGGTTCAGCACGTCGCCATGCGTGTATTTATTCATGGACAGCCAGTCCGCGTCGATGATCTTGTCGAAGATATCCGCCTGGATATCGTTATTGATGTAAATGCTGAGCCGCGTCGACACACGGTTGATGATACTCGTAAATGCGAGACTGATCAGCGAGCTGCCGATCAGGATGATGATCATCACCGCCAGCATCTCGACCTTGTGACCAGTAATGATATCGATCAGGTATTTGCTGACGATGCTGCCCACCAGCCCGAGCGACGTGCTGATGATGCCCAGCAGCGTATAGAAAATAATAGCACCCTTGTACCTGGCACTATACGTGAAGATCCACTTCCAGTCGTCGATGATCTCGCGGAAAGTACCCTCTTTCCAACGCTCCTTCAGCGCATGGAGGGTCTGGAATGCAGAATCGTTTTTCTTCTGTTCATCGGTTTGCTGAGTAAACTTCGCCAAAATGCATAATCTCGCTTTGTGTATTCATATTATATTAACACATTTGCGAAAATTTGAGAAATAAAAATTATAGGCCGCGGATGATGCTGAGATAGGACTGGCGCTGGTCGACGACGGCGTAGATAACAACTTCTTTTTCATCCTCATTGATCTTATAGAAGACCAGGTCTTTCTTCAATATCAGCACCTTGTATCCCTGTCTTTTCAAAACGGTATATCTGGGCTCTGTACCAATATAAGGATTGTCGCCCAGCTTCAGTATGGATTCCTCCAGTTCATTCAACTTTTCGAGCGCAACTTCATTTCCGAATTGCTCTGCAACATAGAGGACAATGTTTCTGATAAGAGAATCTGCTGTGTCAGTTTTTAATACTGTGTACTTCACACTCAATCCTCCGTCAGCATATTTCTAAGATCTTCAAATGTATCCTTAATCGGTGATACTCTGTTATACTTCACGTCCTCATCGGATTCTGCAAGGATCTCGAGCAACTGGATCCTGGCCTTCAGACGCATATATTCTTCATACGCAAGAGAGACCGTATCGCCACGGCCATTAACAGTTATTATCACTGCTTCTTTATTTTCCCTGCATGTTCGGGAAATCTCGTTGTAATGATTTCGCAGATCGGCGGATGGTCGGATCGTTTCCTGAAATGTCAGCATTGCTGATACCTCCTCCTGTTTATAGACATATTATATCATGATTTGTCTATAAATCAATATGGCTGTTGGCACCACTGACTGCTGCTCTGGCGCTGCTGCTCTGGGCCTAATTCCGGAATTGTCCAATTTAAGCCCGGCATTTTCCCTTATTCTAGCACCACGGCAGGGCCTAAATTGAACTTTTACTGATTTAAGCCCGGTTATATCAGAATTATATGGCTTTTCACAGGGCCTAAATTGAGAGAATTGCTAATTGAGCCCAGTCATAAAGAAGTACCTGATGAAGGGAACGACAGAAACTATTAGTACTATTTAATGATGCCGTACTTCCTGAGGAGCTCTACTCTGCTGCGGCCCAGGCGGATGGACTCGGCGGGGCGTGAGGTGGAAGTGGTGGACATTGAAGTGCTGGTCTGGGGGATGCCTGTCTTGGATGTGCTGCTGGCACGCTGGTTGCTCTTGGTGTCCTGGGAAATATAGTTGCGTCTGGATGCTGCGTTCTCCTTAAGATATCCAAAAATACGCTGCAGCCATGCAACGGGCAGAAGGACAGGAGCCTTCTTCAGGTATGTGAAACGGCCGGACATCTTGTCCAACGGAAGGAAGACAGAGTGAAAGATGGCTGTGAGGCTGGAGTAGCTTTTGGATGTTGCCGCTCTGGTGTTTTGGGGCTGAGTTGACTGGCTGGTTGAGCCGGAGGCGGCTGCCTGTCTGCCTATGCTTAATGTTTCTGCCTGGCGCCTCTTCGACACTGCGTTCAGCGTGATGTTACTGCTGTGCAGACGTTCGAGTGAAGAGTTGCCATGTACACCGCTTGCCAGGATGTCTTCGAGCAGGGGGGCGGTGTCGATAGAGGTGATGTGCCAGTTGGATGGCTGGTTACTGAGCTCCTGGATTCGAGTTTCAGGAGCGGGTTGCTTTATTTTTGGAGTATCAAGGCCTTGCCATATTGTATTCTGGAGGCTTCCATCAATATAATGATAGAATCCCGCTCTTGGCAGCAGATACTGTTTCACTATATGCAGCAATGCACGTGCGAAATCAAACGCATTCACCTGCTCCAGGCTTATGCGGATATGCTCCCAGTCAATCTCGTTTGCATAATGCTCAGCAAACATCCCGATATCACTGACTGCACGGATACCGATACCGCTGTGGATGAAATGCTTGAATGCATGCAGGATTAAG
>JAZUNG010000164.1:0-32861 GCA_045604025.1 Lachnospiraceae bacterium | reverse complement strand
GAAGTTGCCTGTCTCCAGACCCTTCTCATATGTTGCCTGATATATCTGCCATTTGGACATGAAACCGTTAAAAGGAGGCAGACCCGAGATAGAGAACGCTCCTATCAGGAAACAGACAGCTGTCTTGGGCATCTTGCGGCTTAAGCCTCCCAGCTTATCCAGATTGGTAGTTCCGGCAGCGGTAAGCACCGCACCTGCGCACAGGAACAGCAGTCCTTTGAACAGTGTGTGGTTCATAGCATGGAAGAGCGCGCCGTTCAGTCCCATAGCTGTCCCAAGACCTGCGGCAGTTATAACATAACCGATCTGTGAGATACTGTGGAATGCCAGCAGTCTCTTGAAGTCATGCTGTGCCAGAGCCATCGTGACTCCCACGAACATGGTCACCGCACCGAATACCACCATCATGATCTGCAGCGCGCTGTTATCCATCGCACGGAATATGATGAACATCAGTCTGATGATACCATACACACCGGCCTTGTTGACCATGCTGGAAAATGCCATGGATATCGAGGTCGGAGCTGCGGTATAAGCGTCAGCTGCAGGCGTATGGAACGGTACGATATAGGACTTCACAGCCAGACCTATGAACATGAACGCAAATGCAAGCACTGTTGCAGGTGCTGTTCCTTTCTCTCCTCCCAGTATGGATGAGAGCTGAGCCATGTTCAGTGTATGGCACTGTCTGTACAGAAGGGCTATGCCCAGCAGTGTGAAACTCGATCCGATCGATCCGATGACCAGATACTTGAACGCTGCCTCCAGCGCTTCTGCGCCCTTGTTTCGGAACGCGGTCAGTGCAACTGCCGCAAATGTCATGATCTCGATCATGACGAACATATTGAATACGTCACCTGTAAATACCAGACCCATCACACTGCCCGAAAGCATCAGAAACAGTGTATAGTAATGGCCCAGGTGATGATCCTTTTCCATATATCTGAATGAGTATATCGCACTCATCAGCATGGTGAATACGACCAGAATGGCGAAGAACAGGTTCAGACGGTCGATCTCATAACCGATACCGATCGCATAGCCTGCTACCGGCTCCCAGTTGCCCATCCAATAGGAGATTACCTCTCCTTTCATCATAACAGGTATGAACAGCAGTGCTACAGATATGACTGCAAAGCATACGAAGATCATGGTGATCACCGCTCTGACAGCCTTGCTCTTCTGTCCGAATATTTCTATCAGGAAGGCTCCGAGGAAGCATCCCATTACTGCAAGAACAGGTAAATGCTGAAATCCGATCCCTATCATCCTCTTAACCTCCTTATCTCAGAGGCATCCGTTGTATGAAACCTTCTGTAGAGCATGATGCACAGGGCCAGGGCCATGGCATCCACACAGGCTCCGATAACGATGCTGGTAAGCGTAAGAGCCTGAGGTACAGGGTCCACGAAATACGCTCCGCTTACGATCTCTGTAAATGAAAAGATAGGCGCTGTTGCTCCGGCATTGTTGAAACCGATGCTGATCAGCAGGAGATTGATACCATAATCCACGATACCCATTCCGATGACTATCTTGATGATATTTTTCTTTGTTACGATCGCGAACAGTCCCAGTCCGATGAGGATGGCGGACGCGATATAGTTGATCAGCATCATATTACGCATCCTCCTCTTCTTCAGATTCCTCGTCATCACTTCCGGGGGCAAGCAGTCCCATCATGAGCAGCAGCAGGAATCCAACACCTGTCAGAACCTTGTAGCCAACAGAGTAGCTCATGAAAGTGATGGTTCCGGCGGAGATCAGGTCTCCTGCCTCACCGAGGTTGTACAGAACATTGGTACAGAAGTTCGCAGTAAATGCAATGCCCAGAACGCCTAAGAATACATATATCACAGCGCCTACAGACTCATTTACTCTGAGAACATCCAGACTCAGGGCTTTCGATGTGGTGTTATATCCATATCCAAGGTACAGCAGCAGGCATGCGCTGGCAGCGATAACGCCGCCCTGGAATCCTCCGCCCGGGCTGATGGTTCCAAAAAGGATCACATAGATACCGAACACCAGCGCAAACGGAAGCATTCTGTCGGCTCCGCATCTGACAATGATATTCTTTTCGGTTATGCCTTCTTTGAATTTCATTTACCTTCGCCCTCCTTTCTGGATTTTTTAACTACGCTTAAGATCACGAACGATCCGGCGATAGCTGTCAGCAGTATGAACGACTCGCCCAGAGTATCGAATCCACGGAAGTCGAATACTATGGAAGCAACATCATTCATCGCATTGGTCTTGTCCAGGTTTTCCTTTACTATGATCTCTGCTATGCCGTCTGCCTTGCTGACATCATAGTTTGAAGGATCATCCATAAGAGCCTTCACATCAGTGGTATTCTCATAGGTTCCCGGAACAGCCATCCATGTATAGCTGAGCGCGAATACAGCCGCAAAAAGGATGACCAGGCAAGAGATGATGGCAACTACTCGTTTAGCTTTCATTTCTCCTCGTCCTCCTTTCTGGTGGTCTTCTTGATAGCGATCACGAACAGGGCTGTGGAAAGAACTGCCCCAACTGCTGCCTCTGAGATAGCTACGTCAGGTGCATGCAGCAGGATAAATTCCAGTGCCATAAATGCACCGGTCACGCCCATGGCGATCGCCGCTGAAAGAAGTTTGTCAAACACAACAGCCAGGACCGCTGAAATGATTATTCCTAAAATTACCAGTGTATTAAGAGAAAATAAAGAACCAACTATCATTTTTCCATATCCTCCCCATACGCGTCGCAGGCCTTTTTCTCAGTCATCTTGACGCCATGGCGGTAAGCGCCTTTGGCGATGGCATGACCTGAGATAGGTGCGGTAATGATATAGAATACGAGCAGCACTGC
This sequence comes from Lachnospiraceae bacterium, assembly GCA_045604025.1. Classification (GTDB taxonomy): domain Bacteria; phylum Bacillota; class Clostridia; order Lachnospirales; family Lachnospiraceae; genus RGIG5612. The sequence goes on along the minus strand of JAZUNG010000164.1, from coordinate 30,008 downwards.
CAGCTTGATGATCATATCAGTGTTCTTCAGGAAAACGGCCGCATATACGATCGCTCCTGCGATAACAAAGATAACGACTATCGTGGAGATGATAGTGCTCGCCTGCATTCTGTTAAATGCATCCGGCATCCGCAGCAATCCGATGACGCCGCAGATCGCAAAGATTATGCCGATAACGATCAGCGCGAAAACAACGTACATCATCACAGTTTGCCCTCCAGATATCTTGCTATGATCACGGTGCCGACGAACCCCAGAACTGCTGTTACCAGGGCAATGTCCAGATAGATACTCCGGCCTGTATGCAATGCAAACAGGATCAGCGCCATGTCGGTGAGTATTTCAATACTGTCTGCTGCGACAGCTCTGTCCGCAGCACTGGGTCCCTTGACGAAACGGATCAGAAGGACAAGTGCCAGGACTATAAAGCATACAGCAAGCCATACAAGAATTCCTGCATCCATTATTCCCATATCCTCCTTACCCATTTTTCAAGCGTTCCCTTGATAGCATCGCCGGCCTTCTTACCATCAGTTTCCTTGACGTCGATCCAATGTACATAATAGTAAGTCTGTCCGTCCTCCTCCACGATATCCATGGTAATGGTTCCGGGAGTCAGAGTGATCGAATTGGCCAGCATCGCCTGTGCATAGTCGCTCTTCAGATCAACAGGCACCTTGACGATACCTGAATGCTCCGGTTTCTTTCTGAACGCTCTTATGGCCACATCGATATTGGCCTTCAGGAGCTCCCAGAAAAATACCGGGATGTAGATGATCAGCTTGAGCAGTCTCAGCGGATTGCACAGATGGAATGCTTTTTCATGTATAAAGAACCTTGCGGCGAACAGTGCCACACCTATGCTGACGATACCGCCTGCTACAAGGACTTCAACTGAAGGCTCTCCCCTGATGATCCCGGCAAGTGCGCCAGAAACCAGCAGCCAGAATATGTAGCATACTATCGCCGTGCTGACTACTGCCGGAAATTTTGTCTTTCTCAAGTTTATACCTCCTTCACAGAATATCTGTCTGCTATCCCGTGGTGCGGAACCTCGCTTCGGGATAACAGCATAAATCTATTTATTTACTTTAATACTTTCTGATCGATCTTCTCTGTCAGCCACTCTATAAATCCATCAAGGCCTTCTCCGGTACGGGTAGACACCTTGAATATGCTGACCTTCGGATTGATGTCTGTGGCATTTTGCTCTACCCGGGCCTCATCAAAATCAAAATAAGGGATCATATCATACTTGTTGATGAGCAGCGCATTGGTCGTGGCAAACATCAGTGGATATTTCTCAACCTTGTCGTCGCCTTCGGGCACACTGAGGATCGATACCCTGAAATCCTCTCCGATATCGAACTCAGCGGGACATACCAGATTGCCTATATTCTCAACAAACAGCACATCAATGTCATCCAGATCGAACATGGGCAGCATATGCTGAATGCTCATAGCCTCGATATGGCAGGCACCATCGGTCTGCAGCTGTACTACAGGGATGCCCATGCTGTCGATCCTGTCCGCATCTATCTGACCCGCTATGTCGCCTTCGATAACTCCTATCCTGAATGTACCCTTCAGTCTGTCGATGATCTGAGTGATCAGACTGGTCTTGCCCGCTCCGGGGGAGCCCATGACATTTACGAGACAGACATTGCTGCCGGCCAGAACATTTCTTACCTCACGGCTGACATCCTCGTTCCACTCAAGGATCTGTTTTACTACTTTAACTTCCATTTATTCAACCTCCAGGCTGTCTACAAAATACTCTCTTCCTGCGGTTATCTTGAAATCTATTCCTCCGCATTCCGGACACCTGATCTTCTTACGGTCTATCACACCTTCAAATCCACAGTCGGGACATTTGATAGATACCGGAATCTTTTCAACCTTCAGCACCGCGCCTTCGGCGATGGTCCCTTTGCTGATCACATCAAAATACTCTCTGATACACTCCGGGAATACCCCTGACAGCTCTCCGATCTTCAACCGGATCTCAAGGATCTTTTTGGCCCCTGCCTGCTGTGCGGCGGGAACCGCTGCCTCCATGATCCCCTCAGTTATGGCCAGTTCGTGCATATGCCATTACCTGTCCATACATGAGAAGCACGGATCGATGCTCGCTATGATCAGGCCTGCATCTGCCACAGAATTCCCCCTCAGCATGGTCGGAACCGAAGGTGCATTCTTGAATGTTGGCACATGGATGCTGACTCTCTTGTTGAACTCGCTGCCGTCTGAAACTACCTTGTAACACAGCTGTCCGCGCGGAGCCTCATAACGCATCATGTATTCTCCGGCCTTCACCTGAGGGATCCTGTTTCCGAGATTGATCTTGGTATCCGGAAGGTTATTTACTGCCTGACGGATGATCTTGAGACTCTCAAAATTCTCCAGAACTCTGATGACTACCCTCGAGAATACATCACAGCTGGGCCATACAGCGATATCAAAATCGAAGTCTTCATAACTGCTGTAAGGAGCGTCTTTTCTGACATCAACAGGAACGTTTGATGCTCTCGCCTGAGGGCCTACCACACCGATCCTCAGGGCATCCTCAGTAGTCAGGACGCCTACACCCTGAGTTCTCAAGGCAACTGTCTTGTCGGTCAGCAGGATGTCTTTCAGCCTCTTCATGGACTCTTCGATCCTGTCACACATGGTGAGGATATCCGCCTTCTGGACATCGTTGATATCACGACGCGAACCACCGATGGTAGGGATTCCGTAGTTTACACGGTTTCCGGTAAGCTCTTCCAGAATATCCATGATCATTTCCCTGTGGTCCCATGAATGCATGAACAGACTGTCATGTCCGATCAGGTGCAGGGCGATACCCAGCCACAGATAGTGTGAGTGCAGTCTTTCCAACTCGGAGATGATCACTCTGATATACTCACCTCTCTTGGGAACTTTCAGCCCTGCCACTGCCTCTACTGTCATGCAGTATGTCATGGCATGCGAATGAGAGCAGATACCGCATACACGTTCTACCAGAGAGATAGTCTGGATGTAATTCTTCTGAGTGGCGAGTTTCTCGATACCTCTGTGGTTGTATCCGATAAATACCTCGGCATCTTTGATCTCTTCGCCTTCAGTATAGAGCCTGGCATGTACGGGCTCTTCCAGAGCAGGATGGTATGGTCCGATGGGAACTATATAACTCATTTGTCATCAACCTCCTTGCCATGTGCTTTTGCGATCAGCTCTTTCATAGGAGTGACCATGATCTGTCCCTGACCTTCTATCATGGACTCAGGCATGAACAGACGCTTTGAAGTATCCACACCTTCAAATGTGATATCCATCAGCTCCATCAGCTCTCTCTCGGGCCATTCCGCACCCAGGTCATAGATCCCTGAAATGCTGGGAAGCACAGTCTCTCCTACTACAGTGTATGACTCGATGCCGCCCGGGATCTCATATTCATATGAGACATCGAACTGGCCTTCATCATTGATGAAACCATGGATCATTGCCAGATGAACGCCTGCAGCGCGCATACGCTCGGCTGTCGGCACTATCTCATCTTTTGTAATGCTGATCTTCTTATATTCCTGCATACTTACCCCCTTATTCCGGTAATAATATGTTTGTTGCGATTTATGTTTTATATTTTGATAAGCTACGGAGTGCTTCGCGCTTCGCGCTCTCGCACTCCTACGAACATTCACACTCCCGTTTCCTTCAGAAACTTCGTGTTCATGTTCGTTGCCCGTCCAATGCACACGCATATCCGCATGTAAACATGTGTATATGCTAGTGCATCGTCCAGGGCTTATCTAGCATATCCGTGGCAGCTGCGCACCGGTCAGTCTGGTCAGGATACGGCTGCCTCCTATGGGCGTATGCATCACCACTCTGCCCGGATGATCCTCTGTAACTGTTCCGATGATCTGAGCGTTCTGTCCGTATCTGTGTGACCTCATGATCTGAAGCGCCTCATCCGCGGCATCCGGAGATACAATTGCTATCAGCTTGCCTTCATTTGCGCTGTAGAGAGGGTCCAGACCCAGTATATCGCATGCGCTCTTTACTGCTGGTGCTACCGGAACCGCGTCCTCATCTATCTCTATCCCATGAGGACTCTTCTCTACGAATTCACACAGTGTCGTGGCCAGTCCTCCTCTGGTGGGATCCCGCATCACTCTTAAGGAACTGCCCAACTCGCCGAGAGCCAGGGCCATCTCATGAAGAGGTGCACAATCGCTCTCTATATTTCCTGCAAGAAGGTCCGGATTGCGGGCCAGCATGATGGCTGTTCCATGATCTCCCATTGTTCCGGATACCAGTACCCTGTCACCTGTCCTTATAGCTGAGGGCGACAGACCCGGTGTCCTTAAGAAGCCTATACCTGCTGTATTCAGATAGATCCCGTCACCCTTTCCGCGCTCAACGACCTTGGTGTCTCCCGTGACTATCTGAACTCCCGCCTCATCTGCGGCCTTTCTGATGGACTCCAGGATCTGCTTCAGGTCATCTGCAGGGAAACCTTCTTCTATGACTGCTGCCAGCGACAGATATACGGGCTGTCCTCCGCTGACGGAAATATCATTAACAGTTCCGCAGACCGACAGCTTGCCTATATCTCCTCCGGGGAATATATACGGACTGACTACAAAGCTGTCAGTTGAAAATACGATCCGGCCTTCACTCTTTAAGACAGCCCCGTCGCCCAGCTCTGCCAATGCATCGTTTTCGAACAGCGGAACTATCATTTCTTCTATTAGTGAGGAAGTTTTTCTGCCTCCGCTGCCATAATCTAGTGTTATATATTCGTCCATCATCTATCAGAAACCGAAATGCTCAATATCATTAATGGCATTTTATGCTCTGTTCTGCAGCCTTCAGATCATATATCTATATGCAGCCGCACATGCGCCTTCGCTGGATACCATGCATGGGCCTGCCGGATTCTCCGGGTCACAGTTTGTTCCGAACATCGGACACTCCCGTGGTGTGATCATACCTCGGATCACATCCCCGCATCTGCACGGAGATTTTCTTCCCAGCGGTTCTATATGCAGTCCGAAACGCACACTGGCATCATATTTGCTGAACTCGTCCCTGATCTTCAGACCGCTGCCCGCGATCATTCCCAGTCCGCGCCACAGTGAATCTGCAGGTTCAAACACATTATTTACAGCTGCCATTGCCATGGTATTGCCGGCATGCGCAACAGCTCTGGTATACTCGTTTTCTATCTCAGCTCTTCCCGATCCGATCTGCATGACCAGCCTGTATATGGAAACCAATATGTCCTCCGGCTCGAATCCGCTGATCACACCCGGGATCCCGTACTCGGATGCCAGGAATTCAAATCCTCTCTCTCCGATGATCGTTGCCACGTGTCCGGGCAGGATAAATCCCTGAATATTGAAATCCGGATCGCCGATCAGTGCCCGCAGCGCAGGCTCTACGGTCTTCAGCATGGAAAATACTGTAAAGTTCTCGAGTTTTCTCTCTGATGCCACCTGTACAGCCATGGCTGTTCCCGGAGCAGTTGTCTCAAATCCTGCTCCCAGGAATACTACTTCCCTGTCCTTCCGGCTGGCTGCTATCTCAAGCGCATCCATGGGTGAATATACTATCCGTACATCCGCTCCCCGTGCTGCCAGAGTCTGCAGTGTCACACCTCTTCTGCTTCCCGGAACACGGATCATATCTCCGTATGTGGCTATGGTCACACTATCTGTCAGCGACAGGTCCAGTACCGCATCCATCACCTCATCCGGAGTCACGCATACCGGACATCCGGGTCCGGATATCAGCCTGATGTTATCCGGAAGTATCTGCTTCAGGCCGCTCCGTGCGATCGACATCGTATGGGTTCCGCAGACTTCCATCAGGTTAACTCTGCCTGTATCAGCTGCTGCAATCTGTTCTATGATCTGCCTTGATGCAGTACCTGTGCTCATTGCGCGCTCATTTCCCTGAGCACCTGCTCGACTTCTCGTGCAGCAGCGATATTCTCTTCGGCCTGTTCTCTGCTCAGTCTTTCAATGGCAAATCCTGCATGTGAGATCACATAATCGCCGACAACAGGGTTGCGTATGAAGTCCACGCGTATCCTGCGCGTGATACCATCACGTTCCCCTGTTGCCTCGTTTCCGTTTACCTCTATCAGTTTTAAAGGAATTGCCAGACACATGCCGCCCGCCTTCACATAATTACAATTAATTTATTTTACTATATTTCGGTAAATATGTTTATACATTATTATGTATTTTTTAAAGTACTTTTGATATGGGATACTATGGCTGCCTGACCGAAGCTGATGCCCTCATCATTACAGCTCACCCTGTGATGCCTGTACACGAAAAAGCCCGTATTTTCAAGGTTTTTCGTGATCTTCTCAAGCAGATACATGTTCTGGAAAGTGCCTCCCGAAAGCACCACCTGGTTCAGTTTTCCAGAAGAAAAATCCGTCGAAAGTTCATCTTCAGACGATTTTTTGCCTGCCCCCGGGAAACCGTTATTGTATAAATCCAGTACAAGAAGGCACATTTTTACAGCCATTTCAGACAGTGTATTCATGAAATCCGCGGCCACCAGCGATCTGTCTCTGCCCGACCTGATGTCCCGGTAAATGCACCTGATCATTTCTCTGTGATCGAACTGCCAGACGGGCTTTCCGGATGCTTTGTCCGGAGCATCTCCCTGTAAGCGCTGTATCTCATACGGATATACACTTTCCGACTCACCGGCTTCAGCCTCCAGGAGCACAGCTCCCTGCCCTTCATACGAGGCCACCGTACGGATACCCAGCAGAGCGCTCACTCCGTCAAACAGCCTGCCCATACCTGTCGATGTCGGACAGTTGATACCTGCCTTCAGCATCTGTCTGACCGTATCCGCCTCCTGCCCGGGAAACATCTCGCCGCTGTCAATACCTGCATCTTCCAGAAGCGCTGCGCCGCATCTCCATATGTCGGTAACAGCTCTGTCACCTCCGGCAAGCCTGATGGGTCTGATGGAAGCTGCCCTGCTGGCGTCTCCATATCCACCGACCAGGAACTCTCCACCCCAGATGGTTCCGTCAGTTCCATATCCTGTACCGTCCCAGATGATACCGATGCAGTCACCGGTGAGACCATTGTCAGCCATGCATGATGCCATATGCGCATGATGATGCTGAACCTTCAGCACAGGCACCCCATCTCGCTCCGCTCTCTCCTGCGCATATCGGGTGGACATGAGATCCGGATGCATGTCGCAGACGATCTGACTGACATTTATGTCGAACATCCTCTCGAAATGCCTGATCTGAGTCTCATAGTTTTCAAATGTCTCGATATTCTTCAGGTCTCCTATGTGCTGGCTGGGAAATGCATATTCTCCCTTTGTCAGAACAAATGATGCCTTCTGCTCAGCTCCGCATGCCAGTATACCTTGCTGGTTTGCCTGATCGTGCTGCCTGCCATCAACTGCATTACATGACAGGCTCTGCAGGCTGTCAGTTTCTGTCTGTCCGGCTTTAATATCCAGCATCACCGGATATGGTACATAGCCTCTGGATCTGCGGATGAGATATTCATCACCTGAAATGATCCTAACCAGCGAGTCATCACATCTGGTCACTATATCCCGGTCATGTACCAGGAATCGGTCCGCGATACCCGCTAGCTCTCTGGCAGCTTGATCATTCTTATAGATGATCGGAAGGTCCGACAGATTGGCACTGGTCATGACCAAAGATGGGATCTGCTCGAGCAGCAGTACATGAAGAGGCGTATAAGGGAGCATTACCCCTATATATGCGTTCTCACTGAGCCAAGTCAGATCGTGTCTGTCTTTTTTCTTCAGCAGTACTATGGGCTTCCTGAAGCATTCCAGCTCTGCTGCCTCTTCATCAGAAACCTCTGCAAATGTCCGCACGGTCTCCACGTCCCTGCACATGATGGCAAACGGTTTCTCGTCGCGCTGTTTTCTGTGCCTGAGTGTCATAGCCAGACCGGCATCATCAGCCCTGCATGCCAGATGAAATCCTCCCAGACCCTTTATAGCCACTATCAGTCCCTGTTTCAGTGCCTGCACCGCATTATCTATCGCATCTCCGTGGATGGCTCGTCCTGCCCCATCCAGAAATGCGAGCTGAGGTCCGCACTCCGGACAGCAGTCAGGCTGCGCATGGTAGCGTCTGTCAGCGATGTCATGATACTCGCTGTCACATTCCGGGCACATGGCAAACTCCGCCATAGACGTATTTACCCTGTCATAAGGCACATCCCTGATGATAGTAAATCTGGGCCCGCAGTTCGTACAGTTGATGAAAGGATATCTGTATCTTCGGTCGCCTTCTGACAGCAGTTCCTTCCTGCAGTCCTCACAGATCCCGATATCAGGTGAGATCAGGGTGTTCTTCTCACCCTGATCATCGCTGTTGATGATCCGGAAATCCGTAAAGCCTTCTGTATGTTCTGAATAATCAGTCCTGACGGATATGATATCCGCCAGAGGTGGGTGGTCTTCTGTGATCTCCTGAACAAAGGTCTCAATATCGGCCTGTTTCCCCTCCAGTTCGATCTCAGCACCCTGTGAAGTATTGCGGATCCAGCCGCACAGAGAATATTTCCCTGTCAACCTGTGAATAAAAGGTCTGAATCCGACCCCCTGTACGATCCCATTCACACTTATATTTGCATGTACTGCTTGTGATACATCACTCATTGGTAAAATTGTATTAATATTTGTACAATCTTGGTTTCTGACTATACCCGAACAGCCAGTCATTTGCAAGTTATATCTATAAAAAGTTCGTTCTTAATTTATACAATCAGCTATCTCAGATCAGGAAACGTAAACGCATAATGTATTATCTCCTTATCTTCGTTAATAATACACCATAGCCGTGCTGATTGCACTTGATTCCTTACTGCAGATCATTCATTCTTGTTTCCCGGGCAGGGTTGGGATTATAATACATTCGTCAATGCATATCATAGAACATATGACATTTCAACCGCATGGAGGAATAAACATGGATAAGATACTTAAGCAGAACTATCACATCGTCACAGATACCCTGACGAAAGCAAAGATCTATCAGCATGCAGCCGCAGTACTGCAGTTCGATATGGAGACTATCTGCCCGTCAAAGGGTATGGAAGCCCAGGGTGAGGTCAGCGCATTTATAGGTACAGAAGGCTACAAGCTGATCAAAGCACAGGAGTTTATCGACGCAGCCGAATACTGCTATGAACACCGTTTCGGCAGCGGAAATGCCGAGGCTCCCGCGGAGGACGGTCTGGAATACAAAGCCCGCATTATGATCGAATCTCTTCACAGGCATTATGCAAAAACGAAAAATGTATCTCCGGAGAAGAATCATGAATGGCAGCTGCTTTCCAACCGCTCATATGTAAAATGGCTGGAGGCACGCGAAGCAAAGGACTTCTCTGTATATGCTCCTGTTTTTGAGGAAGTTAAGAACATGAATTTCGAGCAGATCGAGCTGAGGGAAGAAAAACTCCCTGTAGCTTATGACAATCTGCTGGACGATTATGAGAGAGGCATTACATCAGCTGATATCGATGAGTGGTTCGGCAGATGCAAAGAGCGCCTGCTGCCCCTTCTTGAGAAGATCAAGGCCAGCAAGCGTACCATCAGGACTGACTTCTTAAGCCGCCGCATGGACGAGGGCAAACAGGCCCTGCTGGCACGCCGTCTTCTGGAGCTGATGAACTATGATTTCTCAAGAGGCGCATTTACAACAACCGAGCACCCCTTCACCATGGGACTTGCCAGAAACGATATCCGCGTGACCACCAGATACCGCCTGAATGAGTTTGCATCCAGCCTGTACTCTATCGTACACGAAGGCGGACATGCCCTGTTCAGCATGCTGCAGCCTGAGGAGAACTTCGATTTCTTTATCGATGATGATATGACCATGGGCATGCATGAGTCTGTATCCAGATTCTATGAGAACCGTATCGGACGTTCCGAGGGATTCATCCATCTGATCTACCCTGAGATCCGCAGTATCGACAGCGAACTGCTGAAGGATGTATCTGAGGAAGAACTGTACAGAGGCATCAACCTGGTCAGACCTTCATTCATACGTACCGAAGCTGACGAGCTGACATATACTCTGCATATCATTATCAGATATGAACTGGAAAAGGATCTGATGAGCGGCAGGCTGGCTGTTAAGGATCTGCCTGAGGCATGGAACAACAAATACGAAGAATACCTGGGTATCCGCCCCGCTCATGACACCGAAGGTGTTCTGCAGGATGTTCACTGGACATGGGGCTATGGATATTTCCCGACATATGCGCTGGGCAACATGTACAACGCCATGTACTATAACCGTCTGGCAAAAGAAGTTGATATCGACCACGAGGTCCGCTCAGGCAATATCGCATGCATCAATTCATGGATGGCAGAAAATGTATTTAAGAACGCCTGCTGCCTGACCCCCAAGGAATGGATCCGCGATATTACCGGAAGAGAGATCACACCGGACGATTTCCTGGATTATCTGGAAGCAAAATACGGAGATCTGTATCTGTAAGATATAATGGATTCCATTATTCTGTCTGCTGTTTAGACGGATATTTCTTCCGTATAATGAAGAAATAAATGATCAGCATCGGTATCATCGATACTACCCAGCCGACCGGATATCCATAATATACGAACCGGATATCGTGTCCGAAGTTGTTGAGCGTTACTGCCAGCCAGATCTGTCTGGCCACTACCATGCCGCCCACTGTACACACCATGCTGGCGATCGAGTATCTGTATCCTCTGAGGATGCCGCCAAACAGCCACTGTGTACCCATGATCATGTATACAGGCATGATCACGTGCAGCATGCCCGAGCCGTATTTGATGACTTCGGGATCCGGACTGAATATACGGACGAGGCTATCTGAGAAAATAAATATCGGAATGCTGACTATTATTACCCAGACTGCACACATCAGGAAGGATATTCCCACGCCCTTATGTGTGCGGTCATATTTTTTCGCGCCGATATTCTGACCAATGAATGTTGTCATGGCCAGGCCTAAGCTGGCGCAGAACATACCTGCGAACTGATCTATCCTCATGGCGGATCCGATACCGGCTATCGCCACTGCACTGAATGAGTTGATATACTGCTGTATATACAAATTGGAGATTGCTGTGATACTGGACTGCAGTCCTGCCGGCAGACCCAGCTTCACCACTTCGCCCATCAGATTCCATCTGATCATCAGATGACTGAAGCGGAATCTGTAAGCGTCGTCCAGCTTCTTCATCTTCCAGAACACCAGTATCATGGACACACCCTGCGCAATGATAGTTGCCACTGCAACTCCGACAACACCCATGGGGATCACTGCCACAAACAGAAGGTCGAGCAGGATATTCAGTACACTGGAAATGACCAGGAAAATAAACGGTGATGTGGAATCGCCTACTGCCCTCAGTACTCCGGCACCGATATTATATATGGATGTGAACAATACTCCGATCAGATATACCCTCAGATACGCGACCGCATGATCAAACACTTCCGGAGGGCATGCGGTAAATCCCAGCAGCGCCGGTGTAAATATGACTCCCAGAGCAGCCAGCACGAAGCCCAGTATGATCGAGAACAGGACTGTTGTATGTACTGCATCGTGAAGGTTTTTATAGTCTTTTGCACCAAAAAAGCGCGCGAACATGGCGGTTGCGCCGGCGCTCATTCCATTGAAAAATCCCGAAATGATCAGTGAGATCGCACCGCTGGCTGTAACAGCCGCGAGCGAATTGGCATCTTCGAAATTGCCTATGACTATGGAGTCAACACTGTTGTACAGGGTCTGAAAGAGCTGCCCTGCCAGAAGCGGCAGCGCAAAAATAAGCAGCTGGGTAAAGATATTGCCCTGGCTGAGGTCCATGGTTCTTGAGCTGTTCATAAACGATCTTTTAGACATGCAGATATATTATCATAATATTTAAAATGAATGCATATATAAACTGAAACAAAAATATTATCCACACTCATTTTCAGAGTGTGGATAATACACAAAACCATATTATTTACAGATCCCAGACCAATACCGTCCAACTCGGAAATGCAGACCTGATTTCGTTGGATATTCGGGTCAGTCACGCACCTGTCTGAACAGCCAGTCTCTTACAGATTCGAGCTGATATACAAGATGCCATGTGCCATTATGTCCGCCGCCGTCTGTTCTGTCAGGCTGGTCGACTCTGGCGATACTTCCGCCTGTAAATCTGGTAATCCTGAATGTGCAGTCATCATTTGCCATCTCACCGATCTTCTCGGAAAGGACAGCTGTCGGTTGGTTGGCATCAATCTCGTATTCAGCGTATTTAGCACCGATGTCGGCCAATGCCTTCTTCAGGTTCGGATAGAATATCGCTGCTCCGCCATCTTCATCAGACATGAAGAACCATACTTTCTGCTTCCAGAGCTGTGCTGAGGGTTCTGCTCCCCAATGACCGGCAACAGGAAGTCCTGCTGCAAAGTAGTCAGGATACTCGATCAGCAGCTCGAATGAGGACATGCATCCCATGGACTGACCGGTAGTATATACACGGTCTGCATCGATACTGTACTCTTTCTGGATCTCATCGCACATTCTCTTTATGGTCTGAAGGTCATCTGTGCACCAGTAATTATCATTTGCGATAGCGAACTCTTTGTTGTGCTGAGGTGCCAGGATGAAGCACGGATGCTTCTTCTGCTCTGCCTCAGTTGCCCATATGGTTGCGCCGATTCCCTGCTCCAGCGAGATCCTGGGGCTTTCTCCGATACATCCGGCATCAGGGATGAACAGAAGCAGCGGATATTTCTTTGCCGGATCATAATCCGTGGGAACAAACAGGCTGTAATCCATATCCTCGAAATGGCCCTGGATGAACAGATCGGACAGCTCGTTGATCTCCTTGTCAGATATCAGTTCCTCTGGCCAAGCGGGAATAACCTCTCCTGCCGCGTCGGTGATATCAGTTACCTGACGTACCTTCTGAGCCAGTGGATCTCTTCTCTTGGAAATACCATGAGGGCCTACATAGGCTCTGCCGTCAGGGAAGATGATAGGCTCCCTCTTGGGCATTCCCCCGGGGCGGGGACCACCGGGGCCTCCGGGACCGCCAGGTCCTCCTTGGGGTCTGGGCGGTCTTCTGCGGCCTCTGGTTCCGTCCGGATTGCACAGAGTAGTTGCCTCTACATCCCTGGGATCCAGCTCCAGAACAACGAATGTTCCCACCTCAACTGGTGCGCCATCAGCGCTCTCAGCCACATGTATGCCTGTGATAGTTCTTTTTTCAGCCTCAAACTGCTCCTTTGCCAGCGCGTCAGCCTTGACCTGTCTGCCATACTCGATCGCAAGGGCAGTCACCCTCTGGCCATCCGGAAACGGTTTGGAAACAGTTGTGATACTTTTTACAGTTGCACTCATAATAGCTACTCCTTTCTGATCTCTTTTTCGAGTCAATTATACCATAACACAGCGATTCATCATAACAGTTGTTGAAAAAACAGGAAGCCCCGCATGCTCTGCGGGGCTTCCTGCGAAAAAGATTCTTAATTTTTCCAATTTATCCGGATCAACCCCAGAATGGCTGTGTTCCGGGTCTGAAGTCTTCACCTTCTGACAGAGCATATGCTGCTCTTTCTGTAACGCCCTCAGCATACATGATCTCTCTCGGAGGAATATTGAGGTCGGGACGTCCTGATGCGAATGTGCAGTCTTCCGGAACGGGAAGCTTGTACAGTCTGGCTGCATTTCCGCCTACGATCAGGTTAACCTCATCCTGAGTAGCCATCTCTTCGTTAACGATCTTGTCGATCTGGCGGCATGCCCATCCATAATAATCAGGCTGATAATCAACCTCACGGGTTCCGTTCCAGATCCAGTTATTTCTGTTGTTGTATACGCTGGTCTTCAGCGCACGGTTTGCTCCATGGAAGATCTGAGGATACCAGAGTCTTGAACCGGTATCACCACCGCCCCAGATCAGCTTGGTTGCGCCAACCATAGGATTTCTCAGAGCGAATTCATAGTTTTCTGCTCTCCAGTAACCAGTCTCCAGATAGATATGCTCATTGATGGAAGCCAGCCATACTGCCTTGTCGATATCCTGAGGTCTCTCGCCGCCACCATGGGCAATGATGACCTTGAAGTTCGGGAATTTCATGCAGACGTTGCACAGCATGGTGAAAGGCTCGTCAATATTGATAGGGCTGTACTCATGGAAGAAGCAGGGGATGTCATAATGGCAGCAGAACTCTGCGATAGCCAACCACTCATTGTATCTCTCCAGACGGGTAGGTCTGTCACGCATTACGCCCATTGATCCGGGAGCGAACTCGCCGATACCTACGAACATGCCGTCTTCATTGTTGCTGAAGCACTCATCCAGCTCTTTCAGCGCTGCATCCATTGTCCATGGTGTGCCATGAGCAGCTGCCAGTCTGGTATTTGTATCGATAGCACATGTACGGAATCTGGTAGGATTTCTGCGGCAGATATCTCTGTACAGCTCATTGCTGGTTCCGGTGAAGCTCGGCAGGAGGATGCCCATATCTATTCCGTAAGCGTTCATATCCAGAAGCGCCATTCCGGAATTGTCAACAGATTCAACCTCAGCCTGGATCCCCTTGATCTTGGAATCGCCTTTTGCAGTGTCTTTCTTGCCGCAGTGGATATGTCCGTCTACGACAAATCTTCCGATCTTTGTACTCATATAGATTCTCCTTTTTTGTGAAATGTTTAACTGATATAGCCGTTGATACAATTGTATTGCACGCCTGGCTCTGTGTCCAATTAACATATTTTTGCACCTATAAACTTTATTTTAAAAATAGCCGGTGGTAAAATAGCCACAAGAGGGAGCATTATGGATTTTTATCAGCTGAGATATTTCGTATCTGTTATCGACAATAAGAGCTTCAGGAAGGCAGCGGAGAAACTGAACATCACGCAGCCTGCTCTTTCTATTGCCATAAAAAAACTGGAAAATGAGCTGGATGTCCAACTGATCGACAAGGACTTCAAAGATGTGTGCTGTACGGAGATAGGGAAGGAATTCTATCAGAACGCGAAGCATCTGCTGGCAGAGGCGGACAGTCTCTTTACCAGATGCCGCAGTTATGCCAATGACGGCAAGGATGTGATCAGACTGGGACTTCCATTCTCATTCTGCAATCACTATATTCCTCTTATTTACAGTGAGTTTGAAAAGAAGCATCCAAATATCCATGTCAGCATCACACAGGAAGGCATCGAAAGACTGGAAAATGAGGTCCTGGATGACGAGTTCGATTTTGTCATGATCCATGCGGAGACTGGCAATCCTGACCTGGAATACGCGAAGATAGGAGAGGCAGAACTCTATGTCTGCTGCTCACATGACAATCCCCTGTCAGAGTATGGCAGTGTCACTCCTGAGCTTCTGGACAAGGAGTATCTGCTGATATCTAAGACTGATGGCGGGGTTTCGAAAATCGTCAGAAACTATCTGAGCGAACATGGTTGCGACCATCAGTATACCTTCTCTGACAAATGCCTGCCTCAGGATCTGCTTAAGATGGCGGAGGTCGGACGCGGCATAGCTGTGATCGACTCTGTATATGCGTGCGATTCGCATCTGGACATCTGTGCCTTGCCGCTGGATCCTCCACTGACATTCGATATCTGCCTGGCATGGCAGAAGAACAGATTCATGTCGAAGAATCTGATATCATTTAAGAATTTCATTCTGAAATGAATGAAATATAATCCCTGATCTCCTTGAAATCTATCTCACATTCACCATCGTAGATACTAACAGGTATCTTTTCTTCAAAAGTATACATGTGCATACTGGTCTCTTCCCCGAAAATATAGACCAGTATCTGCTCCTGTGTGGGATCGATCAGCCAGAGTTCCCTGACCCCTGCCTGTTGATATTTGGAAGACTTGATAAAGATGTCTTTGTTCTTCGTAGACGGTGATAATACCTCCACAACAAATTCCGGAGCTCCAAAGATCCTTTTTCTGGTCACCTTGGAACGGTCACAGACTATCATTACATCAGGCTGAACAATAGTCCGATTGTCACGGTCCAGCTGAACATCGGTCGGCGCTATCAGAGGAATGCATGGACCTTTGTGCGACTTTACATAAACCATCAACTGACTGAAGATCAATCCACCGATCAGCTGGTGCGGAACAGTCGGAGCACTCATGTCATAGAATACCCCATCGATCAGTTCGACCCGCTGCTCATCCGGAAGCGCGAGATAATCATCAAGAGTATATGTTCCCTGTCTGGGATAATCATGGATATTCTCTGCAACCTGGATCCGGGCAGGCATATATGCGGGTTTCGGTTCTTCGAAGATACAGTAGTCCTTAGGAACCTCATATGTGATGCTGCTCTTCTTTTCGAAAACAGCAGATAATGCCATGATAGTTTCCATACGCGGAGAACGCGTCACATTTCCCAAAACCTTCTGTACGGTTCCAAGCGGGACCCCGGATATATGTGCCAGCTGGGCATTCGTCAGCCCGGTTTCTTCCTTCTTCTTACGGATCTCTTCTAAAGTAAGCATAAAAGCACCCCCTCATCTGTCTATATAATAGCCTTGAGGAGGTGCTTTGTCAACCATTAATGGTTTATGATTCCAAATATGGAATTATTCAGTTTTTCTTCTGTGCGAAGATCCAGTCTCTGACTGCCTCGTACTGATATACAACTGCCCATCCACGTGCGTGGTGCTCCATGACTGAATGATTGCTGTTGTCATCATCCCAGATCGTCTCTTTGTCAAATACTGCCCATACGATACCTGCATCGCCCTTTTCAGCATTGATCTTCGCATTGACGGCATCGTGTCCGTCTCTGTAATTCAGGTCGATGCGTTTTACCTCTGCACCGTTTTTGATAAACTCTTCGACAATAGCTGTCTGTCCGGGGTACTCCTTAGGTCCTCCGCTGGAAAGACCCAGGAACCATTTATTATTTATCAGTTTTCCAACCCTTACAGGATCCCACTGGCTGGAAACGCACAGTGAAGCAGCCAGGAAATCGGGATATCTGATATTCATTTCGAATGTGGACATACCACCCTGTGACTGTCCGGTCATATAGATGCGGGCTGTATCAATCTGATTCTCAGCGATAGTCCTGTCGATCAGCTCCTTGATCTCTTCGAACTCAGGTGCAGCCTCAAAATTATCATTGGTCAGGAAGATGCCCTTCGGTACATTGATCGCCAGAACATAGCAGGGATGTTTGGCCTGATTCTCGGGCTCTGCCCATATTGTACCGCCGATACCCTGTGAAAGAGCGATCAGAGGATCATCACCATTGGCCGATGCATCAGGGATAAATACCACCAGAGGATATTTCTCGCCGTCCTTAAGCTCGGGTGTAAAGAGATTGTAAGTGAAGTGCTTATACTGTCCCTGTACGAAATCGTCGATAACCTTTTCTACCTTTTTGGTAGATGTGATCTCACCAACTCCGGGGATATTAACAGTCACCTCGATCGGGCCTCTCTTCTTGCCAGCCATACCACGAGGAGGACCTCCGGGACCTCCCGGACCGCCTGGGCCGCCTGGGCCGCCTGGGCCGCCCGGGCCTCCCGGACCTCCCGGGCCTCCCGGGCCTCCCGGACCTCCCGGGCCTCCCGGACCGCCTGGACCTCCCGGACCAGGTCTCTTCATCCTGGGAATTACTGTTGCCTTCTCATCATCTTCCGACAGACAGAGTGTAATGATATCTCCATCCTGCTCATATGATGTGACGGTACGATCCTTTACTGTAATAGCTGATGCATCGCACTCAGTGCCATTCAGCTCAATTATTGCTTTGACAATTCTCTCGCCGTCCGGTCTGGGTTCAGCGATCGCTGTGATAACAGGTGCCATGTGTGCCTCCTTTAAATATTAGTGTAAAAAAATAAATCTATCCCGGAAACAACACATTTCCGGGATAGAACATATCAAAATTACAGTTCGTTAAGCTCTTTTACCCTACAGCATGCAACGAAGTGTCCCGGAAGGATCTCTTCAAGGTGCTGCGGCTGATTGCATGCCTCTGTAGCGTACTCGCATCTGGGCATGAATCTGCATCCCGGCTTGGGATTGATAGGGCTGACCAGCTCACCTTTCAGTCTGATTCTCTCATGAGGCTTGTCAATATCTGTTGACGGAATCGCTGACAGCAGAGCCTTGGAATAAGGATGCAGAGGCCTGTCAAACAGCTCCAGTGACGGGCTGGTCTCAACCAGCTGTCCCAGGTACATTACGCTGATGTCATGAGAAATAAATCTTACAACTGACATATCATGTGTAACGAACATATATGTCAGACCGAAATCTCTCTGCAGATCCTGAAGAAGGTTGATGATCTGCGCCTGGATACTTACGTCCAGGGATGCTACAGGCTCGTCGCAGGCGATGAACTTGGGATCCATAGCCAGTGCACGTCCGATACCTACTCTCTGTCTTCTTCCTCCTGAAAGCTCATGAGGATAACTCATTCTCAGACGTCCGGAGATACCGATCATATCCATCAGTCTTCTGATCTCTTTATTAAGTGACTCGCCCTTCTTGTACTTTCCTGAAATGACCAGAGGCTCTTTCAGTGTATCTTCAACAGTATAACGAGGGTTCAGGGTCATATAAGGATCCTGGAAAATGATCTGCATATGGTTTCTGAGGCGTTTCAGCTGTGCCTTGTCAGGATGGGTGATATCCTCTCCCTCGAAGAATACCTTGCCGCCTGTGGGCTCCTGCAGATGGATGATAGTACGTGCCAGTGTGCTCTTTCCGCATCCGGACTCACCTACAACACCCATGGTAGTGCCTTTTTCAAACTTCATACTGATCTTATCTACAGCATGCAGCTGACCTCTGCCGGTCTTAAAATATCTTTCCAGATCCTGAGTTTCAATCAATGTACTCATGCCTGTTCCTCCCTTCTGGCTGCTTTCACCTCTTCAATGCGGTGACACTGACATTTGTGGGTTCCACCCAGCTCAACAACCGGTACGGGGCCACTCTTGCAGATATCTGTCACATACGGACATCTGGTATGGAATTTACATCCATCCGGAAGATCTGAAGGCTCGGGCATAACTCCCTCGATAGGTGTCAGTCGGTCGCCCTTGCTGTGCATGTCAGGGATTGCTCCGAACAGACCAATAGTATATGGATGGCATGGATCCTTGAATACTTCTCTCTTGTTTCCGTATTCTACGATCTCACCGCCATACAGAACTGCTACATAGTCGCACATTTCTGAAATGATACCCAGGTTGTGGGTGATCAGCAGAAGTGCCGTGTTACGCTCTGACATCAGAGTACGCATCATTTCCAGTACCTGTGCCTGGATAGTAACGTCCAGCGCTGTGGTAGGCTCGTCTGCCAGCAACAGATTGGGCTGACATGACAGTCCGATAGCAACCTCAACTCTCTGCTGCATACCACCGGAGAACTGGTGAGGATACTCTCTGACACGCTCCTCGCCGATACCTACTTCCTTCAGCATATCTGTGGCGATCTTCTCAGCTTTCTTCTTGGGCATACCGGGATTGTGCAGTCTCAGAACTGATGAAACCTGATCAAGAACTCTCTTAACAGGGTTCAGAGCTGTCATGGGATCCTGGAAGATCATGGAAATCTCACTTCCTCTGATCTCCAGCATTTTACTCTCGCTCGCACTGGTCATCTCAGTGTCGCCATACCACATCTCTCCGCGGATCCTGCTGGAGATCTCAGGAAGGATCTTAAGGAGTGCCTTTGCTATAGTACTCTTGCCGCATCCTGACTCTCCAACCAGTCCCAGGGACTCCCCTCTCTTGATGTCGAAGCTGACACCGTTAACAGCCTTGATCAGCTGTGTGCCGGATGTATATTCTACCCAGAGATCTCTTACGCTCAGGATAGTATCCGGATCTCTGTCAGGTACTGAGACATTGCTCTGTGACCTTCCATGTCCGTGGCCATGGTGCTTCTTGCCTCCACGTCCTTTAGGAGGCATATCATGATGTCCGTCTAAATGGAATTTCTCTTCCTTATCAAACTCTGCCATCTTTTATTCCTCCTACTTCTTCATTCTCGGATCCATTGCATCACGCAGGCCATCACCAAACAAACTAATCGAAAGAACGGTGAGGCCTATCATTACACATGGACCAATAACCATCATCGGGTAGTAACGGATATATGTACGTCCGTCATTCAGCATAGCTCCCCATTCCGGAAGAGGCGGCTGAACGCCCAGTCCGAGGAATGAAAGACCGGATGCCATTGTGATCGTTCCGCCGATACCCATGCAGGCACCGATAATAGTCTGCTGGATGCAGTTCGGCAGAACATATTTGAATACGATACGGATCGGGTGGTTGTTTGTTGCCTTGGCGGCTTCTACATAGTCCAGCGTTCGTACCGTCAGTATCTGGCCACGCAGCATACGCGCAGTTCCCCAGATACCACCAAAGCTCAGTGCTGCTACTGTAGCTCCGAAGCTCTGTCCGAGAACGATGGAGATAACGATGGTTGCAAGCATACCCGGGATACACTGGATAACGTCGATTATACGCATGATGATGTTATCAACTGTGCCGCCGCAGTATCCTGCGATCGATCCGACGATGATACCAAGTATGGTACTGACGATAGTTCCTGCAACACCCAGTGTCAGGCTCCATCTTCCGCCCCATACCAGACGGCTGAATATATCACGGCCGAACTGGTCAGTTCCCAGAAGGTGCTGTGCGCTGGGAGTTGAATACTTGATCGCGGGATTAACTGTCAGATAATCATATGGTGCGATCAGAGGGGCAAATACAGCAAGTATTACAAGTATGGCAAAAATGATACCACCTGTCAGTGCCAGCTTATTGGCTGCCAGACGCTTCAGCATCATTTTAAATGAAGACTGTTTCTTTAAAGCTTCAGAATCTTCCATTCCGGCGCCCATGGTAGGATTAGCTGCGCTGCTCATGCTCTCTTCCCCCTTCCTCCTCTATTGAAGTTCCAGCCTCTGCCCTGCTGCTCATACTGAGCTTTGATCCTCGGGTCAAGTGCTGCATACATGATGTCTACCAGCACCATTACAAGGCAGAACCAGATTGCCAGAATGATAACTGTACCGCATACGATCGGAACGTCACGGCTGGAAATAGCTCCCTGGATATAAGTACCGGTTCCCGGGATCGAGAAGATCGTTTCCAGGATCATGGTTCCGCCGAGAGCGTGTGAGAACTGAGTTCCCAGGTTAGTGATTACAGGGATCATGGCATTGGGCAGCGCGTGTCTGTAGTTAACACTGCGCTTTGAGAATCCCTGTGCTCTGGCAGCCATAATATAGTCTGACCTGATAACCTCCAGCATACTGGACCTGGTCATACGGGCCATGCCTGTGAATCCCATGATGAAGATACACGCACAAGGCAAGATGAAACACTCCCAGGAATCCGCTCCATATGATGGCAGCCATTTTAGTCTTACGCAGAAGATGATGATCAGGATCAGCGCCCATACGTAGTTCGGGATAACGTGCATAAAGCTGGACATGAACAGGATAAACTTATCCACAAACGTGTTCTGCTTTACCGCCGCCAGAACTCCCAATGGAATACCGCAGATAGCACCTACCAGGATACTGTACACACTGATCGCAAAACTTCGCGGAAGTCTGGCAGAGAATTCCTCTGAGATACTCTTCTGCGATATCCAGCTCTTACCAAAGTCGAAATGCAGGAACAATTTCTCCAGATAATCCCCCAGCTGAACGAGGAACGGACGGCGAAGTCCGAGGTAGATCCTGTATTCCTCAAGTTCCGCTTCAGTTGCATTCTCACCCAGGATCTGTTTTGCAGGATCTCCCGGCGTCAGCTTAAGGACGCAGAAGATCAGGATAGCAACTGCAATAATGATCGGGATCGTCAGCAATAATCGTTTGATGACATATCTTACCATTTTCCTTCTCCTCTTTTTTATCACACATTGTGACATTATATTATGAGCCTATTATATATTTGTCTTTTGAAAAGAAAAAAGAAACAATATCAGAAGAGGTCTACAATTTTTCGGATATATTAAAGATAGTACGAGAACAATTTTGAAATGGCAGTACATTTTTTCATTCTTTTCAAAAAATGTACCAAAAAAACAGATGATTATATGTTAACTATTTCTTTCTGCCTGGCCAGCATCAGATCACGGATATGGTTTCCCAGATCCACTGTTTTGTGTGAGGCGACCTCATCAGCCGGTATTACCTCCAGCACATCCAGATAGACGTCCGTTCCTCTCCATGGGAATCTCTTAAAGATCTTCGGAGTGTCCCTGTACAGCACAGCTACTATGGGAACATCTGCCAGCTGAGCTGCCTTGAGAGCGCCATGATGAAATGGCAGCAGACCCTCACCGCTCTTGTTGCGTGTCCCTTCCGGATAAATACATACCGAGGTCTTGTCATCCTTCATCAGCTGCGCTGCCTTATTGATGGTCTTGACTGCATTTCTGGGATTGTCACGGTCAATCCCCAGATATCCCATCCTGTGAATGAGCCTTCCAAAGAACGGATATTTAAAATTTTCAGGTTTTGTTATAAAGATGACTTTGTCCAGACCGAACACATCCCATGTGATGATCGGATCGAAATTGGATATATGATTGCCTACGATCAGGAAACGGGTATCAGAGGGTACTTTATCCATGCCATCTGCATGCACATGGATCCGTGCCACGAAAAAAGCAATCCTTGTCAGAATAGCCAGCAGTTTTCTGTAGAAAGGACTGGGTTCGTCATATTCTTTCTTTTTGCTGATAAACAGACTGCAGATAAAAGTAAATATAAACATTTTACGATTTATGCGCGTGATACTTTGTCACGCCCAGAATAGTCTCTCCGTCTATCTGAACAGCTCTGGGTTCGTCAAACTCTACTGTGATGTCGTGTCCCTTGATGAACACGGCCAGCGGATTGTTCACATGCTTTCCGCTGAATATGGAAGGAAACCCTGTAGCGATCTTAAATCTGCCGCCATTCTGGAACAGCATCAGGGTAATGGTCCGTTCAGGGTCCAGTCTGTCCTGCATGGGTGTTACCATCATGCCGCCTCCGAAGTAACGGCCGTTCATGGAAGGTGCCATCCATACTCTGCTGTATTCATGTGTTTCGCCATCTACAGTGACCTTCGCGTTGCACGGGCTGTATTTCCCGAGCAGACCACTGATGGCGATAGTTGTATAATTTATCTTCGCTCCGGGGTCTTTCTCTTTCTTCTGGTCCGCGATCTCGCAGACCCAGCCATCGATACCGAACGCGACATTATCTATGAAAAAGTACTTCTTGTCGTTCACCTCGACCCATGGCAGATCTTCAATATATTTGTTGATCTGGACCGGCGCACAGTTTCCCTTGTATCCCAGATCCAGCAGGAAATCATTTCCGGTTCCGACCGGGAACAGGTATATCTCGTTTCCCGGGAATCTGTCATCACAGTCGTTTACAAATCTGTTCAGAGTTCCGTCACCGCCGCACAGGACGATCCTGTCGTCAGCATCCAGCTGTGTGAAGAATTCCTGATATCCCGAGATCTTCGTCATGTCAACGAATTCCGTTTCGGCCTCCGGAATATGTTCCAAAACCTTTTTCGAACTGTCTGCCCCATGTCCGTTATCCGCATATGGATTGAACAAAACGTAGTATTTTCCCATTACTCCACCTTCAGGCTGCTTAATATGTGATCTGAGAGGGAGACCTCTGTGATCTGGCTGCAGATCTCACAGCCTTCACTGCACACACTGCAGCAGTATCCGGAAAGATCAAAAAACTCTCTGAATCTGTAATCCGTATTCAGATCCAGATCCTGTTTTACAGAGATACTCTCTGTACTAATTATAATACAAAAATCTTTTAATGGAAGAGCCAGTCCATATCCTGTTACCTTTAAAAAGCTTTCTTTAAGCGTCCAGAGTCTGTAGAATGCGCTCAGCCCTCCATCCGGATCCTTATCTGCACAGCTGTCAATAAAACTCCGCTCTTCATCGGTAAAGAATCTGGCTGCTATTTTTTTCGTGCTTTTCCGAGGCTCCGCCCTTTCGATATCACACCCGACCTCATGGTGGGACAATGCACATACCACCCATCTGCCGGAGTGGGACAGGTTGAAGAACAGGTCCTTTTGGCCTTTCAGATAGGGTTTTCCATTCTGACCATATTCAAACTGAATCGGCCTGTTCTTGCAGATATACTCGAGACTAGCCACATCTGCCTTTTCCGCTGCTTCTTTAATGTCCGCAGAATCTGCAAGCATCCTGGCATCCGCCTTCTCTGTTGCGCCTTTAGTATCCGCAGAAACTGCAGACATCCTGGCAGCTTCCTTCTCTGCTCTTTCCACATCAGCAATTGCTGCCCGAAGCAGTAACTCAGCACCTGCAGACAGAGCTTTGCTTTCTATGCTGGCAAAACGCTTCACTTTCTCAGCGCGTTCTTCACTCACCATATTTATTGCTGCATCCATCAGTTTTTCGTCTTCGATCAGTGCACTGACATCTGCGGCATATATCCGTGCCATCTGTTCTGAATTCACTTTATACACCCGAACATATTAATTACTATTAGTTGGAAATAGCAAGATGTTCTGTCTGCCTTTAAGCCTATCCTTCGCTATTCTGAACTAAAACTATTTTATCATTTTTCATATTACAAGTTCAATATCCGTTAAAACCTGCGTATGATTCAGATTCTACCACAATCTTCATTTGTACGTGTTTCCAGCCATCCTGAATTAACCATAATCTTAAGGAGAAGCGGCAAAAAACGTTCGCAGGCTCAATTCATCTTCCATTTGCTCCGCCTATGACCAACTACTACCTCTAGGTTTTCCAAAAACCTCACCTATGACCAATCTTTTAAACTTCTTTTTCCATTTACTTCGGTAATGACCCAACATCGGTCAAAAAACATGGTCATGGCTGGAGAAATTGGAAAAATACCAACGTATTATTGGTCACAGCTGGAGTTTTTGGAAATCATCAAGGTTACAGCTGGTCATGGCCGGAGTTTTTGGAAATCATCAGGGTTATAGCTGGTCATGGCTGGAGTTTTTGGAATGATCTAAGTAATCTGCAGATATAGTTTGTAATATGCAGGTATTATAGTTTGTACCTCAATACTATAAACTGTAAAATGCTTACAGACTGAAGAAACTGCCGGCTAAAACCGGCAGTTTCTTCAGTCTGTCTATATCTTGTATTCTGACAGTATTCTGCAATATCACTGGTTTCTGGCTATATCACCAATTCAGGATATCCCATCTGGAAGATCAGAAGCACTCCTTATAGATCTTGTAAACTCTTGCTTTGTCCAGTTCTACGAAGTTATTGGCCATCAGACGTCCCTGGTTGACCATTACAGACTCTGAGAAGGTCTCGATCTCATCCTCAGTCATACCGAATTCATGAAGAGGTTTCTTGGGGATCAGGTTGTTCAGGAGATTCTCCAGCTCATCATATACATCTGCAACGTCACAGCCCAGGATATCCGCGATAAACTTGTTAAGAACAGCGATCTCGCCGTCTGTTTTGATCTCCATATAGTTCTTGAGCACCTGAGTAAAGAGTACATAGTTGCTCTCGCCGTGAGCAACATGATATGTAGCTCCCAGAGGATAAGCCAATGCGTGAACCGCTGCACATCCGGCGTTGCCAAATGCGATGCCTGCATAGTTGGATGCTACCAGGAAATCCTCCAGCAGATCAAAGCGGGCATCCTGTCCCTTGTCTCTGATCTCCATGAATCCCTTAAGGATCATCTCGATAGCCTTGTAGCCGAACATCTTTGTATAACCGTTGGCCTTGGGTGACAGAGATGACTCTACGGCATGAACCAGGGCATCGATGGAACTGGTCGCGAAGAAGAAGAAAGGCAGACCCTTGACCAGCTCAGGGATGAGTACGGCCTTGTCAGCATACATCTCATCTACAGCCAGGCCCTTCTTAGTGCCTCTGCTGTTTAGTGCCAGGATAGCGACATTGGTAACCTCTGAACCGGTACCGCAGGTGGTGGGAACCAGGATCAGCTCCTTGTCCTTTACGATCTCCAGCTTGTTGTCATACAGATCCAATACAGGAGATACGTTCTTCAGCGCAAATATCTTGCTGATGTCTATAACTGTGCCTCCGCCGATAGCGATGATACGTTTTGGCTGGGTCTTGATATCGGCGTACATAGCCTCGACCATGTCGTCTGACGGCTCACCCTTGCCATATCTTTCCTGATATAATATCTCGCATTCCAGGTTCTGATCTCCCAGGAATGGCTGATAGATATACTCATTTGTGATGACCAGATCGCCCTTTCCAATCTTGAAATCCTTTGCAAACTCTACAGTACTGTCATATCTGTAGATCTCAGGGAATAATGTGAACTGTTTCATTGTTGCCTCCTCTGTTTTCTCTATATATAGTATATTTATTTATCATATTGATTTTACCACAAAATAGCCCTTTGGCTCCAAAAATGTTGATTCGGATTCCTTAACGGGTGTCAGGATCTTCCGGATAACTGCGCTTTATCCAGCCTGCAAATGTATCCGGTCTGTCCTCGCACAGGTTATGGCAGCCTGTGAGCACTTCGAATGGTGCTCCCCACATGCGCGCTGTTTCTTCCATCATGCCATAGAACAGATTATCCCTGTCCATGGACCCGGCGCCGAGGATACAGGGAATCTGCAGACGGAAGTCCGGGTGCCTCTCGGAATAGCCCAGGAGCGGGTCTATCTCCCCGTTCAGGAAAACTTCCAGGTTTGACATGTTCCGCTGGATCTGTTCCGGACTGTTCTCCGGTGCCATAGGATCGGGCTTCCCGATCGCTTTGATAAAGAGCAGCATGGCTCTGGCCAGGCTCTTTTGCGCTGCGGGACTCTCAAGATCTGCTCTCCAGGCATCTACCCGCTTAAGGCTCTCAGGATTAACGGTATATGCGGTTTCATACAGCAGCAGTTTATTCACGTACCGGGGCATACTTCTGGCCAGCTCCAGAGCTATCAGCCCTCCCGCACTGCATCCGCAGACCAATACGGGACCTCCTCCTGCCAGTTCTTCTATCACGGCAGCCGCATCCAGCACCTGCTCTCTGAGGGCAGGATCGATATTATCTGCTCCGACTGTTTCTGAACTCTCAGCTCTTCCTGAAAAGTCTTCTTCCCGCCTGCCTTTTGCACTATCAGGTACATCCTCTTTCACGCTGCCCCTCGGACTACCTGCAAAGATACTCCTGGAATATCCTCTGCGGTCATATGTGAGCACGGTGAAATCATGCTCCAGGACCGTTGCTGCATCCCTGAAGTACTCGCAGTCCACTCCTACTCCGTGTATCAGCAGGATGGCAGGCCCGCTTCCCTGCTTTCTGGCATATATACTGCCTCCGGGTCTTGCGATCATATACTCTTCGGTTTTCATCCGGCACATATTCCGGATCAGATCCTGCCCATCCCATATCAGCGAGAAATCCAAGGTGTGTCCTACAGAAACCACCTGAAAGCTGCCGCGCTCAGTGTCCTCTGAACGGAGCCTTCCGGTTATCTGTGTGACAACGTCCGAGACCGTGCTGCCATCCGGCATATCACCGTAGCATGCAACTGTCTGGCAGACCGACGTAAGGAGCGGTGCGATGTCATCCAGCGATCTTCCGTCTGCTTCAATAAAGAATCCTCCATTTGCCAGATGATCCCATAGAGCCTCCGTAAGGCGCCCTGCATGCACTCTGACAACGCTGTTTCCTGCTCCGGTATCTATTGAATCCGCTAAACCCAGACCTGCCAGCAGCATGGCCTGCTCGGTCTTCTTCACGGATGTTTCAGCCTGCAGAGTATATCTCCCTGCCAGGAACCTCTCCATCTCATTCCAGAATCTGTCCCGGGCTGCGTCTGCCTCTTTTCGGCTTCCCAGCCAGTAGATAATGCCCGGTGATGAGCAGGCATTCTGATCGTTCAGATATGTATCATTGAAGAATCCCCTGACCAGTCCGGAGATATCTGCGCTTTCCAGTACCGATCTGGCAGACAGTACTGCCATGGAGTGCCTGTTTGGAAATACGGTTTCTGCGACATTCCCCCTGATGCGCGACTTCTGTATCTCCGATATGGCTGCATCTCCGCCCCAGATAATGCGCTCGTCGCATACCGATGACAGCCAGTCCGTGATCTCGGCACTATGCGGATAGCTGATCAGTACTACTCTGTCAACATACTCAGGACATTTTTCAATTGCTCTCTTAAGCGTATCAATCAGCGGGACCTGCACATCGAAACCGGACGGCAGTCTCATGATCACACTGTTTCCGGCCAGCAGTCCCGCCGCCAGAGAGTATGCAAACAATGCGGGGATATTGTTCGGAACGAACTGCAGACATATGCCTCTGCCTGCATAGTCATCAGTGATATCCGGATATTCCTGCTTCATCTGCAGGGTTCCGGCCCTTCTGGACCACAGACCAAATGCAGCTGTTGCCGGATCGTTATTCTCCCTGGGAAGCTCTCTGATCATATCTGACCATGTACCCAGGAATTCCATCGTTGCTGCCGAAAAAGGCATGTCAGGAGCCCCTCTGTGCGAGACCATTTTTTCTACAGTCTTCCGCTCTCCCACTATGTAAGAAAGTGTGTCATATTTTTTCATATGTATCACTGCACCCCCTTACCTCTGCACGCGGGATCCTTCCGGTCACTCTAAAATATGCTCCCTTTCTTCCGCACGGACAGTCATCTTCTCCCAGCAGGATACCTTCATCCTCTGTGAGCAGCACGTGCCCCGGATAGCTCTTCGGAAGAGTCGACATAACTTCTATAATACCCTTCTCACCAGGATCGCATTCAGACATATCCGGTCTTCTGATGACTACTGCTGAATAGTCCGAGCAATGCATATGCCCCTCTTCGCATTCCATGAAAATGCTTCCTGCCTGCTCAGCCATGCCATAATAATCATGTACTCTCATCAGACCGAACGTACTTTTAAGTCTCTCTCTGAACATCTCCTCGGAAATATTCAGATCGGCCAGTTTCTTCCAGCCTCCGCCATGGATCAGTATGCCGTTTGACAGATCCAGCTCCGCGTCTTCTGTCTGCAGCAGGCTTTCCCAGATGATATACGTGAAACCGAACATCAGAAATGGTTCTGCGCCATAGCTATCCAGAAACTCCCTGACCCTGTCCGTATCCAGACGCATGTCGTCATTCAGTGCAAATGTCCTGTGCGCGCCAAACAGTGAAAATCCCTGTATACCGGCTGTTCTTGCCGAAAACATCTCTCTGTTCTTCACAGTGCTTTCGCAGTCGATCACCAGCATGGGCAGTCTTTTTTCTCCCAGGAAATCCGTTCCGATCTCTGCCAATGCTCTCTGCTGTGCGGTCCTCGTTTCACCGTCCAGGACTATCTGAGAGACTGCCTGCCCGGATGTCCCTGATGATGTCAGAACTTTGTAGTTTCCTGAAATGTCTTCAGAACGATCATTACAGGCAGCATCAATGCTGGATAGCCTCATCTGCTTGAACAGACCTACCGGAAGAGGTGGAATCTGCCTGTAATCTGTGATCATATCCGGATCCGTCCCCAGTGCTTCCAGCATACGCCCATACTCCGGACAGAGCTTTGCGTGAAACCTGCAAAGCTCTGTCAGTTTTTCTGTCAGTATCCGGTCTTTTTCTTCCCGTCCCAGAACATATGGGAAATGTTTTCTGTTATCTGCCTTCACCGGTTCTGTTCATCCTTCTGATCATTAAGAATATTGGCCGCATACCAATTCTTCATGGCTGTATAATCCTTTTTCTCGGATTCAGTCTTGGGGAGTGACTCCATAAACACAGCATCAAATGCACGCATAAGCATTGAGCGTTTGTACTCGGCTTTATGTGGGAATATACCAAACATTTTTTTATCTAGCGGTTTCTTATCAATACTAAAGTGGTAATAAAGTCCTGCTTGTGCGCCCCAACAAATGTGGAAGGTGCTATGTACGTGGGTTTTGGTCCACTCCATAAT
>JAZUNG010000163.1:0-3495 GCA_045604025.1 Lachnospiraceae bacterium | reverse complement strand
GCATCTTTCTTGAGCGGATAAAAGCGCAGGGATTCCCGTTTCTGCAGATATCTGCAAACAGATCGGAGTGTATCCTGTTTACATCACCCTTGATGCGGCAGTCGGATTTTCTCACTACATTATATATTGCTTAAGTTAATGACATTGCTACAGATCCAGGCTTTCAGGATTTAACAGGAAGTCATAGACACTCATTATCAGAACACCTTCCTCATTATACAGCGGAGCCAGGGCATCCTTCGTGATAATAATCTTTTTGAAGCCATCTCCTGTGTTGATAAGGGATCGCTGCTCCTGTTGCATCTTCTTTTCATCCGTCAGAGCGAAAGCTGACTGGATATAGTAACGTTTCGAGCCCTTGCCCGCGACAAAGTCTATCTCAAGCTGCTTTCTCACCTTTTTACCGGCCTTATCCGTTTCATTCATCACGACAACGCCGATATCTACGTTATAGCCCCTGACCTTCAACTCATTGAAAATAATATTTTCCATAGCATGCGTTTCTTCGACCTGTCTGAAATTCAGTCTGGCATTTCGAAGCCCCAGATCTGTGAAATAATACTTGGAAGGCGTATCGATATATTTCTTCCCCTTTATGTCATATCGAATCGCGCTGTCGATCAGGAAAGCATCTTCAAGGTACTCTAAATATCGCTTGATCGTTGTCTTGCTGATTGTCTTATTCTTTACGCTCTTAAAGGTTGCTGACAGTTTGCTCGGATTAGTCAGGGATCCAACCGCAGATGACAGGATATTAAGCAGTTCTTCCAGTTCTGCCTTGTTTCTGACATTATTTCTGCCTATGATATCCGAGATATATGTCTCCTCAAACAAGGACTTCAGGAAATCAGCCTTCTGATCCGGCGTCTGGAAACCCAGCACCAACGGAAGTCCGCCGTAAAGTACATAATCACGCCATGCGTCGCCCTTTTCTCCATCATACACAGACATATATTCTGCATATGTCAATGGGTACATATGCACTTCATCGCCTCTTCCACGGAACTCTGTAATGATATCTTTTGAAAGAAACTTCGCATTGCTGCCTGTCACATAAACATCGACATTCTTCCTTCTTGCCAGACTGTTCAGGATGGATTCAAAATCGCCAAGGAGCTGCACTTCGTCTAATAGTACATAGTATTGATCATGGTCGTTGATCCTTTCGGTGAGATACGGGAAGAACACTTCCGGATCCTGATACTTTTTATTCTCATAAGCATCAAAGGCCATCTCTATGATGTGATCATCCGGAACCTGCTCATTCTTCAGATACTCTCTGAACAGCTCAAACAGCAGATAGGATTTGCCGCATCTGCGCACACCGGTAACGACCTTGATCAGACCATTATGACGTTTGGAGATCAGTTTGTTCAGGTAAATATCTCTACGAATTACCATTCTGGCACTCCTTCAATTTATGATACAAAATTGCGGAATCCGCACTTATGTCCATTTGCATTATAGCTTATCCGGACCGGATCAGCAATGCTCCACGTGACATTTTTGCAGATTCCGCATTTTTGTCCATTTAGCATGTTTCTTAAAAGCACCCAGATATTTATCCAAGAAAAGAAATCACCTGCGAGGTATACGATATTTCAAGCTAAAATGTCTACTCCTGATCCATTTGCCCCGCTGACGGCAAGCCTGTCATCTGAGCTGTCCCCCAGCATAAGAGTCATTTCACGGATCCCTGTCAGAACACCTTCTGGATCAGTATCATATATAACACTGTCCCGACTACTACACTTAATATCGTATTTCGTTTCCACAGATATGTCAGTGTTACTGCTGTGATCGAGATCAGCTCCGGAAGTGCATGAGGTGATTCTGTCACCTGCACATCCCTGAGGCAGTACACTATAAGCAGTCCCATCGCCGTGTAAGGAACCACCTTGCCAAGATACAGTATATATTCGGGCACTCTCTCCCCGCGTCCGAATATCAGGACAGGAAGTATCCTGGTAGCAAGAGTCATGAGTCCCATTACCAGGATGATGATCATTGCATGTCTCATATCAGGCATCAGCAGCACCTCCCGTTTCTGTTTCTATCTTTTTTCTCATCACAGTCAGGACTGCTATTATTATGATCATCGACGGGATGAGGAACAGATCCCTGCCAAATATGATCCTGCAGGCGAGGGTCGCAGTGATGCCAAGAACCGCAGGTATGTGGCATTTCGAATCTATCCACTGCTGTATGAATACAGTAATGAAGAGTGCTGTCATCGCAAAATCTATCCCCGTAGAATCGAAGGTCAGCATAGATCCGATCCAGCCTCCGAGAAATGATCCGATGACCCATGCACTCTGATCGAACAATGTTACCAATAACCTGTATGCGCTGATGTTCACACCCTCAGGCTCATCATCCCTGCTCAGCATCGCATAAGTTTCATCGCATAAAGCATAAAACAGATACCATTTTCTCTTTCCCTCGCTCCGATATCGTCCTATCATCGAGATGCTGAAGAAAATATGCCTGGCAGATACCATAAGCGCTGTCACTGCAGCCATTACGACCGATCCGCTGTCCAAAAATGATGTGCTTACGAACTGTACGGTACCGCTGAATATTATTACCCCTGACAGCACGGACCATAAGGATCCGTATCCGTGTTTCTGCATCAGTATCCCAAATCCGATGCCAAGCACAATAAATGTCACCATTATCGGCAGCGATGTCCTCAACGCCGCCGTTACATCCTTTTTCCTTATACTTTTCAAATCCCTGTTCCCTCGTATTATTGATCAGATTTTCAGTCGATGTGTTTTAACACATTTTTCTGCAAAATCATACTCTTTCATTTCGAATACAGGACTGTTCTTTTGCAACTCTGCACGGATCACCATACGCAACTACGTTGGCAGGAATGTCCTTCGTGACAACACTACCGGCTCCGATCACGGTATTATCTCCGAAACTTACTCCCGGCACTATGATAACCCCAGCCCCGACCCATACATTCGATCCGATATGCACGTCCTTGTTATATTGCAGACACGGATTCTTTCTCAGTTCAGGCTCCAGCGGATGTCCTGCAGTGGCTATCGTTACGTTCGGTCCGAACTTAGTCCAGTCGCCTACGTAAATATGTCCGTCATCAACACAGGTCAGGTTGAAATTAGCATATATGTGGGATCCGAAGTGGACGTGATGTCCGCCCCAGTTCGCATGAAACGGCAGCTGGATATAGTTATTTTCACCGCACTCGGCAAACACCTCATGCATGTACGCATCTATCTTATCAGTCTGATCAGGACGCAGCCGGTTCAGCTCCCACAGCTTTGCCTGCCAAATAGCCTGTTCACGCATTATCTCATCATCTGTCGGGTCATACAGCTGGCCCGCAAGCATCTTTTCTGTTTCAGTCATTCTTTTATTCGCATAGCCCATCAGTATTCTCGCTGTCAGTCCCCATATGCCATGACTTTCATATTCCAGCCAGTCCGTCTCGCCATGATCACGGTAGCTGCCATAATGTGACAG
>JAZUNG010000162.1:0-7122 GCA_045604025.1 Lachnospiraceae bacterium | reverse complement strand
TCAGGGCAAGTGTTTGCTGTGTGGTCTGTGCGTCAGGATCTGTGAGGAAGAAGTCGGAGCCGGTATACTGGGTCTGGTCGGCAGAGGATTTGAAACAGTCATCAAGCCTGAGTTCAACAATCCTGAGACCATCAGGATCTGTGCTGACTGCAGAAAATGTGCTGATGCATGTCCTACTGGTGCACTGAAAGTTATATCATAAGCGAATGTGAGTTTTGTGCATATTGCATTATAGATTTGACAATTAAACGGTAAAATATTATAATAAATCAGATTGGGTTTACAATCGCACATTGAAAAATAAATATAGGGAGGTGTACCTCGTATGAATCCAGTAATTGCTGTGATAATCGGAGTTGCTGCATTCTGCGTTGGGGCAGTCATCTTCTGGTTTTTGTCAAAGTCACATTTTAAAAGTGTTTATGATAAAAAGCTGGGCAGTGCCGAGGAGAGATCCAGAGCGATCATAGATGATGCAGTTAAAACAGCAGAAGCCAAGAAAAGGGAATCCCTCATCGAAGTTAAAGAAGAGTCACTCAAGGCCAAGAACGAACTAGAGAAGGAAACCCGTGAAAGAAGAAATGAACTCCAGAAGTACGAAAGACGAGTTCTTCAGAAGGAAGAGGATGTTGACAGAAAGAATGAAGCAGTAGAGAAGCTTCAGAGATCACTGGAATCCAAACACGCCGCACTGGACAGGCAGAAGGAAGAACTGCGTGCTGTCAGTGAGCAGCGCCAGATGGAACTCGAAAGGATATCAGGACTCACCTCCGACCAGGCAAAAGAACTGCTGCTCAATACCGTTAAGGAAGAGATTGAAGCAGATACTGCAAAGATGGTCAAGGAAATGGAATCAAGGGCCAGGGAAGAGGCTGATGCCAAGGCCAACGAGCTGGTTGTCAACGCTATCCAGAGGACTGCTGTTGATCATATTTCCGAAGCAACCATTACAGTTGTTCAGCTGCCAAATGATGAAATGAAGGGCCGTATCATCGGACGTGAAGGCCGTAATATAAGAGCACTGGAGACTATCACCGGTGTGGACCTGATCATAGATGATACACCAGAGGCCGTTATTTTGTCAGGATTTGACCCTGTCAGACGTGAGGTGGCAAGGATAGCCCTTGAGAAGCTGATCGTTGACGGAAGAATCCATCCTGCAAGAATAGAAGAGACTGTTGAGAAGGCTCAGAAAGAAGTTGACAAGATCATCAAGGAAGAGGGTGAAGCTGCCGTACTTGAGGTAGGCGTACACGGTCTTCATCCTGAACTGATCAAGCTTCTGGGCAAGATGAGATACAGGACCAGCTATGGACAGAATGCACTGAAGCATTCCAAGGAAGTAGCTATTCTTTCAGGATTACTGGCCGGAGAGATAGGTTGTGATGTGAGACTCGCCAAGAGAGCAGGCCTGCTCCATGATATTGGAAAGGCTATTGACCATGAGGTCAGTGGTTCACATATCCAGCTGGGTGTAGATATCTGTAAGAAGTACAAGGAACATCACGTCGTAGTCAACTCAGTCGCGTCTCATCACGGAGACTGCGAGCCCGAGTCACTTATTGCCTGCATCGTTCAGGCTGCAGACGCTATCAGCGCTGCCAGACCCGGAGCAAGAAGAGAAGCACTCGATGCATATACCAACAGACTTACTCAGCTTGAGGAAATCTGCAATGCGCACAAGGGTGTTGAGAAGTCATTTGCCATTCAGGCAGGACGTGAGGTCAGAGTTATGGTCGTTCCCGACAAGATCGATGATGCCAAGATGGTTCTCCTGGGACGTGAGATCGTTAAAGAGATCGAAAACGAACTGGAATATCCAGGACAGATCAAGGTCAATATTATCAGGGAATCAAGAGTTACCGATTACGCAAAATAATTCTATACAGGAAACAAAAAAACATTCGGATGCAGATATCATTTCTGCATCCGTTTTGTTTTAATGTGACATTATAACAAGTATCACTGGGATATCCCTCAATTGTTTGGTGAATCTTTTATCCGAAAATGTTGTAGAATATACAAAATAATACTTGATATTTTAAGGTGCTGCAGTTATTATCTATATACTTAACTGTACAGAAATCAATACAATCAAACGGAGGGTCAATATATGTCACTAGAATTATCTGCAAAAGCTCTTGCTGTAAAACCGTCTTCAACTCTTGCCATCACAGCAAAGGCAAATGAAATGAAGGCTAAAGGTCTGGATGTCGTAGGATTCGGTGCAGGAGAGCCTGACTTCAATACACCTGCGCATATCTGCGAGGCAGCCAAGAAGGCTATTGATGAGGGATTCACCAAATACACTGCTGCTTCAGGAACAGTTGAACTGAAGGAAGCAATAGCAAAGAAATTCCGGGAAAAGAACAATATCAGCTATGAGCCTGGTCAGATTGTGGTCAGCAATGGCGGAAAGCATACTCTGACAAATGTTTTCACAGCTCTGCTGAACCCAGGTGACGAAGTGATCATCCCCGCTCCTTACTGGCTGAGCTATCCTGAGATGGTCAAGCTTGCTGGAGGTGTTCCCGTCATCATCAGAGGTGAGAAAGAGGCTTCTTATAAGGTCAGCGCAGAGCATATCGAAGCTGCATGCACAGACAGGACCAAGGCATTTGTCATCAATTCACCCAACAATCCTACAGGAATGATCTATACCAGGGAAGAACTGGAACAGATCGCTGAGGTTGCCGTACGCAAGGATTTCTATGTGATCTCTGATGAGATCTATGAGAATCTGTTCTACAGTGAGGATGAGACGCATGTCAGCATCGCATCACT
The DNA here is from genome assembly GCA_045604025.1 of Lachnospiraceae bacterium. Classification (GTDB taxonomy): domain Bacteria; phylum Bacillota; class Clostridia; order Lachnospirales; family Lachnospiraceae; genus RGIG5612. Next base: position 4,338 of record JAZUNG010000162.1, on the reverse strand, counting down.
GAATGACGAGATCTACAGCAGGACCATCACCGTAAACGGTCTGGCCAAGAGCTATGCTATGACCGGATGGAGGATCGGTTACTGCGGAGCTCCGAAGCAGATCGCGTCTGTTATGAGCAGTGTTCAGTCACACCAGACATCCAATCCCAACTCCATCGCTCAGAAGGCAGCTGTTGCAGCTATCTCAGGTGATCAGACTTGTGTTAGCGAGATGAACAAGGCATTTGATGAGCGCCGCAGATATATTTACAACAGACTGTGCAATATCCCTTATCTGTCAACACTGGAGCCCAAGGGAGCGTTCTATGCATTTGTTGATGCTTCCGGCATGATCGGTAAGAGATACAAGGGACGTCTCATCAATGATGCATCAGATATTGCCGACATTCTGATCACTGATTACTGCGTTGCTATCATACCTTGCGCAGACTTCGGATTTGCAGATCACTTCAGACTGTCATACGCTATCTCAGTTGATAAGATCAAAAAGGGCATGGACCGTGTTGAGGAGTTTGCCAGGTCATTGGAAGGTTGATCATAATTAACTCACAGGAGGGCTCAGATCTGATTCTGAGCCCTTTTTGGTTGTATTGGGATATAACTGGTGTATAATACAGAAAATAACGAAAAGGAGCACGTTTATGGCCAGAATAGGATTTATCGGAATGGGAAATATGGGATATGCGCTGACCAGAGGTCTGCTCAGCTGTTTTGATGAGGATGACCTGATCTTTTCCTGCAAAACCCGGGAAAAGAGAGAGAAGATCATGGAAGAACTGGGCATCATGTCTGCAGTATCAAATGCCGAGCTGGTACAGGCATGCGACATAATTGTTCTGGCGATCAAGCCTCAGATGTATGAAGAAGTATTCGCTGAGATCAGAGACCATGTGCATCCGGGCTCGATGATCATTTCGCTGGCTCCCGGTAAGAGCATGGAATACATCGCCGAGGCTCTGGGTGGAAATGTCAGAGTGGTCAGAGCCATGCCCAATACGCCGGCACTTATCGGTCATGGAATGACAGGTGTAGCTTATGATGAGTCCCTGTATTCTGATGATGAGATCCATGTGATCGATCAGATATTTACATCAGTTGGTTCGTATAAAAAAGTCACGGAAGAGCAGATGAGCGCAGTCGTATGTGCCAGTGGCAGCTCTCCGGCATATGTATATATGTTTATCAATGAACTGGCTCAGGCAGCCGCATCCAAAGGTCTGCCCATGGATACCGCACTGGAGATGGTATCACAGGCTGTTGTTGGTTCTGCCATGATGGTCATGAAGACCGGAGAGAATCCGGAGATACTGAAAGAGAGAGTCTGCTCAAAGGGCGGTACGACTATTGCAGGCGTCAACCAGCTTGAAGAGCTGGGATTCAGAGGAGCTATCCGTGCGGCAACAGATGCCTGCTACAGGCGCAGCGAAGAACTGGCAAACTGATCCATACGATCAATTAACATGCATCAAAAAAGCGGCTATAAAGCCGCTTTTTTGTATATATGACGATGAAATAAGTATATTGAGCAATCCATCAATAGTGATCAACTATATCGCAGATCATCCATGTTCCGTTGGCATCCTTAACCCATACCCAGGTGGCATCCATCACGGGATTGTCTTCATCCAATCCGTCTATATGTCCGTAAAGACCGTCTTCGTTGAAGGTGATATACAGATCATAGTTGACGTCTACGGTAAAGCAGTCACTGGAATAAACTGTATAGTTCTTTGCGGAGATCTCACGAAACTCCCAGTCATTGATAAAATCCCAGTTATACAGCCAGGGATTGATCGGGTCGATAACGCCTTCCTTGCCGAAGATAGAGTAATATCTTTCACAGTCAGGAAGCATATAATCTGCCAGATCATGAGCCAGATATTCGAAATACAGAGCGTATTCGCGTACGCCTGTTTCAACACGGTCCTTAACTCCATCAATGAAATCCTGGCTGGCACCGCCGCCTGCCACAAACAGCATGTCGGTCTGTGTGAATACCAGGTTCTGGCCTGATGCATCTGTGCCTGAAACGGAAGGTACGCCGCCTGAAGCAAGCTTGACTGTATATGTGGTGAATTCAGGCTTGCTCTGGATAAACTGTGAAGAGTACTCCAGGATCTCGGGGATACCTGTACCAGTGATACAGTCATTGCTGAGTTCGATACCATTTACAACGACCTTGGATCCGTCAGGTACCAGAACAGAATAAGCCCTGATATCTGAGAATGCTGCTGTTGTATCTATTGATGTAAGAGTCCAGGAGTCACTGCCTGTCTTGGTCAGCTCGATCTCTGCAACATTTGAACCATCTGCATTGATCCTGTATACGGACAGCTCGGTAGTTGTCTTTCCGGAGTCAGCTACGAATGAGATATCCTTGCCTTCGATCATGGAATAATAATAGTCGTCAAAATCCAGGATGCCTTCGTTGGATTTCACGATCGATGCGTTCTTTTCCAGGAATGACTTCAGCTTGGATGTAGAGGAGAACTGCTCAACTACGCTTTCAGCTACATGTGAAGGCTGGCCGTTTTCATATTTTCTGAGATATGAAGACAGGATGATAGCTACAACCAGGATGATCACTACGAAGATAGCGGCGTAAATGATAATAAACCTGGTAAACTTAGACAGTCCGGCAAATCCCGATTTTCTGCTGTTTTTCTTTTTGGCAGGAGCAGTAGATCTTCTTTCAGTGGTATCTGTCGGTCTGGACTTCTTCTCAGCCAGGATATCAGAATAATTCCTGTTTCCCGCGGTAGTTGAACGGCTGGATGCGGAAGCAGTCCTGCCGGATGCAGGTGCGCTGCTTCTTACCGGTCTTTCGGAAGAAGGCCTTCTGGAAACAGTGTCTGCAGATGTTCTGGATGAAACCCTTGATGATGCGGTGCGCTGTGCTCCGGAAGCAGAACTCCTGGTCGAACGTGATACTGATGCGGACGGACTCCTTCTGGAAACAGAAGAAGGCGACCTCCTGCTGCTTTCAGAAGGCCTGGACTGCCTGATTGGAGTTTCCACCGAAGACATGTCAACAGTTCTGACTCTGGCTGATCCTGAACGCATGCTTGGTGCCACCCTGGAAGAGCGTGATGTGGCTGACCTGTCATTATCTGGCTGAATATTTCTGACTCTTGTTGTTCTTGTATCTTTTTCCATTATTTTCCCGGTTCCTGAAATATAATATGGTTATTTGTATGCAAATGCCTGTTATCAGCGGAACAGCCAGCTGGTAGGGCATTTTCTGGGCTGAATAGAGTAGGGATGGTTCTTGATCTTTCCTTCATAGACCATCTGTGAAGACGTACCGCCGTCCATGGCTGCAGCATTTACAGCTCCGAGGTCGCGCATGAACAGAGCAAGATCTTCAAATGTAGCACCGATGGAATTGCCCTGTCTTCCGTCTACGACCAGGAGCAGGATAGAGCCGTCAGCCTTCTGGCCGATAGCGGTTCTGGGGTTCTTACCACTTCCGTAATTGGATGCATCCGGAACCTCCTCGATCAGAGCCTTGCCGTCCATGACCAGGAACGGACCTGTCAGATGCGCACTGTAAAGAGCATCTCTCATGCCGAGGTCCAGAGCTTCCTGCTTGGTCAGATTGCCCATCAGGAGCTTGTTGTCATTGGTAAGACCTACCAGGTGATACACATGATCGGGATCTCCTGCATATTCTTCATAGACAACCTGTCCTTCTGAAATGACCAGACCCAGAGGCTGGCCGGTAGCGGCAGTACCTGCGCCTACATCAACAAAGTCACCGCCGTTTACGCCGCCGAGGACATTATCACCATTGCTGTTATAAACGTCGATCATGTCGATGACACGCATACCGTCAAAGTTGCCGAACTGAGGAATGGTACCGCAGAATACTCTGGAAGGATCCCGGATGGTCAGCAGATATCCCTTGAAGGAAATGCCCGATACTTCTTCAAATGTGATATCGGCCTTTTCTTCTTCGGTGATATCATCTGTATTGATCAGCTCGGTATCATTGGTCTGGCCGTCTTCGATCTCAGCAATACCGCCTGAGTTCATGATCGTATCAACTTCTTCCTTCGACAGGAACATCTCAGCAACAAATCCCATTCGGCTGGTTTCCTTAACAGAATGAACGAAGATACCTCTGGCTGTCTCTGAAGGACCCTTCTCCAGGATATAGATCGCCACGATGCACAGGATGAGCAGGCCTGCCAGCGTGATCCCCACTGCGACAAATACTTTCCCGATTATCTTCCAAAAACTGTTCATATAAGCTCCTTTTATTTTCGATATCCCATCATCATGTATACCGCCAGATGAGTATATACAATAATTAGTATAAAAATAACTAATTTATCT
>JAZUNG010000161.1:0-32427 GCA_045604025.1 Lachnospiraceae bacterium | reverse complement strand
CTCCGGTCTGCCGGATAATGATAAACTGCATAGTTCGAAGCTGTTCAATAATAGCCGGGTCAGCAATGGTTTATATTATTCTATTGGTTTTAATATATCTGAAAATGGTTTAATGCTGTGTAAAGCAAGTATAAAAGAATTGCAGCAGTTCATTAATAACCTGGATAAATATACCCGGTTCGCTGTCCGTGATATTCTTCCTGGCATGACAGAATAAAGGCATTAAAAACATTGACGATAAATTGTCATTGCCGGAGTTTACAACCGAAAAATAGTTGCACGATAAACAGATTGTGATATTATTTCTTTAGCCGTTCCAAGTTCCACCGGGGACGGCTAAAGATGGCAGTATATAACCTCTGCTATTTAGGCGGGGGGGATATGCTGCGTAAGCCGGATAGCTGCATGTGTCCTCTGCCCTTTATTGGCGGGGGGGATATGCAGCTATTTTATTTTTTAAAATAAAAATGGCTTAAATTCAATGATATGTACCCCCTTTCCTGGACATATCATCAATAAATAATGATCCGTTTTTTTAACCCTTTTTGCATTTTTAAAATGCTGAAAAACGTTGATTTTATAGCCTTTTTTGTAACCCTTTTTTTAACCCTTTTTGTACTTTTTTTGGTGGTTTTTGGCAAATATGCACAATGTGTTTATAAATTAAACGTGGGTTTAAAAAACGTTGATTTTACGGGGTTTTTCGCATGAAAAAAGGCTGTCAGCAGATGCCAACAGCCCTCTATAAATTTAACTGCGGAAGATGGGACTTGAACCCACACGTGTTTGCACACACAAGATCCTTAGTCTTGCTCGTCTGCCAGTTCCGACACTTCCGCATGTCTGCCTCTCGTCAGGCGACCTGTGAATTATAAAACATCTGAAGGCTCTATGTCAATAGCGGATTTCAAAAACTCCGCCCTGCTCTTTACAGCTCCTCAGCACGTTCTTCTACTATACTCTTATCCTTCATCAGATCTGCGACTGTTACCCGGTCCAGATAACCGTTGATCAGATCGTTCAGTTCCGACCACATAGGCCTGGTGCGACATTCATCCTGATGGCTGCACTCCTTCGCACCGCATTCCATACATGAAACAGTCGCGATCTCGCCCTCTGCAATACGGATGATCTCACCTGCGCTGTACTCTTCCGGAGATCTGGTCAGGCGGTATCCTCCGCCCTTTCCATGTACGCCTTCGATCAGGCCATGCTTTACCAGTGCGGGAAGTATCCTCTCCAGATACTTAAGTGAAATATCCTGCCTCTCTGCAACATCCTTCATGGGAAGATATCCTGCGCCGGCATTCTCAGCCAGATCTATCATGACTCTCAGAGCATATCTGCCCTTTGTTGATATCATCATAGTTTCTTCATCCTTATCCTATATTGCAGTGTTCGCAGTCTTCACAGTCAGGGAATTCTGCAGGGTCATAAGCAATACCATTCTTGTCGTAATAATCCTTGAGAGCAGATTTGATAGCCTCCTCTGCAAGTACAGAACAGTGCAGCTTGTGCGCAGGAAGTCCGTCCAGTGCCTCTGCAACTGCCTTATTAGTCAGCTGAAGTGCCTCTGATACAGGCTTGCCCTTGATGAGCTCTGTAGCCATGGATGAAGATGCAATAGCGCTGCCGCAGCCAAATGTCTCGAACTTGACATCCTCGATCACGTCATCCTTTATCTTGAGATACATGGTCATGATGTCGCCGCACTTGGCGTTTCCGACCTCGCCAATACCGTCAGCATCCTCTATAACGCCTACATTCCTTGGATTGCGGAAATGATCCATCACCTTTTCACTATAAAGTGCCATTTTATCCTCCTGTTACAGTATAAACTGTCTCTTGCCATTCTGAAGGTCTCTCCAGACAGGTGACATATTTCTCAAATAAGTAACAACCTCCTCAACTGCCTTGATGATATAGTCGATGTCCTCTTCAGTTATATCATCACCGAGTGACAGTCTGAGCGAACCGTGAGCCACGTCATGCACACGTCCGATCGCCAGCAGGACATGGCTGGGATCAAGTGATCCTGATGTGCAGGCCGAACCGGATGATGCGCAGATGCCCTTGTCATCCAGAAGCAGCAGGAGGCTCTCTCCTTCGATTCCCTCAAAGCAGAAGTTAACATTGCCGGGAAGGCGATGCTCAGCATCTCCGTTCAGTGCTGAATGAGGGATCTGTGACAGACCTTTGATCAGCTTGTCTCTTAACGGGATCAGATGCGCAGCATGCTCATCGATATGTGCGCATGCATCTTCCATAGCTGCTGCCAGTCCCATGATAGCGGGAAGGTTCTCTGTGCCGGCACGCTTGCCTCTCTCCTGTCCACCGCCGTTGATCACGTTGGTCAGGACTATGCCCTTTCTTGCATAAAGGGCTCCGATACCCTTCGGGCCGTGGAACTTGTGGCCTGACAGTGAGAGCATGTCGATATTCTGCTCTTTTACGTCTATGCTGATATGACCTACTGCCTGAACAGCGTCTGTATGGAACAGCACGCCTTTCTCATGGCAGACCGCTCCGATCTCTTTGATCGGCTGGATAGTTCCGATCTCATTATTGGCATACATGATAGTGACCAGGCAGGTATCCTCTCTGATAGCATCTGCAACCTGCTCGGGTGTAACAATGCCATTTTCATGAACATCAAGGAGTGTGATCTCGAATCCCTCCTTCTTCAGTGCATCCAGTGTATGCAGCACTGCATGGTGTTCAAATGCTGTTGAAATAATATGCTTTTTACCCTTCTTCTCTCCCAGTCTGGCTGCAGAGATGATGGCCTGATTGTCTGCTTCGGAACCGCCTGATGTGAATGTAATCTCGCGGGGCTCACAGCCTAAACACGCTGCTACTCTAGCCCTGGCATCTTCAAGCGCCGACTTGGCTTCCTGTGCAAATGAATACAGGCTGGAAGGATTGCCATAAACCTTGTCCATAAAGGGAAGCATAGCCTCGATAGCTATCCTGCTCATACCTGTTGTCGCCGCATTATCAGCGTATATCATACTAACTCCATTCTGTGCGCATGCACTCTATACAATCATTTACCCCACCTCGCGGTAGGGTAAATGTAGAGTAACACTATTTATAAACAATGTCAACAGTATGTGAGTTACTTTTTTCAGAACACTCTGATGGTATCCAGAAGTTTTACGAAATCGTCGTGTCCCCAGATCACAGGAACCGGATACAGAGGATTTCCCTCCTTCATGGCCCATGCTATGATCTGCTCCACATCCTCGTCTCTGATGGCGTCTGTTCCGACAGGAATGTCCATTTCCTTCTTCATGTCCTCGATCCAGCTGATGAACTTTTCTGCCTTCTCTCTGTTGTTCTTGCCATCCATGCCGCAGACATCTGCCAGATCTGCCAGCCTGTCATACACTGCAGGTCCGAACTGTCTCATAACGTGTGGCAGTATGATGGACATGGCCAATCCGTGAGGTACCCTGTAGAGTCCTCCGAGAGTATGTCCGACAGCGTGCACGTAACCAACGCAGCCTCTGGTGAATGCTCTTCCAGCGAAAAATGCTGCCTTCTGCATATTCTGTCTGGCTTCGATATTCTGACCGTCATGGTATGCTGTCAGAAGATTGTCATAGATCAGACGTACAGCCTGCTTTGACAGGTCATTTTCAAGTTTGGTATTATATGTATGGTTGGTATATGCCTCCACTGCATGCGCAAGCGCGTCCATGCCTGTAGTCGCTGTGATAAATGGAGGAAGTCCTACTGTCAGAAGCGGGTCCAATACAGCGTATTTTGGCAGGATAGACGGATCGTTTATGGATGCCTTGTGGTGCGTTGCGGAATCCGTGATAACTGCTGCGACTGTAGTCTCAGATCCCGTGCCTGCTGTAGTGGGGATAGCAAAGAACAGAGGTATCTTCTTATGTACCTTCAGTATGCCCTGAAGCTGGGCGACGGTCTTCTTCGGGTGAGCTGCCTTGGCTCCTATGCCCTTGGCGCAGTCCATGGGTGAGCCTCCGCCCATGGCAACTATGGCCTGGCATTTCTCTTCAGTATAGATCCTGAATCCGGCTTCCACATTATCGCTGGTCGGGTTGGGCTCTACGTCACTGTAGAGGGCATACTCGATACCTGCGCTCCTAAGGGCTTCAAGCAGTCCTTCAGGAAGCCCCAGCTTCATCAGTCCGTTATCAGTAACAACCAGAACCTTGCCTGCGCCTTTTTCTTTCAGCATGGCCGGAAGATCTTTGATGGATCCCGGGCCTTCGATATATTCGGGCATACGGTATCCCAGGAAATAGTTTGCTACTTTCATAACAGCCTGAAATGTTCTGCAGTATATCTTTGACATAACTTTCGCACCCTTCCCTTCTGATGGTTGTTCTTCGAAGTACTCTATGTTTATGGCTTGTTTAGGGCATTTCTGAGCGCACAGACCACACCTGAAGCATTTACCCTGGTCAATGCTGAACGGTTCTTTCAGTTCTCCTTCCGGGGCACCGGCGGGACAGTTCTTCCGGCATATGGAGCAACCGATACATTTTTCCTTATCTATGGTTACACTCTTTATGCCCCTGTGTCCGGGCAGCGGAACTACCGCGCCATTTGGACACACACTCACACACTGCCCGCATCCCAGACATTTTTCAGTGTCTATATGGTATTTTGTTCTGTTTTCATCTGCCGGCTGCGGAATGCCAAAGAGGCATTCATACGCGCACGCGCCGCACCCAAGACATTTTGCACTGTTTATCCTGTATGGCATCTCAACCTCCCTGCGATCAGCCGCCTGAAGCAGGAGACATGATCCATATTTCGTCTCCGTCCTGAAGCTGCATGTTCTTCTTTCCGCAGCGCTCCCCGTTTATGAAAACGAGAGCATTCTTAAATGTTATCTCATCCGGCTTTTCGAGATCCGGCTGATGTTGCCTCTTTTCTTCGTAGATCTCTGTTACCCGGCTGTTGATGGTATCAAATATATCGCAGGCCCGCTCAGCAGATACTTCTGCCCTGGCCAGAGAGGTATCCACCCTCAGGACACCGAACAGTTTTACGATTACCTGTGCCATGTTACACCTCTCCTGTCAGTTCATCGCCTGTTTATACAGGTTGTCATAGTAGTCTCTGTTCATGCTGATGCCTAAAGATTTCAGGCGGTGATATTTCGGCATGCCATCCTTCCATCCTCTGGCTCTGTAGTATACCTTCTTCATCTTATCTAGAGGTACCACGGTCTTCGGGTTTGCAGGATCCTGAGGCACATCGGTCAGACGTTTGGGAAGCTTGTCAGCTCCTGCCTTCTGCCCTAGGATGATATTGGATATCCTCTCGATATTGTAGCCATACGCTCCCCATGTCAGCATGGAAGCCAGCGATGAACGTATTCCCGTAACGTATTTCAGGGCGTATGAGTGCTGGATCAGCGGGATATTGATCTTCGGAAGTTTTGTAAAATGGCTCAGCATATTTACGACAGGACCCACATACGGGAAGGCTCCGACTATCATTTTGGTCAGCCACCAGTTGGGTCTGTCTACCAGGAATGACGGAAATACGGCATAACTGGTGAACAGACACGATCCGCAGGCTGATATTCCTTCCATCAGGTTCTGGAACATGATGGTCAGAGCAGCCTTGCCGTGCGGCGTCAGTGAATCCATATCCAGTCCCAATCCTTCGGCAACTACCATATATCCTGCGTTCAGATGGCATCCGCCTCTGTTGGCTGTTGCATATCCCAGGCCCTGTCCTACTGCATGACGCGGCTCATACGCAGCCAGTTCCATGCCCTTTACCTGCATAGCAAACTCCTCACCGCCGAATTGTTTGCTCATTCGTTTAGAGCCTTCAGCAAGGATGTCTCCTATACCCTCTCTGTGAGCGATCTTATACAGGGTATCAGAGATATTGTCGGTCTTTCCAAACTCCAGTCCGGAGTCCCACATGCCCTTCTCAGACAGTTCCATAGCAAATGCTATTGAACCTGCTGCCGAGATCGCATCCATGCCATAATCATCCAGCTCTTTATTCCACTTGAGTATAAGCTCCAGATTGTTGTTAAGGATATTAGGACCCAGAAGACCAAGAGTCTCCAGCTCGGGGCCCTTTACCAGGCTGCCTTCAACATTTACCATCCTGGCGCAGCGTATCACACATGTTGTACATGCCGCGTTGCTCACCAGATGACGCTCAGCCAGTTCCTCACCGGAAACAGCCTCGAAATCATCAAACCTGCCTGCAGAGAAATTCTTTGTAGCCAGGATGCTGTGCGCCTGCATAGGAGAGATCAGGCCGGCTGTACCAAGCTTCGGAAGCTGCCTGCCTGTCAGTGGGTGCTCCTTGAGGGTCTTCGTCCATTTCGCGTTCATCCTGGTGAGTTTTGCACGGTCTGCTACTTCTACGGTCTTTGTTCCATATGCAGTGACAGCCTTCAGGTTCTTGTCTCCGAACACGGCTCCTACTCCGCCGCGTCCGGATGTTCTTTCTCCGCTGAACACGCACGAATACAGGACCTTATTCTCACCTGCAGGTCCTATCATCAGCTTGGACACATTATCTCCAAGCATTTTCTGTGCTTCAGAGATATTCTTCCCCCATAGAGGTGATGCGTCCTCGAATGTCACATCATCTTCGCCTATATGCACAGTGACAGGCGCATCTGACCTTCCTGAAATGATCAGCGCGTCATAGCCTGCTCTCTTGAGAGACAGACCGAAATCTCCTCCGCAGTTGGAGGATGTGATAATGCCTGTCAGCGGCGATATTGTGGAAATATTGAATCTGGAAGTATTGGGACAGCCGCTGCCTGTGAGCGGACCGGTAGTTACAACTATCCAGTTGTCCTCATCGAATGAGCGCATGCCCGGCCTGATATGCTGATAAAGGATATCAGCAGCCATGACTTTGCATCCCAGAGATCTTCTGCGGTCATCCTCTGACCACGGAAACAGGCTGTGTTCTTTTTTGCTCAGATCCACGAACAGGATCTTTCCCATGAAACCTTTTAAATCTGACATAACATACCTCTATATCCTGATACGTTAATTGTGATTCCTTTATATGCAGATATTATACCATATTGTTCGGATATGAATAATAATTCTTGCAATGGTTTACTAAATAGTTAAATACTATACATGAATAATATTTCTTGCAATGGTTTACTAAATGTTTCAATACTATAACCGATCTATCTCTGCTAAAAAAACAGCGGCTGTCGACCAGCCGCTGTTTTTTGGTCTTATGGAGCTGAGGGGAATCGAACCCCTGTCCGAAATCTCTTCCACACCGCTTTCTCCCACTGCAGCCTGTGAAATTCTTATTCCCCTGACCTGATCCCCACAGGCAGACTTCTGATCAGAGTAGCTTCATGGATTTTCTGTACCGGCAAAGCTTAGGGCACAGAGTGTCCCGCCTGAATGACACAGGTTATCGGAGCAGCGGGGACTCCGGCCTGCGCGCCGCACTGATTAGGCAGCGAAAGCTAATTTGTTGTTCTTAGCGTTTATTTTTAATTTGGTCATTTTATGGTGGTTGGCCGCCACCAGTGGCTTACAATGCTTCTAAAACCCCGTCGAAACCTTTACAACCCCCTGTATTAATTATTTGCAAGCATATTTTACCACATTAGTTTCGGCTGTCAATTACTGCTTATTATAAAGTATGAAATACCGAAACAGTCAGAACAGTGAAGTCATTCACCCGGTTATTGCATTTTCCTGAAAGTCTGTGAGCTCAATACTTTCTGTCACAGTTCTTACTGCATATACTACCATTCATTGCCAAAACCTGTATCACTTCAGATATTTATCGATCAGCGGATCCAGGTTCCGCACATCGAAAGGTCTTTGCTGTGTCTCCATGGTCAGCAGCAGGTTTTCTCCCAGATAATAACCACTTTTTTGATATATCTCCAGTTTGCCGATACTATTGTTCACATAGATCAGATCATCCATTTTCCCAAAATGCTCATGTATAAATTCCTCTCTCGTTCTGACATTCAGCACAGTAAAATCCGGGTACCACAGATGTCCGTTTGGCATGACGTGCGGGTATTCGTATCTATATGGAATTCCCTGTTGGTTGTAACGGTTTGCTATATCCCGTTCGGACTTTGACCGAACCCTTTCGCCTCGGTCGGTCATGATGACCGGCGCCCCAATCTCGAATTCACCGGGAACATACTCCACATTCCTCCAGTATTCGGCATATTCAGCATCACTGAGCTCCTCAGGTATAACCAGCTGTTGCCTAACAGATGACATATCCTCGCGTATCTTCCTGACTGCCATAGGGTCATACTCCCTGATAAACCTGTTGATCACCTCAAGCTGATGCAAAGCTGCCTTCACAACTTTCCTGTCATAATTGGCCTGAGCCAGTCTTTCGATCGCCTTCATATCATCTGCTGACATATACCTGCGGATGTCATGTCCAGATTCATCCTTTCCCAGACAATGATAGAATCTGGGCTTCCCTTTGATCATGGATATCGACAGATACCCCTCCGTATCTTTACATGTTCTTTTTTGCGTGTTACTGAGGATACGCTCCAGCCAAGCCTTCTGCTCAGCTAATACTAAAATAATGTCTTTCATGTTCTTCCGGATTATCTTCCGGCCTCCTTTCTTGCCGCCTGGCATAATATATAAAATAGAAAATGTCTCTTCAGACTTGAAGATAAAGTGAGAATAAGAAAACTAGATTATAGCATTACCCAAATATAGCTTACTATAATGCTGTTTTACAGAATAATGAAAATCACTTTACATGTTTTTACTATATTGTAATGCGCTTTATATAACAATGATTTTAAACATTACATGTTTTCACTATAGTGTAATGTGTTATGGATTATAATTGATTTTACGCATTACTTAAAATGACTTCAAAGTAATGTGTTATTAGTATTTTTTTGATTTAGCATTACTCTATCAATTAAAGCAGTAATGCTGCTAATAAGAATACCTGTTTCCGCATTACATACACCTAGTTTATGATAAAGCGGATATGGACATTTCTGATTTTCACATTACATTAAATATATTATTAGTAAAGCGAATAATGGAAATAACGATTCCCGAATTATATTATCTTGGATTTAAGTAATGCGATTACTAGAAATAGCGAATCTCAGCATTACATATACAGTATTTCTGGTAATGCGATTATTAGAAATAGTGAATTTCACATTACATCGACTGAGTTTTATGTAAAGCGAATAATAGAAAAATTGATTACCGCATTATATTCTCTACTTTTCAAATAATGCGAAACAGAAGTCATTGTTCCCGCATTACATCGACTGAATTTCATGTAATGCGGGGAATAGATCATAAAAAAATACTATATCACACCTTGTCGGCGATACGCTTGGTCTTCCACTTGCCTGTCTGGAAGCGGATGAAGCAGATCGCACATGCAATGAACCAGCCAATAGGATTGGACCACCAGATGGCCAGCTCGGACCCTGTGATCGCGACCATGATATATGCGAATGCGCATCTACCAGCAAAGTTAAAGAAGACTGCGATAACTGATACAATGGCATCTCCTGCGCCTCTTAGGGTTGCGGCATAGATATACATCAGACCCAGGAGTATGTACACTGAGCTCATGATAGTCATGTATTGTATTCCGGCAGTATAAGCGGCTTCATTAACGCCCTCCTCCATGAACAGTCCTATCATCGGATGTCCCCAGAGCTGGACAACCCCGACAAATATCAGCCAGACCACTCCGCACATGATAGCCGCAGCTCCAATACCCTTCGGAACTCTTTCATACTGCATGGCTCCGACGTTCTGCCCGGTAAAAGTGGCCATGGCATTGCCAAACTGTATCATGGGGATAGAACACAGGGAATCCAGCCTGTAAGCAGCTACATATCCAGATATGATATCTACGCTGAATGTATTGACCAGCGACTGAAGAGCTGCGTATCCGACAGATACGATCACCTGGGCAAACATCGACGGTATGGCGATCTTCAGCATGTTGCCCAGCAGCCTGAACTCAAATACCTTGTATGGCTCTTCTTCAACATAGTGCCTGCGCAGATGGATCAGCAGCCAGATGACAGATACAATCGCTGCCAGATATTGGGAAATATCTGTAGCAATAGCTGCACCTGCAACTCCCCATTTCAGCCCGACAACAAACCAGAGATCCAGTCCAACATTCAGCAATGAAGATCCGACCAGGAGCCACAGCGTGATCCTGCTCTTTCCAAGTGAATTGAATGCAGAGTTCGCTATATTGTACATAAAGAGAGCCGGGAAGCCGATCACATAGATCACATAATAAGTCCTGGCGTCATCATACAGTACATCCTTGATATTGGTCAGATGGAGCACTCCGTCAGTTGACAGCAAACCTACCACGAGCGCTACGATGCTCAGCACACCCAGGGTGACCATGGCAGTGAAGATCGCAGTCTTCATGCGGCCGATATGTTTTGCTCCGAGCAGCTGTGAGAATACTATCATACAGCCGGTACTCAGGCCGATAGCAACAGCCAGATATACAAATATAATGGTAGTTGTACTTCCTACAGCAGACAGCGCGTTCTGACCTACGAACTTGCCGACTATGATCGAGTCAACTATTGAATAAAGCTGCTGGAAAAGATTTCCGATGACCATCGGAAGTGCGAACAACAGCAGAGATTTAAACGGACTGCCTGTAAGCATATTACTCTGTTTCTTCATAGGTATTCCTTTACTAAAACATCGGGAAATCTGACAGTTACCTGCGAATGATCTGCAAATGTATTACTCACATCAGCAATTCCCATAACAATAAAAAAGGTACGCTAGACTCTGAGATTGCCTACTTTGAAATCTCTGGCTGCTTCTCTTTTCTGATCTTTCTTTGCTATATCTTCTCTCTTGTCGTAGAGTTTCTTACCCTTGCACAGGCCTATCTCGACCTTGACCAGGCTTCCCTTGAAATACACCTGCAGCGGTACCAGTGTATAGCCCTGCTGCGCCACCTGTGCATCGATCTTTCGGATCTCACTCCTGTGCAGAAGGAGCCTGCGGATCCTTAACGGGTCGCGGTTAAATATATTGCCCTTCTCATACGGAGAGATGTTCATTCCATATATATAAACCTGTCCATCCTTAACCCTGACGAACGCTTCCTTAATGCTGCATTTGCCCATGCGAAGCGATTTAACCTCGGTTCCGACCAGCTCGATACCGGTCTCGAACTTCTCTATCACAAAGTAGTCATGGAAGGCTTTTTTATTGTTTGCTATCAGTTTGATTGCGTCTTTGCTCATGGTAATATAATATTCTTTAGGTACCTAAAAGTCAAGCTGATGTCCGTTCTCACAGCATCAGCGCATGTGATCACCAGATCAACATCAGCTGTCTGCTGGCACTGTATGTGATACCGATGTTTGTGATCTGCAGCTCATAGTAAACTGTCTGCTGCTACTGTAAATAATAAAGGCCGCCACTTAAGTGACGGCCCGGTTTAACTGAGAAATGTCTTTAACAGACCGTGAGCATATCAGCCCAGGTTAGTAAAAAGACCAACGTTCAGCAGGATCGCTGCGATAAAGAAGATGATGCCTGCGATGGTTGTGATCTTGACCAGACGGCCTTCTTTTGATCTGCTGCGGCTGCCGCTCCAGTAGTTGCTGGAACCACCACTGATGGAAGCAGAAAGTCCATAAGACTTGCTGTCCTGTAATATAATAGCCAGGATCAGTACGATACTGATCAGAGTGATGACTGCTGTTAAAATAATATAGAATACCAAGGTAAAACCTCCAAATCAAAATCCAAAATAATACTCAAGCCCAAATATATTAACACAGCATTTTTCAAATTGCAAGTGCTTTATACGAGTATCACAACAGTAGAAAAGTGATAATTATAATTTCAGGAATGAACCCCGTTCACAGCAACTGAGCCCATAATGTAAGCATAGGCAGTATCTGTGTATCCTATCTCAAAAGCAGGCTGTGACCTGTCATGGCCTCCGGTTGATCCAGTCCCATGATGTCGATCAGCGTAGGCACAATATCACAGAGCCTTCCGCCTTCGGCAAGCTTCCATGAAGGATCACCGTTGATCAGTATGAAAGGAACAGGATTAGTGGTATGGGCGGTCCAGGGCTCGCCTGTTGCGGGGTCGATCAGTTCTTCTGCATTTCCGTGATCTGCGCACAGGAACATGACTCCGCCAGTCTCTTTGACAGCTTCTACGACCCTGGCAACACAGCTATCGATAGTTTCAAGGGCCTTCACAACTGCATCAAACACTCCTGTGTGTCCAACCATGTCGGGATTTGCGAAGTTTGCGATGATCACATCATGCTCTCCTTCCCTGATGGTCTCGCAGATGCGCTCACATACTTCAGGCGCGCTCATCTCAGGCTGCAGGTCATATGTGGCAACCTTAGGTGAAGGGATCAGGAATCTGTCCTCCCCGGCATTTGGAGCTTCTACACCTCCATTGAAGAAAAATGTAACATGCGCATACTTTTCTGTCTCGGCGATACGTGCCTGTTTCAGCCCCTGTGCAGCCAGGAACTGACCAAATGTATCCTCTATCTCTTCTTCCTTGAAGACGATCTTCTTGTTCGGGATAGTTACATCATACTCTGTAAAGCATACATACTCAGTCTTAATGCGCTCACCTCTGTCAAACCCGTTGAAGTCATCACAGCAGAATGTCCGGCTGATCTCCCTGGCCCTGTCAGGTCTGAAATTAAAGAAGATACATGAATCGCCGTCCTTGATGACAGCTGTAGGCTGATCACCGTTCATGATGACAGTCGGCTCGATAAACTCATCAGTGATACCTGCTGCATAGGTGTTTTCCATGGCCTGTACCGGGTCATGCTCGGTCTTTCCTTCGCCTCTGGTCAGAGCAGCATAGGCTCTTTCCACACGCTCCCATCTGTTATCACGGTCCATTGCCCAGTATCTGCCTGTGATGGTAGCGATCTTACCGGTATACTTCTCACACTCGCTGACCAGTTCGCGGATATATCCTATGCCTGAAGTAGGAGATGTATCTCTGCCATCCATGAATGCATGCACGTATACTCTGTCCAGACCGTTTCTTCTGGCCATATCCAGCACTGCATACAGATGACTGTTCAGGCTGTGCACGCCTCCGTCAGAAAGCAGGCCGAATATATGGAGGTCCGATCCATTGTCTATACAGTTCCGTATGGCTCCCAGCAGTTCGGGCTTTTCGAAGAAATCTCCGTCTTCGATGGATTTGGTAATACGTGTAAGGTCCTGGTATACGACTCTTCCCGCACCCATATTCAGATGTCCTACCTCTGAATTGCCCATCTGGCCTTCAGGCAGTCCTACTGCCAGGCCGGAAGCCAATCCCTTTACAAAGGGATATTCTTCCATAAGCGCATCTATATGCGGAGTTCTGGCTGCCCTCACAGCATTTCCTTCCGTATAGTCGGACAGTCCATATCCGTCCAGGATCAACAGTAATACCGGTTTCTTCATCTATTTACCTCATCTTCTTTCCAAGATTCTCTATAAAACTGATCTTATTTGTCTTGATTATCTTTGCTGTGCTCATAGCTCTCATGGTTCTGACCACATCACCTTCATCCAGCTGGATACCTGCTTCACCGTCTACAGTGGCATAGCTGACCTGCTGCTTTTCCCTGCTGCTTTCCGTGCAGATGATCTCCAGTATCACATCCGCCGGCAGCACTACAGTACGCGAATTCAGCGTATGCGCGCATATAGGAGTTGCCAGAACTATCTCAGCTGTAGGGAGCACCACCGGGCCTCCTGCGGACAGATTGTATCCGGTAGATCCCGTAGGCGTGGAAATGATCATTCCGTCTGCTGAATAATGATTCAGGAAGTGTCCGTTTACCCTGACGTCAAACTGGGCGATACCGGTTGACAGTGATCTGTTGATCACGACATCATTGAGAGCCAGTCCGGTATGTTCACATTTCCCGTTCTTGTATATCTCGTATGTGAGGAGCATCCTCTC
Organism: Lachnospiraceae bacterium; assembly: GCA_045604025.1. Taxonomy (GTDB): domain Bacteria; phylum Bacillota; class Clostridia; order Lachnospirales; family Lachnospiraceae; genus RGIG5612. The sequence continues at coordinate 18,457 of JAZUNG010000161.1, read as the reverse complement.
CTCAACCACATACTCTCCTGCAATGATCGCCTGAAGAGCCTGCTCGAAACCAGCCACGTCAACTTCAGTAAGGTATCCGAGCGTACCGAAGTTAATGCCATATACCGGAAGATTCAGCCCGATCAGGTCCTTGGATGTATGCAGGAATGTGCCGTCACCGCCCAGTGACAGCACAGCATCTGTATCCTCAGGCACCAGGTGCGGGTCAGTATACATATATCCTGCACCTGTTACCCTGTTGTCCTCAGCGAAAATACACGCGTTGCAAGTACAGCCATGTTTTTCCAGGATACTGATGATATGATCTGCGTTTTCCTTGCAGTTGTCCTTCAGTGCATTTGCTATTAAAACGAAATTCTGCATGTCGGCCTCTTTTTATTTATCCAGAGCTGTATGAGCCTCTGTTACTGTCTGCCTGATCTTTTCTTCTGCAAACCGTTTCCCGGTATCATTTTGATCTGCTGCCAGTGTATGGATCAGATACTCTATATTGCCCTCAGGCCCCTTGACCGGTGAATATGTCAGCCCCGCCACATAGAGTCCTGCTTCTTCCACAAAATCCACAACCTTGTGGATGACCTCCGCATGCACGGCAGGGTCCCTCACTACGCCCTTCTTGCCGACCTTTTCTCTGCCTGCCTCAAACTGGGGCTTGATCAGCATGACCATTTCCTTCCTGTCATCAAGCAGTGTCAGCGCGACCGGAATGACCAGTGTAAGCGAGATAAATGATACATCCACCGACGCAAATCCGATCTTTTCCGGGATCATATCAGGTGTGACCAGTCTGATATTGGTCTTCTCCATCACTACAACTCTGTCGTCATTTCTGAGCTTGTAATGGAGCTGGCCCTTGCCTACATCCACAGCATATACGCGGGTGGCTCCATTCTGGAGCATACAGTCAGTAAAGCCGCCTGTAGACGATCCGATATCCATACAGACCCTGCCAGACAGTTTCAGACCAAATGCCTCCATAGCCTTTTCCAGCTTGAGACCTCCTCTGCTCACATACTTCAGAGTCTCTCCCCTCACCTCTATGACAGCATCTTCAGGAAACATGGAACCAGCCTTCAGTTCCTTCTGATTATTGACATAGACGATGCCGCTCATGATCATCGTCTGCGCTCTCTGCCTGGACAGTTCGCTATTCTGTTCACACAGCAGTACATCCAGTCTCTTTTTCATCTGTCCACCGTCTGCAGCTCTTCTTCCAGTCTGGCCATACATGAGTCCGCATCCAGGCCGCATTCCTTCATCTGCACGCTGCGGCTTCCCTGTTCCACGAATGAATTGGAAACAGCAAAGTTGATCACCCTGGTTCCGGATGCCTTGTCATTTATCAGTTTGAGGGCCATCACACCGAATCCGCCCGAAAGCACATTTTCTTCCATTGTAATGACGGTATGATGGTTCTTCAGTATCTCATCCAGCATTTCCTCATCCATGGGCTTGACGAAACGGACGTTGACCAGAGATACGTTCAATCCCTTTGCCTTCAGCCTGTCTCTGACCTCTGCTCCAACCTCAACCATGGTACCGACTGCCAGAATGGCAATATCTTTCTCCAGATACATGATCTCACTTTTGGCAAAACAGAGCGGTGCATTGAATTCTTCAAAACTGTCAGAAGCAGTGCCTCTGGGATATCTGATAGCCAGAGGTGAGCTGAAAGAAGCAGCGAACTTAACAGCTTCCTTCAGTTCCTGACCGTTCTTCGGCGCCAGTATGTTCATATTGGGAATGTTCATCAAATATGAGATATCAAACAGTCCCTGGTGAGTTTCTCCGTCTTCTCCAACCAGACCGGCTCTGTCTATACAGAATGTCACAGGAAGGTTCTGCAGACATACATCATGCAGTATCTGATCATATGCTCTCTGGAGGAATGTGGAATAAATAGCCACAAAAGGCTTCATCCCGGATGCAGCCAGTCCGCCTGCAAATGTGACTGCATGCTCTTCTGCAATGCCCACATCAAAGAACCTGTCCGGGAACTTCTCGGAAAAGCTCTTCAGGCCGGTTCCGTCCGCCATGGCAGCTGTGATAGCCACGATATTATCATTTGTCTGGGCCGCTTCTTCCAGTGCCTGGGCAAATACCTTGGAATACGACGGTTTATCTGATTTGTTCAGAAGTTCTCCAGTTCTGATATCAAACGGTCCGACTCCATGAAACTTTGCAGGGTTCTCTTCGGCAAACCTGTAGCCCTTGCCTTTCTTCGTTCCGATATGTATGATCACGGGGTGATCGAGTTTGGTGCATTCCCTGATAATACGTTTTAACTGATTGACATTATGGCCGTCAATAGGCCCCAGATATGTGATACCGAGATTCTCAAAGAATGTACCCGGCATGATGAGCCTCTTCATCCTGTCCTTGGTCTTCTTGATATTTCTGACCATCTTATCGCCTACATATGGGATCCTCTCCAGAGTATCCACCACGCCCAGTTTGATGTCATTGTATGTACCACCGGCGCGCACTTCTGACAGATAAGCAGACATACCTCCGACGTTTTCAGAGATAGACATCTCGTTGTCATTCAGGATAATGATCAGATTTCGTTTCAGTCTGGCCGCATTGTTGATGGCTTCATAAGCCATGCCGCCGGTCAGCGCGCCGTCACCGATCACGGCTACGATCGTACAGTCATTGCCCTTCAGTCTGGCTGCCTGAGCCATACCTACCGCAACTGATATTGATGTTGACGAATGTCCTGCATCAAAAGCATCACATTCATTCTCACGGTGTTTGGGGAAGCCGCTCAGGCCTCCGTACTGGCGGAGAGTATCAAACTCGTCCTGTCTTCCAGTCAGCATCTTGTGAACATATGACTGGTGTCCTACGTCCCAGATGATCTTGTCCTTCGGAAGATCCAGCACCAGATGAAGGGCCATGGTCAGCTCTACTATACCCAGATTGCTGCCCAGATGGCCGCCGGTCTTACTGACATGGCGGACGAGGAATCTGCGGATCTCGCGTGCGAGCTCGTCGTAGTCTTCGGGCCTGATCTTCTTTATGTCATTTTCTTTTTTTATCTTCTCAAGAAGCATTATTTTTCCCTGTTGATCAGATAGCCTGCCAGATCTCTTAAGAAACTGCTGTTAAAGGGCAGTTTATCCAGACATCTGTAGGCCAGTTCTGTCTCTTTCTCCACATCCTGCTGTGATCTTTCCAGCCCTGTAAGTGTCACATAGGTCTGTTTCTGATTTTTTTCATCACTGCCGACCGGTTTCCCCAATACCTCTTCAGTGGATGTAATATCCAGTATATCATCTCTGATCTGAAAAGCCATGCCCACATGTGATGCAAACTCTTCTATCACCTGCAGCTCTTCTGAGGATGCACCAGCCAGAACGGCTCCGATCATACATGATGCCTCCAGAAGAGCTCCAGTTTTGTTCTCATAAATATATCTGATCTCGTCCAGATCGTTATCAGATCCTTCTGTTTTCTCTGTATATACGTCCAGGCACTGTCCACCTATCATACCTCTGATCCCGGCTCTGGATGCCAGTATCTGAAAAGCTTTTACGGCCCTTTTAAGAAGGCCGGCGTCTTCTGTCTGCGACATAGCAGATGCTATCGTTTCAAATGCCAGATTCAGCAGCGCATCTCCTGCCAGAACGCCGAAAGCCTCTCCATAGACCTTGTGGGTAGTAGGCTTTCCCCTGCGCAGATCATCATTATCCATGGCAGGAAGATCATCATGGACCAGTGAATACGTATGTATGAACTCAATAGCTGCCATAAATGCATGCAGCATATCTGCGGCACTGTCATCGCAGCCACTGCGCTCATCATAGCAGCCTGAGAACATCTTCCAGGTCTCCTGCATGATCAGGGGACGCAGACGCTTTCCGCCTGCCTTAACTGAATAGCTGACAGCGTCTGTGATCAGACTGTCATACGCTCCTCCCTCGGGGAGATATGAATAGATGATCTCTTCAATGAGAGCGGCTCTTTTTGCCAGCAGTCTGTCATCCATCTTACTGTGCCTGCTCTTCCTGGCCGAGTATTTTGATGTCACACTCGATCTTCTCGATCTTTTTGCCTGCCAGTTCAACCAGCTCGACGCCCTTTTTGTATCCGGCGAATGTATCCTCAAGAGAGAGCTCCTGCTCCTGAAGATCATTTATGATACTGTCTATAGAAGCAAATATCTCTTCCAGTGACTGTTCTTCGCCTGTTTTATTCTCTGTCTGGCTGCCCATATTCCGGCTTCCTTTCTGCATCAGTTATGATCGCATGCGCACCTCATCTACAGATGCGCTTAATGTTCCGTCGCTTAAATGTACTTCTATACTGTCACCTGTCTGCACATCTTTCGCACTGCGAAGTGCCTTGCCAGAAGGACCTTCCACAAATGCATACCCTTCTGCCAGCCTCTTAAGTGGTGACATTCCGTTCAGCTTTTCTGCCAGCACTCCCAGCATCTCCTTTCGGTCTCTGAGAGTATTGTTCATCAGCATTGTCAACACATGACGTGCTTCGTTCAGCCTCTGCCTATCTTTTACGAGCATACTCTCCGGTGAGAGACTGTCCAGAAGGAGCTTCTTCATCCTGAGCCTGTCTCTGTACGAGCGCAGTTTCATTTCCATGGACAGGTCCAGTGAGTATCTGAATCTGTCCAGATCCTGCAGGAACTTCTCATAGTCAAATACTGCCAGCTCAGCTGCCGCCGATGGGGTAGGCGCTCTGAGGTCCGCAACAAAATCCGCGATCGTAAAATCTGTTTCATGTCCGACAGCGGATATGATGGGAGTCTGCGCGTCAAATATAGCTCTGGCAACACGCTCGTCATTGAAACACCACAGGTCTTCTATGGATCCTCCGCCCCTGCCCACTATGATACAGTCCAGATCTTTCCGGTCCAGATACTCAATGCCTCTTACAATAGTCTCCGCTGCTCCCTCACCCTGAACCTGAGCAGGATACAGATAGAGTCTGCAGTATGGATTACGTCTGGATGCCACGTTATAAATGTCTTTTATAACTGCGCCGGTTCTGGCCGTAACAATACCTATCTTCATGCCAAACCGCGGGATGGGTTTCTTATATATTTCAGAAAACAGCCCCATCTCTTCCAGACGCGTCTTCAGTTCTTCAAACTGCCTGTACAGGTCCCCTTCCCCTGCCTGCTCTACCGAACGTGCATACAACTGATATCTGCCGTCTCGTTCATAAACAGATACATTGCCATAGACTACGACCTGCATGCCATCTGTCATTTTGAACTTCAGCCCGGCAGCGTTGGATGCAAACATTACAGCTGAAATTACTCCGGATTCATCTTTCAGAGAAAAATAAATATGACCGGAGTAATGGTATTTGCAGTTTGAGATCTCACCCTTTATGTAAATACTGCGGAGTACGAAGTCATCTTCGAACATCCGCTTTACATAAGAATTGACCTGTTTGACTGTATAAATATTTCTTTGTTCCTTCATCCCTTAACTGCTTTTGCAAGGATTCCGTTTACAAATGAACCGCTGCTGTCAGTTCCATAGCTCTTTGCCAGCTCAACAGCCTCATTGATAGCTGCAGCCGGGGGGACCTGATCATCAAAGGTTATCTCATAATAAGCCAGTCTGAGCACCGTCAGATCGACCTTTGTCATTCTCTTTGTTTTCCAGCCTACACTGAGCTCATCCAGTGCTGCATCAATCTCTTTGATACGGAGCACTACATTCATGACCTTTCGGAAGATATACTGCTGTTCTTCTTCAGTGAACTCGTCCTCTCCTTCAAAGAAGTCATCTACCTGCTCTCTGATCTCAGTCTCATCATGAAAATCAAGCCTGAATAGGATCAGAAATACCGCTTCTCTTAATTCGGTTCTTCTGTCTGTTCTTGCCATATATGCTACTTTTCCACCTTCATGGTACCGATCTTGATATTTATATCTCCTACTGAAAGACCGGTAATACTCTCAACTGCTGATTTAACCTTTTCCTGTACATTGGTGCAGACAGACGGGATATTAACACCCATCATGATCACCAGTGACAGATAGATATCCAGTGCATCATCCCTGCATGCAATGTCAACTGCAGATGCCAGACTCTTACGGCTGGTCTTCGGGATGCTCTCACGTGTGAGACCTCCTGCAAGAGAATCTACTCCGTCAACCTCAACTGCTGCCAGCGCAGCGATCCTGGCTACGGTATCCTCTGTCATACGCACCTCACCGATGCCATCATATTCATAAACCATGAAAGCCTTGTCTTCCATAAATCATTCCTCCACTGGTCTGTAAAATATATACATATTATAAAGGATTTCAGTTATATGTCAAAAGAATTCAGCACCTCATAAAAGGAGCTCATTTGTGATATGGCTCGTTCCGGATGATCCTTAACGCACGATAGATCTGTTCGAGCAGAATGACCCTCATCAGCTGATGCGGAAATGTCATATCAGAAAAGCTGAGCTTCATATCAGCTCTTTCGGATACTTCTTTCCCAAGGCCGATAGAGCCTCCGATAACAAATGCAATATCCGAGTGACCATGCGCAGTCAGATCGCTGATCGTCTCCGCAAACGCTTCTGAGTTCATGGATTTCCCAAGGATCTCCAGTGTGATCACATAGTCGGTATCTCTGATCGCCTTCAGTATGCGTTCGGCTTCCTTCGACCTGATCTGATCTGCCTGTCTGCCAGAGATATTCTCCGGACATTTTTCATCTGCTACTTCAATAATATTCAGTCTGGTATATGCTGAAAGTCTCTTAGTATATTCAGCTATGGCATCCTCAAAGAATCTCTCTTTGATCCTGCCCACTGCAATGATCCTGATCATTATTCAATACTATACCAGTTGCCATCTCTTGAAAGATGTTCTATGCCGCCATTCTGGTCTTCCACGCCCAGATAGAAGGAATCAGTCTGCTCTTTTTCAGCTGTTATGATATCAACTTCAAACACATGATACTGAGACTCTCCTATCAGAGTGGTTCCTGAGTAGATGAGACGATAATATTCATGGTCATCTTCAGTCTCGGACTCTGTTTCAGGAGCTGTTGTTTCTTCCTCTGCGGAAGTGCTCTCAGAGCTGTCCTCATCTTCTTTGGCAGATTCTGTTTCAGGTTCCTTAGTAGCGCTCCTATCCGGTATATCATCCTCAGAGAGATAACCTTCACCGATCAGGTATGCTTCTATCAGTTCCTGAGCAACCTCTCTGGATACCTGAGACTCTATGACCAGATCATAAACTGCCTGAGATACCTCACTGACTCTGCCGTTCTTCACAGCTATCGCAGACAGTATATTGTTGCCTCTCATCATGCTGATGGGACCTGAATATCTGGCTGAATTCTCATCCGGGGTCGAGCCGTCATATGTATAGTAGATGACTGCCCCTTCCTGAGCCGTGATCGATATGCTCTGAGCAGAAGTATAGTCCCCTCCGCTCAATGAGAATACAGGGGGTTCAACCTCCTCTATCTTCACGGTAAAAACTGTTTCAAAGCTGCCTATATGATTGGCAGACGGATCCAGTGAGATCGCTCTGAGCGTAAACTTCTGCTCATCAGATCTCAGGTCTCCCTCCGAGATCTTTACAGGGCCTGTATATCTCTTTGAATATCTGGATGGCTCCGTACCGTCCAGAGTATAGTAGATGGCCCCTTTCATGGAAGATGACAGAGTGATCTCGAGGGGCGTCATATAAGTGCCACCATCTTCAACAGATGCAGTGATCACGTCCTGTACGGCTGTTTCTGTCTCAGTCTCTTTCGTAGTCTCGGTTGCGACAGGAGTTTCATTTTCTCCTCCCGAAAAGATCCTTCCGAAAACTCCTGTGATCAGAAGTATGATCAGAGCAACTACGACCACTCCGCCTGCAATTATAGCTATCAGAGCACCGGTACTTAATGCTCTCTTTTCCTTCAGCTCTTCCAGTTCATCTATATCGAAATCCTTCGGTCCGTCATATCCGGTATCTCCGCCGGATTCACGGATCAGCTCGTCCAGAAGATCTTCGGAATCTGTCTCATCCTCATTCAGCTGCTGCTTTCCCGCAGTTACGGTAACCACCTTGAAAACGCTGTCGTTATCGGCCTCGTTGAACTTGATCGTATCGGAAACTCTGGATGTCTTAGATACATCCAGCTGCCCGTTCTGCATATCGACTCCGTCCGGAGTGGTCTTCAGATGATCGTCCTGATCATTCAGGAACATGTCGATCTTGTTGCCGATCTCTGCCTGGATAACCTCGCTTTTTTCGACAACATCAACTACAGTCCCACATACAGGACATACGTTATTGTGATTATCAATATATGAACCGCATTTGCTGCAGCGTAAGAGCATGTATATCTCCTCTTATCTCAGATCAGAGCAGTGTCTTTACGGCTTCCAGAGCCTTCTCGATACCGGAAGGATCCTTGCCGCCTGCTTGTGCCATATTCGGACGTCCGCCGCCGCCACCGCCTACCATAGGAGCGATAGCCTTGATGATATTGCCTGCATGAGCGCCTTTGGAGATGGCTCCATCGGTTACAGTTACGATCAGATTGACCTTGCCGTCATTTTCAGATGCCAGGACTACAACGCCTTCACCTATCTGATCTCTGATCTGGTCTCCCAGGTTTCTGAGGCCTGCAACATCTACTCCGTCAACCCTCTTTGTTACCAGCTGGATATCATTAACAGTGATCGCCTCAACGCTGCCCAGTGAATCTTTTGCAGCCTTGCTCTTCATCTGCTCCAGCTCATTTGAAAGCTCTCTGATCTGATTCTGCAGATCTGTGATCCTCTGCGAGAGCTTGTCAGGAGTAACCTTTGCGATTGCTGCTGCTTCATTGTATGCAGCCTCGATCTGATTGAAGTGCTCCAGTACCGCCTGACCTGTGATGGCTTCTATTCTTCTGACTCCACTGGCAACAGAGCCTTCAGATACGATCTTAAACATGCCGATTGTGCCTGTAGAAGATACATGAGTTCCGCCGCAGAGCTCTCTGGAGAAGTCGCCCATCTCAACTACGCGGACTTCATCTCCGTATTTCTCTCCGAACAGAGCCATGGCTCCGCTCTTCTTGGCCTCTTCGATACCCATAACCTCTGTAACTACAGGTATGGCTTCTTCTATCTTCTCATTAACGATCTGTTCAACCTGTCTGATCTCATCTGTGCTCATGGCAGAGAAATGAGTAAAGTCGAATCTCAGTCTGTCTGCATTTACAAACGATCCGGCCTGCTCAACATGGTCTCCGAGAACCTTTCTGAGGGCTGCCTGAAGAAGATGCGTAGCGCTGTGGTTTCTGGCTGTGGAGCCTCTCATCAGCTCATTTACTGCCAGCTCAACATGGTCTCCTACAATAAACTGACCACTGGTGACTACACCTACGTGTCCGGTTACGCCATTTGCCAGCGCGATAACATCCTTCACCTCAAACTCGCCCGTAGCAGTTGTGATGATACCACCGTCTGCTTCCTGACCACCCTTGGTGGCATAGAAAGGTGTGTTCTTAACAATAATAGTTCCTATATCGCCTTCAGCGAGTGTCTGACATACGGCATCCTCTGTAGTCATGGCAATGATCTCGGAAGAATCCTTCAGTACGTCATATCCTGTAAATACTGTTGCGGGAAGTGTAGGCAGCTCTTCATATACAGTTGCATCTGCACCCATGTAGTTTGTGGTCTTTCTGGCTGCCCTGGCAGTCTCTCTCTGCTTCTGCATAGCTGCCTCGAAACCTTCCACATCTGCTGTCATACCCTCATCTTCCAGTACATCCTGAGTCAGATCCAGAGGGAATCCATATGTATCATAAAGCTTGAAGGCATCAGCTCCTGAAAGCTCACTCTTTCCTTCATCCCTGGTCTTTGAGATCATATCGCCAAGGATCTTCATTCCCTGATCCAGAGTCTTGTAGAACTTGGTCTCCTCGTCATCAAGGGTCTTCAGGATCATGGCCTTCTTCTCTTCCAGCTCGGGATATGCATCCTTGGAGCACTCGATGACCACTTCACTTAAAACAGGCATGAAATGATCAGCTATACCCAGCATTCTGATGTGTCTTGCAGCTCTTCTGATCAGACGGCGCAGTACGTATCCACGTCCCTCATTGGAAGCATTGATACCATCAGAGATCATGAAAGTTGCGCTTCTGATATGGTCAGTGATCAGACGGATAGAGATATCCTTCTTCTCATCTGTATGATATACAACACCGGCTGCTTCACAGACTCTGTCACGGATGGCGCGGATGGAGTCCACATCAAAGATGGAATCAACGTTCTGTGAAACTACTGCCAGACGCTCAAGACCCATACCTGTATCAATATTCTTGGTAGCAAGTTCAGTATATCCACCCTTGCCGTCGCCCTCGAACTGTGTGAATACGTCATTCCACACTTCCATGTAACGATCACAGTCACAGCCTACAGTACAGGTGGGCTTTCCACAGCCATACTTCTCGCCTCTGTCATAGTAAACTTCAGAGCAGGGGCCGCAGGGACCTGCGCCGTGCTCCCAGAAGTTGTCTTCCTTGCCGAAACGGTAGATCCTGTCAGCAGGAACACCGATAACCTTGTTCCAGATCTCGAACGCTTCGTCATCGTCCAGATATACTGAAGGATACAGTCTGTCAGGCTCCAGTCCTACATGCTCTGTAAGGAACTCCCAGGTCCACTTCAGTGCATCCAGCTTGAAATAATCGCCGAATGAGAAGTTGCCCAGCATCTCGAAGAATGTTCCGTGACGTGCTGTCTTGCCGACATTCTCGATATCACCTGTACGGATACATTTCTGACAGGTTGCCACTCTCTTCCTCGGAGGTACTTCCTGACCTGTAAAATATGGTTTAAGCGGTGCCATACCTGCATTGATCAGCAGCAGACTGTTGTCATTGTGTGGTACCAGTGAAAAGCTCTTCATGATCAGATGACCCTTGCTCTCAAAGAAGTCCAGATACATCTGTCTTAATTCATTTACTGTGTATGATGGTCTCAAAATATGCCTCCGTTTATTTTACAATGATCTTGTATGATTTCTTCTTGCCCTTCTTGAGTACAAGGTAATTGTCTGTAAGGTCGGAATCTGTCAGAGTTCTGTAAACATCTGTAACCTTTTCATCGTTGACGATGACGCCGCCGCCCTGGATCAGTCTTCTGGCTTCGCTGTTGGTGGGTGCCATGCCTGTATCTACGAGAGCCTTTATTACACCTATACCTGCAGCAAATTCATCTGCTGTATATTGGATAGTGGGCATGTCATCGCTGACACCGCCGCCTGCAAATACTGCTCTGGCAGCCTCCTGTGCCTTTCTGGCTTCTTCCTCACCATGAACGATCTTCGTGATCTCATATGCCAGAACTTCCTTGGCATGGTTGATCTCGGCACCTTCGAGCGCTCCGAGACGCCTCACCTCATCCATAGGAAGGAATGTCAGGAGACCCAGGCACTCTTCAACCTTGACATCCTCAATATTTCTCCAGTACTGGTAGAACTCGTAAGGAGATGTCTTCAGAGGATCCAGCCACAGCGCACCTTTTACAGTCTTGCCCATCTTGACACCGTCTGATGTGGTCAGGAGGGTAAGTGTCAGTCCGTATGCCGGCTTCTGCTCTTTTCTTCTGATCAGCTCAACACCGCCGATGATATTGGACCACTGATCGTCTCCGCCCATCTCCAGGCATACACCATGCATCTGGTTCAGCTTCAGGAAGTCATAGGATTGCATGATCATATAGTTGAACTCGAAGAACGTCAGTCCCTTCTCCATACGCTGTTTATAACACTCAGCTGTGAGCATTCTGTTAACAGAGAAATGCACGCCGACTTCACGCAGGAATTCTACGTAGTTCAGGCTGAGCAGCCAGTCCGCGTTGTTTTCAAATATCATCTTGCCTTCTGATGTGTCCAGAAATCTGCCGATCTGCTCTTTGAAGCGTTCAACATTGTGGTCTATAGTCTCCTTGGTCATCATCTTACGCATTTCAGTCTTGCCCGAAGGGTCGCCTACCATAGTGGTACCGCCGCCCATCAGAGCTACCGGAACATGTCCGGCCTTCTGCATATGCATCATAGCCATGATAGTCAGGAAATGTCCTGCTGTCAGTGAATCCGCAGTAGCGTCAAAGCCTATATAGAATTTAACCTTCTCCCTGCCCAGAAGTTCTCTAAGTTCCTCAGGATGTGTGCACTGAGCAATAAATCCTCTCTCTTCCAGGATGTCATAAACATTGCGTTCTTCCATCGTGTTATTTGTCTCCTTTGGTGTATGTATCAAGAATATACTTCATCACGTCACTTCTGGTAATGATGCCTATGAAGCTGTCATCGTCATCAACTACAGGTATGAAGTTCTGATTCAGTATGGTTTCAAATATATCTTCAATGCGGGAGTTTGCATTGATAGCCTTGTTGTCACGTATCCTCTTGATGTTGCGCAGAGGCAGGTCCGCCGCGTCTGCGAGGCTGAGGTTGAAATTCTCCTTAATACAGCCCAGGATATCTCCGGACTGGATGGTACCGATATATTTCCCTGTCTTACTGACAATAGGTATGGCCGAATAGTTTCTCTCCTGCATCTTCTGCAGTGTCTTTAAAAGCGAGGCGTCATCGTTGATAAAATCAACGTCACTCTTGGGTGTCAGGAAGAATAAAATATTCATCTATGGCTCCTAATCTATTATTCTGTAAAGTCTTAATATGACAGACCAAAAACAATCCGAAAGCCGCTTTTCGGCGTTCGAACCGTCCGTCACATGTTCTGCTATTATAAAGCAAATCTCATATGCAATCAATGCCGAATTTCAAAGAATTACGGCAAATACAGCTTAATTCCGGCCAATGGAAAAATCCATCAGCTTGTATGCATATCTCTCAACAGTCTCGAATACTACTATGTCAGGATCATACTCTTCCATATCATCTGCAGAGTATGCATCCACATGGCGCATACAGCTGCTGCTAAACTGGCTGGCGATATACGGAGCCATATGTGTACAGAAAGAATCCCTGATCACATATATACTTCTGGGATCTGCATTTTCAGCGCTGTAGACCAGTGAGCCCCAGAAATCCCATTCACTGCTCTGCACGTTGTGTGTGTCATATCCGGATACATGGTACTCTCTGTCACCTGAACGCAGCAGACCTCCGAGAGCCAGCATATCCGCCAGGTCACCCGACGTATCTCCGGTATCTGTGACAGTTATATCCGTAATGTCCAGCATGTCGACTCCCAGTTCCCTCATCAGAGCTGACGCACCGACATATCCGCCGATGTAGTTCCAGTGTGTATCCGTTTTATAGTATATGTTCTCGCTCAGCGTGTCTCTTGCCTCTGTGAGTTCGGCGTAAGGGTATACAACTCTCAGATCGGTATGCTGCTTCAGGTATTCACAGATCTGAAGCGCTCTGTAATGCTCTGCAGGAGGACCATAGAGCGACGGCATCTGAGCGCTGTATATCCGTTCCTTGTTAGGTGCTATAAATATCACGAATTCCCTGCCCTGCTCCTTCAGAATGTCTCTCTGTGCCACGCAGTTTGCAGCCAGAGCCTGCAGCTCATCTTCTGAAAGCAGGTCATTTCCCAGATAGTTGTCCATAGGGGCACCGTCTGACTGTTTGCTGTAAAACAGCCAGCCATCCTCTCCAATGATGACATCTTCATTTGCAGACCTTTTGAACAGAAAATAGTCCAGTCCGTTATTGATTCTGATCAGTGTGTTCCTTAAGGGGAGGTTGTCATTGAAATACTCAGTGTATTTTCCGGAGAACTCAGGATACCCGCTGATCGTGAAGACAGGTCTTTCTGCCATCTCCCTGTTCTCATTGTTTTCAGTTACGACAAACTGGCGCAGCACAAACCACCACAGCAATGAAAGAACTATCATCGCTATGAATGCTATCATTATTATCTTTGAACCTGCACTCAGTTTTTTCAAGGCTGCTCCTTTGTCAGAATTGGAAATATATGAACGGATTGTATGTATCGCTGGCTATTGACGCTATACACAGTCCCAGTATGATCATGCAGTAAATGGCTTCCGGAGCAGAAGATCTCCACCGGTCTTTCAGCTTCTGAGGGACTGCTGTCTTCAGGATACCCATGCCCAGTACCGCGATCACGAATACTACTATCGTTTTTATGTCCAGATAACCGCCCAGCGGGGTTGAGATCTGAGCATATTTCCACGGCATGACCATGCGGGACATCATGCCGAGTCCCAACAGCGTATTACCTGACCTGAACAGCACCCATCCGAATATAGCTACCAGGTCTGTATAGATGACCGAAATTACTCTGGTCTTTTCAAGAGCTTTTCTGAATCCCAGACGTTCTATGATCGCGAAGAATCCGTGGAACAGGCCCCAGATGATAAATGACAGGTCTGCCCCATGCCACAGTCCGGTCAGCAGAAATACTATCGCCAGATTGAGATATGTTCTGGCACTGCTTATGCGATTACCTCCCAGAGGGATATATACATATTCGCGGAACCACGACCCCAGGGAGATATGCCATCTTCTCCAGAATTCGGATACGGACCTGGACATATATGGATAGTTGAAGTTTTCCATGATATTGAATCCGAACATTTTGCCCAGACCGATGGCCATGTCTGAATAACCGGAGAAGTCATAGTAGATCTGCAGAGTATAGACCAGCGCTGCTATCCATGCTGCCAAAGTATCGATCACAGCTATATCGTATGAATAAATGGTATCGACGCACAGGCCCAGAACATTGGCGATCAGGACCTTCTTACCCAGTCCGTAGATGAATCTGCGGAATCCGTCAGCGCACATCTGCCAGGTCATGTGGCGGGATTCGATCTGTTTATTGATATCGCGGTATTTTACTATGGGACCTGCTATCAGCTGGGGGAAGAACGATATGTACAGAGCTACGTTTATGATGCTCTTCGAGCCTTCGGTTTCACCTCTGTATACATCTGCGATATATGAAATAGCCTGGAATGTAAAGAATGATATTCCTATAGGGAGCGCTATCTGCAAGGCAGGGATAATATCCTGGCCAAATATGGAATTGAACGTGGATGCGAAGAATCCGGCATACTTGTAGTACCCCAGTATGCCCAGATCGCAGACCACCCCCAGGATCAGGATAAGCCTTTTTATAGCTCCGTCTGTTCTGGAGATTGCAAATCCGGCTGCCCAGTTGATCACTATAGACGCGATCATGAGCAGTACCATAACAGGCTCTCCCCATGCATAAAATACCAGGCTGGCGATCAGCAGCAGGATGTTGGAGCCTTTTTTCCTGAATATCCAGTTTAAGATAAAAACGATCGGCAGAAACAGCAGTATGAAGATCGCCGAACTAAATACCATGTTGCACTCTCCGTTTTGGACTGCGCGCTATGCGTACAGTTAGACTACTATCATTAATCACTATATTACAGATCATTGATAAATGTCATATTAAAACCTCTGATATATTACATCAGCAGACCAAATGCCTGATTATATAATGCACTAACTTAGTTATTTTATCCCCTTTCATGGATTATTTCCATAACAAATGTTTGCAGGACTCATATCAGATCCCCTGTTTCTTGCAACGCTTTACGATCATAATTGTTACAAACTGACATTAAAGAAGATATTGTAACAATAAACTGCATATTATCAATTGGTTCTCTTATGCCCTTGTTGTTACGTTCTGACATTTTGCCATGTTTGGAACAATAATTCTGATCCTATTTCACATTATATCGCTTCTGCTATTGTTACAATTTTGCGTTTATGCTAGTTTGTAACAGTTTTCCAGCTTTGTTTTCTGGTCTATCCGTTATTATTATTGTTACAAATTGATAATTAAGCAAGTTTGTAACAATCAGCCAGCTTTGTTTTCTGATATATCTGTTACTATCATTGTTACAAATTGAATATTAAGAATGTTTATAACAATGATCATTAATTGTTTATCCACAATATTGCAAAACTGTCTTGACAATTATTTTCCAAATCTATAATCTAAATACATACTCTGAGATCTAATTTCCGAGGTCTCATTCAGAACCATTATACTGTTCTGTTTAATGCTATTTTGTATGATCAATTCCGGATCGTAGTTTTTCCCGTTATACTGTTATGACAATACTGATCAATCTGTTGAGATCACATCGATTAATCATCATTTGTTCAAAGCATTACATTTTAGCCAGCTACTGTCACAGGTATTTGTACTTTTGATCACTGCATTCATATTCGGTTGCTATCACAGGTATTTGCGGTTTCGATATCCATATTTATATTCAGATCTACCATAAACCATCTCTACAATCCAGTGATCTGTATCTGATCAAATTGCCATAACTATTCCCACAACATAAACTCAGGAGGTAAATATGACATCATATGAATACATTCAATCCAGGCGCAGTGAGCTAATGCAGATCCAGAGAACCCTGGAAATGCAGTTGGATAAGGCTCCTCCTGGTACTCTTCTCGCATCTAAACAGGGACGTTCATACAACTACAGATACCGTATCGGAAGAAACGATCCCGTATACATTATTAAAGCAAATCGAAATCTGGCCAGGCGACTGGCTGCAAAATCGGTACGTAAAAGGAAACTGGCTGATATAAAAAAAGAACTTCTTGCGATCAACTCATATCTGGAAATATTTGATGGGACCAGCTCAGCAGATGAATTTCTTAATAAACATGAAGGTCATAAGATCCTGGCTGAAGAATGGGGAGCTGTTTATGGTAGGATCGGCCTTTCTCTTTTGAAGAACCTTGACTGGATCAACAGTGTGAAGAAATATCCGAAAGCCTATGAGATACTGATGCAGCAGATCATCAAAGGAGATGATCAGATTGTGCGTTGGAAATATGAGCCTGATCATCCGACTGCAGATCATCAGGAAGAACGAGTGATCAAAACCCTTTGTGGGATAAAGGTCCGTTCAAAATCCGAAGCTATCTACGCGGATGAGCTTTATCGGTCTGGATTATTGTTTATTTATGAAGCTGAGCTCATAGTTAACGGGCGGATCTACCATCCGGATTTTTTAATCTTTCACCCGGTTACTGGTGAAATGATAGTTTTCGAATATCTTGGATTGATGCCTGATTCAGATGAAATCGATTCATCTGATAATATTGACCCGCAGCTGCAGATGAAGCTGAATTATCGGTCAACAAATATAGAAAAGATCAAAAACTATATTCTTGCTGGTTTTCTGCCAGGCAAGACCTTGCTTTTTGCTTCTGAATCCAAACGGAATCCTCTCGATACAATTGCCTGTCAGAGATTCATCCAATGCTATTTTTCGGAATAGTGTTTTAGCAGCATGGTAAATTGTTATATAGCAAACTAATCAACTAAGTGTAACAATATTATCCTCTTTGATTCTTGTTAATATATACACTAATATTGTTACAAATAGCTATTCAAACCTGCTTATAACAATCTCAAAGGCACCCTGGTATTTTTCTGATAGCTCATTATTGTTACAATGTGCTGCTCAGACCTGCTTGTAACAATCCCAAGGGCATCCCGGCATCTTGTTGACAGCTAATCATTGTTACAAAACGCCATTCAAATCAGTTTGTAACAATCTCCTTATCTTTCCAGCATTCTGCCGAAAGCTCATTATTGTTACAAAGTACTTTTCAGCTCAGTTTGTAACAATTCTATTGCCATTCAGACATCTATTTAGGTTGCAGATATTGTTACAATCCAGTAAAACTAACAATGTGTAACAACATCGTTCGTGGGGATTAAATAAACTACCTCTGCAGTATTGTTACAAAGTGCTTATTTACTGGAAATGTAACAATTTCACTTAAAATAACCAAGAAAAAACTGCTGAGATCTGAACACTCAGACTCTCAGCAGTTCTGTTACTGATACTATTAAGTTATCAAGGCATCTGCTACTTGATCATTCAATCAATACGTAGGATGATCCTGACAAAAACCAATACTTATTACATGTAGTGTTCCTGACAAAAGCCAATACTTATTACATGTAATGTTCCAGACAATAGCCTGCCACTTATCTAAGGTGTTGATCACCTGAAAACACAAGGCTGATCTTTCAGACGGTTCAGGCCTTGGCTGCCTTGATCTCTTTGATCTTCTTTGTCAGCTCTGGAACGATCTTGAAGACATCGCCTACGATGCCGTAATCAGCAACCTCGAAGATAGGCGCGGTCTCATCCTTGTTGATCGCTATGATCACATCGGACTCTTCCATGCCTGCAAGGTGCTGAATAGCTCCTGAGATGCCGCATGCGATATAGAGCTGAGGACGTACGGTCTTGCCGGTCTGACCTACCTGAAGGTCTTTCGGCTGCCAGCCTGCGTCAACAACTGCACGTGAGCACGAGATCTCTCCGCCGAGTGCGTCTGCCAGCTCCTTCAGGATAGCGAAGTTCTCAGCATTTCCCATGCCACGTCCGCCTGAAACCAGGATCTTGGCATCCAAAGTCGGATCGTAGCCATGTCGTTCTGTGAGCCAAG
>JAZUNG010000160.1:0-11104 GCA_045604025.1 Lachnospiraceae bacterium | reverse complement strand
ACATATCCGTGCCGAGGAAGGAACCCCGCAGCGAGGTTCACAGCCGCGCCAGGATCAGTTCTTAAAACTATGTATCGGGGCAGGGATCCTGCCTCCACGGCTGATAAAGGCGCTGCAGTCGAAACCATTGACCGGCATGACAGGCGCATGGCCCAGCAGGCCTCCGAACTCCACTGTGTCTCCGATATTCTTACCAAAAACAGGTATGATACGGACAGCTGTAGTCTTCTGATTGACCATGCCTATAGCAGCCTCATCAGCGATTATGCCTGAAATAGTTGAACTTTCTGTGTCTCCGGGAACTGCGATCATATCCAGTCCTACCGAGCAGACACATGTCATGGCCTCGAGCTTTTCCAGAGTCAGCGCTCCGCATTCAACTGCTTCGATCATTCCCGCGTCCTCACTGACAGGAATAAAGGCTCCTGAGAGTCCTCCCACATATGAAGATGCCATGACTCCGCCCTTTTTGACCTGATCATTGAGAAGCGCGAGCGCAGCCGTGGTTCCGGGAGCTCCGGCCTTCTCCAGACCCATCTCACAGAGGATATCTGCCACACTGTCTCCCACAGCAGGTGTAGGCGCCAGTGACAGATCCACTATACCGAATGGAATACCCAGCATTTCTGATGCGCGTCTGGCTACAAGCTGACCTACTCTGGTTACCTTGAATGCGGTCTTCTTGACAGTCTCGCACAGTACCTCGAAGTTCTCTTCTCTGATCTTCTCAAGTGCTGCCTTGACAACACCGGGACCGGATACACCTACATTTATAACAGCATCTGCCTCACTCACTCCATGGAAGGCACCTGCCATGAACGGATTGTCATCCGGAGCATTGCAGAATACCACCAGCTTCGCACATCCCAGTGAGTCTCTGTCCCTGGTCTCATATGCAGTCTCCTTGATGATTTCACCCATCAGTTTCACTGCATCCATATTGATGCCTGTCTTGGTGGAACCCAGATTGACAGATGAGCATACTCTTTCTGTCTCTTTCAGGGCCTGCGGTATGGATCTGATCAGCAGTTCATCCGCCCTGGTCTGACCTTTGGATACTATTGCGGAATAACCTCCGAGGAAATTCACGCCTACCTCCACAGCAGCCCTGTCCAGAATCTTCGCTATACGGACGAAATCCTCCGGGCTATGGCAGGCGCTGCCTCCGATCAGTGATATCGGTGTCACTGAGATCCTCTTATTTACGATTGGGATACCCAGCTCAGCTTCGATCTCCTGTCCGCAGGATACCAGATCTCTGGCAGTCTCAGTGATCTTTCTGTAAATATTGTCACACAGCCTGTCCAGATCATCGTCTATACAGTCCAGAAGGGATATGCCCAGTGTGATGGTCCTCACATCCAGGTTGTCCCTCATGATCATGGTATTGGTTTCACTAACTTCGTATATATTGATCATAATCTACACCCGGTGCATTGCGTCGAAGATATCTTCCTTCTGCATCTTTATCTGCATTCCCAGTTCCTCTGCCACAGTGTTCAGACCATCTGTGATCTCACCGAACTTCAGCGGTGAGCCGGTGATATCGACTATCATCATCATGTTGAAGAACCCGCCAGTGATAGTCTGCGAGATGTCCAGAATATTGATCTGTGCCTCTGCCAGATAGGAACATACCGCGGCGATAATGCCAACTCTGTCTTTTCCAACTACAGTAATGATCGTCCTGTTCATATTAACCTCAATCTGTTTTATATTTCTGCAAGTGCTGAAGGCATATCGCGATATGCCACGTGAATCTCGAAATCTCTTCCAGAATAGATATTGTCGGCAGTATCGCTCTCTGTCTCAACCGCCAGTCTGGCCAGGTCTCTGGTATTGTTCTCCCTGCTCAGGTGTCCCAGCATAATATATTTTATATTATCATGCAGTACTTCCGCAAGCAGTCTTCCGCTGCTTTCGTTGGACAGATGACCATATTTTCCCAGTATCCTCTGCTTCAGAGGATATGGGTAAGGACCTACCTCCAGCATGCGGACATCGTGATTTGCTTCCAGCAGTATTCCATCCAGTCCTTTCAGATGACTCAGCAGATAATCATCGTACTCGCCCAGGTCTGTGACCAGAGCAAAGCTCTTCCCATCATTTTCCAGACGGAAGCACACCGGGTCAGCAGCGTCATGATAAATATGGAGCGGTTCTATGCTGATATCACCTATCTCAAATGGCCTGTCAGGTATGATCTCACAGAAAACATCCCAATCGAACACACCCAGACTCCTGTTCATGCTGATACCGTTCAGTGTACCTCT
This sequence comes from Lachnospiraceae bacterium, assembly GCA_045604025.1. GTDB lineage: Bacteria > Bacillota > Clostridia > Lachnospirales > Lachnospiraceae > RGIG5612. The sequence continues at coordinate 8,831 of JAZUNG010000160.1, read as the reverse complement.
GGTAGCGTAAATGGGAACGTCCACAGATCTTTCTATGACTCCGATACCGCTGATATGGTCTACATGCTCATGCGTTACCAGTATCGCATCCAGATCCTTCAGACTCAGCCCTACCTCGTCCAGACCCTGAACGATCCTTTTGCGGCTGAGTCCCGCGTCTATCAGAATATGTGTACTGTCAGTACCTATATAAGTGGCATTGCCGGAGCTTCCACTGGCAATGTTCTTGATCCTCATAGAGTCTCTATTACTTTCTTTACAAATTCAAATGTTCTGTTCAGCGAGCTAACAGACAGTGCCTCTGTTGTGGTATGTTCTCCCTCACTGTAAGGACCGATAGCAATAGCTGCTTCAATATTGGATCTGGTCATGATATAACCGCACTCCAGTCCTCCGTGTGTTGCTGAAATAACCGGGTCATGTCCATACATGTCTTTATATATATCGCTGACTTTTTTCAGATAATCATTGTCATAATCAGCTGTCCATGCAGGATAGCTCTTTCCCTGTTCTTCGCAGACCGCACCGCAGACTCTGCACAGATCCCGGATATGACCGCAGATCTCATCTCTGCGCTCCTGAACAGAGCTTCTGATGGAAATGATGATAGAGATATATCTTTCATCAGTTTCCACAAGGCCCAGATTCAGTGAGCTTTCAACAGACTTGAGGCTCTGTTCGAAGTGCTGAACGCCAAAAGGCAGCAGATGAAGAAGAGAGGCAAGTGTTGCATTGGCCTGTTCTCTCAGTCTGAAAGGAGCATGTCCCTCGCTGACTCTGATATACAGATCCGGGTCAGCCTCTCTGAAGATAAATTTCATGTCTTTCTCGCATGCGCTCACAATACCGGCAACAGTTTCCTGATCTGCAGATGTTGCTATATGGCAGAGCACGTTGTCGCTGATAGCGTTATCCTTGCCTTCAGCTTTGAGGTCACAGATGCGAAGCTCGATCTGACCTCCCATTGCGTACAGAAGCTCTCCCAGGATCTTCAGGGCGTTGCCTCTTTCTTTGGTGATCTCAATACCGGAATGTCCGCCCTTCAGACCTCCGATCTCTATCTGATATACCTTCTGGCCTTCTCCAAGAGGTTCTTTCTCGTTGGGAACCCTGGCCTGCAGCTGGCAGCCGCCTGCGCAGCCTACAGTAAATACGCCTTCAGGACCGCTGTCAATATTCAGCAGATATCTGCCACCCAGTACAGTCAGATCCGCATCCTTTACGCTGAGCATGCCTACTTCCTCGTCAGTAGTAAGCAGTACTTCCAGAGGCGGGTTCTGAAGATCAGGGCTGGTCAGCAGTGCAAAGCTGATAGCGGGAGCTACGGCATCGTCAGCGCCAAGAGTGGTCCCATGTGCCCTGTACATGTCTCCGTCAATATAGAAGTCTATTCCTTCATTGTCCCAGTCATGCTCTACTCCCGGATCCGTCTGAGCAACCATGTCCAGATGTCCCTGCAGCACTATACCTGGCCTGTCTTCCTTGCCGGGTGCAGCAGCCTTTCTGATGATCACATTGCCGTTTGTATCGTCATGAATATATTCGAATCCATGGTCCTTAGCCCACTTTATACAGTAAGCTATGATCTTATCATTGTGGAACGAGTATCTGGGCACCTTGCAGATGTCCTCAAATTCTTTCATTACAGCAGTCTTTTCCATAAATATATCCTTTTCCTTATATACTAAATGCGCCGGGCTGAACCCGGCGCTGTCTGTTTTTGTTTACTCAGATCAGATTCAGTTCACTGTCTTCTGACCCGTCCATATAATACTCTGTCTGGTTGAGAGCATCCTCAATGGAAACATTGCCGCTGATATTGCCTTCCTCGTCATATGTAACCTGAGGTGCTTCCTCCTCTTCGTAGTATTCCTGGCCATGAGCAGCCTCATACTCCTCGATCTGTCTCTGGCTCTCCTGATATGCCTCACGGTTCTGAGTAGTGATCTCCAGATTGGACTCCAGTGATCTGATGATACCGTCATATTGAACATTCAGACCCTCAATAGAGGAATTCAGGATATTCTGGATATTGGCCAGTGCATCGTCCAGATACTGATTGGTCGCTGACTTGAGTGCATTGGAATCAGCAGTTGCCTTGTCAATGATCGCCTCAGCTTCTTTGTTGGCGTTCTCGATGACTCCATTGGCCTCTTTGTAAGCCTGCTGCATGATCTCATGCTCTGAAACCAGCTGTGCTGTCATTTCATTGGCCTTCCTGATCATCTCTTCAGCCTTGTCCTGAGCATCCTTCAGGATAGCATCCCTGTTGGCAATGATACGCTGATATTTCTTGATCTCCTCAGGGATATTCTCCTTCAGTTCATCAACCAGCTCTTCCAGTTCATTCCTGTTGACAATGATCTTGGTACTTGACAAAGGCTGCAGCTTGCAGTTATCAATAAACTCCTCGATCTCAGTGATTACCTGTTCAATCTTACTCATAATCTTAACTCCGATCAGATCTTGATTTTATTTTTTCCATAACTTTTATCCTGACGTGTTCGGGGACAAAAGCTGAAATATCTCTTTGATATGACGCAACCTCTCTGACAATACTGGAACTGAGGTATGCATACTCAAGTGAAGCTGCGATAAATACTGTATCAACCTCAGGTGCTATGGTCCTGTTCGCCTGTGACATCTGCAACTCGTACTCAAAGTCTGTGACCGCACGCAGACCTCTGACGATAAACGCATCTTCCTGCAGCGCAAAGTCCACCAGCAGGCCTTCAAATGTCCTGACACTCACATTGGGAATGTCCTTTACAGATTCCTCGATCATCTCCACTCTCTCGGGAATGGAGAACATAGGTGATTTGCTGCTGTTCTTCAAAACACCGACTATCAGTTCATCAGCTATGGCAGCAGCTCTTTTGATAACATCCAAATGACCATATGTTATCGGATCAAACGTTCCGGGATATATAGCCTTTTTCATTCGTCCTGTTCTTTCTCTTCAGAACTGTTTCCTTTAAGTCTCAGGAAATAGTGTCTGTTGGTTTTATATTTTTTCTCTCTTGTGATCTCGAAAGCAGTTTCATCAATAAATTCCAGGTCGTTGTATTTGTCTGCTTCCAGTATTACGATCGTTTCCTCGTTTATGATCCCTGAAGAACCCAGGGCCATCAATGTATCCCGCTCAAGCCCCTCAAAATACGGCGGATCGATATATACGATATCAAACATAAACTTCCGGATAGACAGCTCATTTATGGCACTGATGGCGTTCTTCTGCAATATCACAGCGTCATCAGCCAGTCTGGTAAAGGCCAGATTCTCCTTCACCACACGGATAGCATCACGGCTATTATCAACAAAAGCGCATTTTACAGCGCCTCTACTCAATGCCTCTATTCCGATACTTCCGCTGCCACAATACAGATCAAGAAAACAAGAGCCCTGTACATAAGGGCTGAGAATGTTGAACAATGTCTCTTTGATCTTGTCTATGGTCGGTCTTGTGTCAAGTCCGGGGGTTGTCTTTAAAGGCAACCTCCGGGCTTTTCCTGCAATAACTCTCATTTGACAACTGATGGGCAGTTTACTCTGCAGCTTCCTCTGCAGCCTCAGCCACCTCTGCAGCTTCCTCAGCGATCTCTTTTACAGCCTCAGCAGCATCTTCTACTGCTTCTTCAGCCTTCTCAAGAACTTCTTCCTTGGCCTCTGCCGCTGCCTCTTCTGCAGCTTCTCCAACTGCTTCCTCAGCAGCAACTTCTGCAGCTTCAACTTCTTCTGCTACAGTCTCAGCAACCTCAGCTGCTTCTTCTGCAACCAATGCTGCCTCTTCTGCAACTTCTTCAGCCTTCTCTGCAGCCTCCTCAGCTGCTTCAGCTACAGGCTCATCGGGAACCAGATCATCGTCGAAATCTTTTCTGCTGAGGGAGATCTTCTTCTCCTCTTCCTTGAAATCAACGACCTTGGTGTCGATAACCTGACCTATAGTCAGGACATCTGCAGGCTTCTTAACTCTCTTCTTGGAGATCTGAGAAACATGAAGGAGTGCATCAATTCCGGGCTCCAGCTCGATAAATGCGCCGAAATCAGCCATTCTTGCAACCTTGCCAGTAACGATGGTTCCGGGAACATATTTCTCTTTTGCAAGCTTCCAGGGATTGGTGTCAGGGAACTTGCAGCTGAGAGCGATCTTGCCGTTCTCAATGTTCTTGATGAATACTCTGATCTGATCACCGATGCTGACAACAGACTTCGGCTGATCAACTCTTCCCCAGCTCATCTCAGAGATATGAAGCAGACCGTCTACACCACCTAAGTCAACGAAAGCGCCGAAATTGGTGATGGACTTGACTGTACCTTCGATAACGTCTCCAACCTGAAGTTCCTCAAGCAGTTGCTTTGCACGCTCAGCCTTGGTAGCCTGAACCAGCTTTCTTCTGTTACCGATAACTCTTCTCTTTCTGGGGTTATATTCGGTAACGATGATATCGATCTCCTGATCCATGTACTTGGACAGGTCCTTCTCGAACACATCTGACACAAGGCTGGCAGGAACAAAGATCTTGGCACCTTCAAATGAAGTAATAAGTCCGCCTGATGTTACCTTCTCAACCTTTACAGTCAGTACTTCCTTGTTCTCGAATGCTTCCTCAACTCTCTTGTTAGCCTTCTCTTCGCCGATACGCTTAAAAGAAAGCTGAACCTCGCTGTCCTGTACTCTGAGAACCTTGAACTCGAGTGTCTGGCCGGGTGTTACTGCAGTCACCAGATCAACGTTAGGATCGTTTGAATACTCTTCCTTAGTTACGATACCATCGTATTTGTGATGTACATTTACTACGATGCGTTCCGGACTTACTTCTAAGACAGTGCCTTCTACAATCTCCCCCTGCTGAATTGGTTTAGATGACTCGTCGATCATCTGGTCATTGAAAATGATTTCCTCTGACATAAAATAAAACCTCCTGGATTAAATAATGTGGGGTGGATGCCCCTGCGGTAATACCTACGCATGTTCCTGAGCGCAGATCTGCAGATGACAAATCTTTCACTGTCTGTATATGGTAAGTATCATTACAATTCGACCTGCATAACTCGTACAGCTTTCGGGTATTGGAACTCCTCGGATCTCCTATGACCAGCATTTTATCTGCCCGCATGGAAATCTCTGCGGCTTCACTTTGCCTGATAGCCGTAGCATTGCAGATCGTATTTATAACATTCGTATCATACCCTTTTTCTTTTAATATTTCAACAAAATGTTTAAATTTTTGAGCATTAAAAGTTGTCTGTGCTACAACAACTATATCCTGACCCGGATCTGCCGTAAAAGAGCGGACTTCTTCCTCTGTATTGACCACTGTAAATGGGCCTGTGCACCAACTGACTATACCCTCTACTTCGGGGTGTGTGGCATCCCCTGCAATCACCACATGAAAGCCCTCTTTTCCCTTCTCGGCAACGATGTTATGTATTTTTCTTACAAAAGGACATGTGGCATCAATGATCTCCACATCATTTGCCTCTGCAAGGTCATATATCTCCTTGGGAACGCCATGTGGACGGATGATCATTATCTGCCCTTTCAGCTCAGGGATCTCGACAGCATTCTCAATCACTTCCACACCTTTGGAACGCAGGTCCTCCACCACTTCTCTGTTATGGATGATAGGACCAAAGGTGCAGATCTTTCTTCTGCCATTATTCAGTTCGATCTGCTCATATACCTGGTCAACTGCTCTTTTGACACCGAAGCAGAAGCCGGCATTTTTCGCTAAGATTACTTCCATATCTTTTTCATAGCAGGTGTGCCGGAGAAAAACGATCTCCTCGCCTCATAATCAAAAATCGGCTCGGAGATGTTTTCTCTCCTGCACACTGTCTTTAAAATGTTATTGATCCAATAAAGCCGAAAAATGCCGGCTTTACGAACGCCTGTCGTAAAGAGAAATGATGGCTTCTGTCACTTCCTCGATGTTCATATCAGAAGTGTCCAGCTCTATGGCATCATCAGCCTTGCACAGAGGAGAGATCGCACGGTGCATATCATTGTAGTCACGCTGTTCGATATCCTTCTTGATCTCTTCGTAATCGCATTTCTCGCCCTTGGCTGTCAGCTCGTCAAAACGTCTCTGTGCCCTGCAGTCAACAGATGCTGTCAGATATATTTTGAGATCGGCTCCGGTCAGGACCTTGGTACCTATATCTCTGCCGTCCATGATCACGTCATATCTGTTTCCAAGATCCTGCTGCATGGCAACAAGCCTCTCCCTTACAGCCTGAAATCTTGATACGTCAGAAGCCGCCTTTCCGACCTCTTCTCTGCGGATATCCGTGCTGACGTCACGGCCTTCCAGATACATATGCTGAACTCCGTCGATATATCTGATATCGATGTCTGCATTGCGGCAGCACTCGCTCACGCTGGTCTCGTCATTGACATCTATACCTCTTTCCAGGCATGCCATGCCTATAACTCTGTACATGGCGCCTGTGTCCACATACATCAGGTTCATTTTCTTAGCAACTTCCTTGGCTGCTGTACTCTTTCCTGCTCCTGCAGGTCCGTCGATAGCTATCTGTTTCATATTATGCTCCTTTTTATCGTCTATGGCAGCAGACTGACCTGCCAGCCATCCGGTGGAAAGTGCGATCTGGATATTGAATCCTCCCGTAAATGCATCCACATCCAGCACCTCTCCGGCAAAATATACATTATCTGCAAGTTTCGATCTCATGGTGGAAGGATCTATATCCTTTACGGACACTCCTCCCTGAGTGATCACGGCCTGATTGAAGCCTTCAGAGCCTTCAATCTCAAACTCCATGCATTTCAGAAGGCGTACCAGACGCGTTCTTTCTTCCTTTGTGACCTCGTTTACCTTTTTGTATTCATCTATTCCCGACAGCCTGATGATCTGTGGTATCAGCTTGGCAGGGAGGAGCTTACCGAGTGAGTTTTTGAAGTTTCTGTTCTGCACTTTCGCAAAGTCCCTGAGCACCCGCGCATCCAGCTGTTTTTCATCCAGGGCAGGCTTGAGGTCAAGTGTAAGTATCAGCTGCTCTCCCTTGTCCAGCCATTTTCCGATCACACTGGAAGCAGACAGTATCACCGGCCCGCTCACGCCATGCGAAGTGAACAGCATCTCTCCGAAGTCGCTGTACAGCTCCTTTCCTGACTCCCTGGTTATCCGGACCTCTATGTTCCGAAGAGACAGACCCTCCAGTTCTCTAATATATGATTCTTTCAGCCTGATCGGACAGAGCGCAGGCCTGCACTCTGTAACGGTATGACCCAGGCTCTCAGCGAATCTATAGCCATCACCGGTCGAACCGGTGGATGCGTAGGACAGTCCGCCTGTTGCGATGACCACTGCGTCTGTATTCAGCTCATCCAGGCTCTTTACCTCGGTCTTCAGCTGCACACTTACGCCGGCCTGCTTCAGAGCCCTCTCCAGCGTCCTGATCACGTCTGATGAATGGTCCGATTCAGGGAACACTCTCTTGCCTCGTTCTTCCTTCAGCTTCAGCCCATGCTCTTCAAAAAAGTTCCAAGTATCCTCGTTGGTAAACGAATAAAATGCACTGTACATGAACTTGCGGTTGGTAACTATATTGTCAAAAAAATCAGCGCTGTCACATCTGTTGGTCAGATTACAGCGGCCTTTTCCTGTGATATACAGTTTCTTTCCAAGCTTTTCGTTTTTTTCCAGCAAAGTGACCTGTGCTCCTGCCTGGGCCGCACTGATCGCAGCCATCATTCCCGCAGGTCCCCCGCCTATAACAGTGACACGTTTCATATCAGAAAGCCCTACTCCTGAGCCTGAATATCTTCATCTTCTATTGGCGCAAACGGATCGTCATCATACTCCTGGCTGTCATCGGTATTGATGATCATGCTCTCTTCAGCATTTTCCGCATCTTCTTTGTAGCCTATCTCTTCTTCAGCTTCTATCTTGAATGTCTCAACCTGTTCCGAGTCAATATCAGGAAGAGCCTCAGTACTGGACAGTCCGAACCTTCTTAAGAATTCTCTGGTCGTAGCGAAGATCATGGGTCGTCCGGGTGTATCCAGCCTGCCGCATTCTTCTATCAGTCCCGCCTCCAGCAGTCTGTTGACTGCATGGTCAGAAGAAACCCCTCTGATCTTCTCTATCTCAGCCTTGGTAACCGGCTGCTTGTATGCAATGATCGACAGGGTCTCGAGCTGGACATCTGTCAGACGGTAGTTTCTGGGCACCTGTACGATCTTGATCAGATACTCATATGCATTTTCCTTGGTGCACATCTGATAGCAGCCATCCAGTTCAATGATCTCAATGCCTCTCTCATCCGATTCATACTCTGCCATCATCTCGTCTATCGCTTCCTTTATCTCCTTTTCAGGAGTGTCCAGTGCCTGCGCAAATGTCTTCAGAGGAACTGCTTCACCCATGGAGAACAGTACGGCTTCTATGATCGGTTTTAATTCATTCTTCTGCATCTTCTACCTCTTCGGTCGGTTCTGTTACGGTTTCTTCGTTTTCGTCAGGTGCTGTAATGATGATATCATCGCCCAGACTACTCTGCACGGCTTTGATCTCGCCGGCCTTCATCAGTTCGAGGATCGCCATGAATGTTACGATGACATTCATCTTGGTATACTGTGATTCAACCAGTTTTCTGAAACTGAAGCTGCCCTTTTTCCTGACGCTGGTCCTGATATATTCGATCCGGTCAGATATCTTGACTTCTTCCCTCTGAACAGTACCGTATCCGATGGCTCTCTCATTGACCTTTTCACTGCTCCTGGCCATCACGTCGTCGAATATCTGTTTGAGTTTGGCCAGTGTCAGATCACCCAGGAATGTATCCAGATCGATGGGCGGACGATA
>JAZUNG010000159.1:0-7439 GCA_045604025.1 Lachnospiraceae bacterium | reverse complement strand
AACCTTTCTGAGGGTCTTTCCTGCATAATATCCGGCCTTTTCGGCATTTGTTTTGATTATATTGTCGATATATGCCTTGTCTCTGGACAGCTCTGCAAATCTTGCCTGAAGCGGTGCCAGTGCATCTGCTACAGTCTCACCCACAGCCAGTTTGAAGTCGCCATATCCGCTGCCTTCAAATTCCTTCTCCACTTCTTCATGGCTGATGCCCTTGCATGCAGAATATATCTCGATCAGATTGCTGATACCTGGCTTTTCCTCATCAAAGATGATCCTGTTGTCAGAATCTGTCACAGCTCTCTTAAACTTGCGGATGATAGTATCTCTGTCATCCATCAGATAGACGCTGGCATTGGGATTCTCATCGGACTTGGACATCTTTTTGGTCGGCTCCTGAAGGCTCATTACCCTGGCGCCTGCCTTGCCGTAATATGCCTCGGGGACTGTAAATACATCACCATAGATGGCGTTGAACCTCTGGGCCAGATCCCTGGTCAGTTCCAGGTGCTGTCTCTGATCTACGCCTACCGGAACTGCATCTGCCTGGTAAAGCAGTATGTCTGCAGCCATCAGAACAGGATAAGTAAACAAACCTGCATTGATATTGTCAGCATGCTTGGCAGACTTGTCCTTGAACTGGGTCATACGGCTCAGCTCTCCCATATATGTAAAGCAGTTGAGGATCCATGCCAGCTCTGCGTGTCCTGAAACATGTGACTGGAAATACAGGCAGTTCTTTTCAGGATCGATGCCTGCTGAAATATATATCATGAGCAGATCCCTGGCTCTTTTTCTCAAAGTTGCCGGATCCTGTCTGACTGTGATCGAATGCATGTCAACAACACTGAAAAAGCACTCATATTCATCACTTAATGTGACCCAGTTCTTAAGTGCTCCCAGATAGTTGCCTATGGTCAGCTGGCCGGTAGCCTGCATGCCGCTGAAAAGTATCTTCTTGCCGTCTAACATATGTCCTCCTAAGCTTTATAATCGCTGCGTTTTAAGTATCTTCTGAGATAGAAAACCGTATCAAAATGTGTCTGTTCTTCTGATTCTTCCACTAAAACCCATTCAGGGAGCTTGTCAAGATTCGGGAAATAAGTATCCGTATCATAGCTGTAGTCAACAAATGTCACCTGGATCTCATCACAGTACGAAAGCATGGAACTGTATAGTTCGCCGCCTCCCAGCACATAGATATCAGAAGATGCTTCTCTGGCTCTGGCGACTGCGTCTTCGATCGATGTAAAGACCTCAGCTCCAACAGCCTTGAAGAGCGGATTCCTGCTGACTACGATATTCGTTCTGTTTACAGGCAGCTGAGCAGTCGGAATGGATTCGAATGTTTTCCTTCCCATAATGACAGACTGACCTGACGTAACTGATCTGATATATCTGATATCGTCAGGTATATTGGTGATCTGTCTTCCGTTCTTGCCAATGCCCCAGTTTCTGTCGGCTGTAACAATCCCGTATATCATATTTACCTCCCTGAAAATGTAAAAAGCGTATAGCTATCCATTTTCTGAATTTTAACTAATAAATAATAACAAATAGACAGTGGCAAGTCAACAAAGAAGAACGAGAAAAACACAATATATTGGTGCTGTAATACAATGCAATACACTATAAATTGTTTTCACATTAAAAACAGCTGCACGGGAGCGCTCCTGTGCAGCTGTCTGAAGTGATAAAAGTATGTCTGTTTTATTTGAGTCTGATGATGAGCTGACCAGCCTTGACAGTCTTACCAGCTTCAACCAGGATCTCATCGACCACGCCTTCCATACGGGCTGTGACGCTGGTCTCCATCTTCATTGCCTCTACGATGGCCAGTACCTGGTTCTCTTCAACCTTATCGCCTACCTTGACATTGATCTTGGATACAGCACCCGGAATAGATGATCCGACCTGGCTCTTGTCTGTAGGATCTGCCATAGGAACCTGCTTGACATTTTCAGATGCAGTTTTATCCTGAACGGTAACTTCACGGGATGCGCCGTTCAGTTCAAACAGAACTGTTCTGGTTCCGTCTTCGTTGGCTTCTCCGAGACCAACATACTTGATCATCAGGCTCTCACCGTCACTCAGGTCAACCTGGTTAGTCTCACCTACTGCAAGACCATGGAAGAATACATGGCTTCCCATACGTGTGATATTGCCGAATTCTTCATAATGCTTCCAGTAGTCCTCAAGAACCTTCGGGAACATTACCCAGCTGACCATATCGTGATATCCGATATCCGCTTCATCCTTGAACTGCTTGATATGCTCTTTTACAGCATCAAAATCGATCGGTTCGAGCAGATCGCCCGGTCTGCAAGTGATAGGCTTTTCACCTTTCAGGACTACTCTCTGAAGGTCTTCAGGGAATCCCCACGCAGGCTGGCCCATATATCCCTTGAAATAGCTTACCACACTGTCAGGAAATGCCAGAGCCTCGCCTCTTTCAACTATATTCTCTGGAGTCAGGTCATTCTGTACCATGAATATTGCCAAATCACCGACCATCTTGGATGAAGGAGTGACCTTGACGATATCTCCCAGCATCTGATTGACTGTCACGAACATCTCACGGACTTCGTTGAATCTGTGGCCCAGTCCCAGGCTCTTGACCTGAGGACGCAGGTTGGTATACTGACCTCCGGGAATCTCATATCTGTAGATATCAGTCAGAGGTGTCTTCAGATCGGACTCAAATGAGTCATACCTGAGACGGATATCCTCCCAGTACTCACTGAGGGCTTCGAGTTTCTGAAGATCCAGTCCGGTATCTCTTTCGGTACCTTTCAGGGCAGCAACTACCGAGTTAACAGACGGCTGACTGGTCAGACCTGACATTGATGAGATCGCCAGGTCCACGATATCCACGCCTGCCTCTGCAGCCATAAGGACAGCTGCCACCTGGTTGCCTGATGTATCATGAGTATGGAAGTGGATAGGAATACCTACTTCCTGCTTAAGCGTACTGATGAGCTTCTTGGCGGCGTATGGTTTCAGAAGTCCTGACATATCCTTGATGCACAGAGTATGCGCTCCGCGCTTTTCAAGCTCTTTTGCCATATTTACGTAATATTCAAGAGTATATTTGTCTCTCTTCGGATCCAGGATATCTCCTGTATAGCACATAGTCGCTTCCAGGATCTTGTTCTGCTTCAGTACCTCGTCCATGGCTACTTCCATGTTGGGTATCCAGTTCAGCGAATCAAACACACGGAATACGTCTATACCGAACTGCGCGCATTCTGAGATGAACAGGCGGACCTGATTATCCGGATAACTTGAGTAACCCAGCAGGTTAGATCCTCGCAGGAGCATCTGGAACAGAACATTGGGAATGGCCTCTCTCAGGTCATGCAGTCTGGCCCAGGGACTTTCATAGAGGAATCTGTACGCGGTGTCAAAGGTTGCTCCACCCCACATTTCAAATGAAAATGCATCGGCGAATATCTCTGCCATCGCATTTGCATCCTTCATCATGTCTCTGGTACGGACTCTTGTAGCCAGAAGGCTCTGATGGGCGTCACGCATGGTCGTATCAGTAACCATCAGCTTCTTCTGTGCCAGGACGAAGTCTCTGACTGCCTCAGGTCCTTCTGCATCCAGGAGCTGTTTCAGACCATCCTTCGGAGGCTGACCGCTAGTCTTAACAAACCTGGGTGTATCATACAGCTTCTGACCTGCTGTGGGGTCATTAACAACTATATTACCGATATACTTGAGGATCTGAGTTGCCCTGTCCTTGGTATCCCTCATATCGAACAGGCTAGGAGTATCATCTATAAACCTGGTCGAGCACTGTCCTGCGCGGAATGTCTCATTGTTCAGGATATTGCCTATGAATCCCACATTGGTCTTGACACCACGGATCACTGTATCATTCAGAGCCCTGAGTGACTTTCTGACAGCTCCCTCAAATGATCTGTCGTAAGATGTAACCTTGACCAGAAGGCTGTCATAATAAGGTGATATGACTGAGCCTACAAATGTATTGGCACCGTCCAGACGGATACCATTACCGCCGCTGGAGCTGTATGCTGTGATCTTGCCTGTATCGGGCGCGAAATTATTGGCTGGATCTTCGGTAGTGATACGGCACTGAATAGCATATCCGTTCAGAGTGATGTCAGACTGATCGTTTATACCGATCAGCGGATCTGACAGAGGAGCTCCGTCTGCGATCAGTATCTGAGCCCTGACCAGATCGATGCCTGTAACCATCTCAGTAACAGTATGCTCAACCTGGATACGGGGATTCATCTCTATGAAGTAATGATTGCCAGAAAGCTTATCAACATGGAACTCTACAGTTCCTGCATTCTCGTATTTAACAGTTTTCGCGATCTTAACAGCGTCTTCGCATATGCTCTTTCTGACTTCCAGAGGCAGCGACCATGCAGGTGTATACTCTACAACCTTCTGATAACGTCTCTGCAGTGAGCAGTCACGTTCAAAGAGGTGCACAGTATGTCCATGCTTGTCAGCCAGGATCTGAACCTCGATGTGTTTAGGCTCCACAAGGAACTTCTCGATAAAGATTGCATCGTTTCCAAAAGCCTTTCTGGCCTCACTCTGGACCAGCTCGAATGCCGGCGCTACTTCCTCTTCAGACCAGCATGCTCTCATGCCTCGTCCGCCGCCTCCTGATGCGGCTTTTAGAATGATAGGGAAACCATAGCTCTTGGCCTTGGCTATAGCTTCTTCTGCATTCGTAAGGGGCTCGGTGCTGCCGGGGATAGTTTCAACCTGTGCTTCCAGAGCTATCTCCTTGGCAGACAGTTTGTCACCCATCTTGCCGAGAACTTCAGAATTGGGACCTATAAATATTATTCCTGCCTTCTCGCATGCACGTGCGAAATCCGCGTTTTCACTTAAGAATCCATATCCAGGATGGATGGCGTCAACGTTCTTTCTGACTGCCAGATCCACGATCTCATCGATAGCCAGATATGCTCCGAGAGGGCTCAGACTCTCACCAACCAGATAGGCTTCATCAGCTCTGGTACGGTGCTCGCTGTACAGATCTTCTTTGGAATAGATAGCAACGGTTCTCAAACCCAGATCATGACAGGCTCTGATAACACGTTTTGCGATCTCTCCACGATTTGCGACAAGAACTTTTTTGATGTTGTTTGTTTCCATTTTCTCCTCCTGCAACAGATACAATGGTTATAAATAAACAAAAACCAGTATGATAAAATCAATTTATCATATAATAATTCAATATTGTAGTGCTAAATGGGGATTTTTTGAAGTTAGTTATAATCCTACAAAAGTTGCAGGATTAATTGTTTAAAATTCCGTGTCAGGGGTTGCCGGATAATAATCCGTATCCCAGTCATAGCATCTGTATAAATGGTCAGCGGAATAATTCCACAGCCATTCATCTGTCACCATGAAGACCTTTCTGTCATCATCCCAGCTCCATACAGAAGGATCAAAATGATAGTATGACTCTCCCCCGTCACAGCTGACCAGATTCCAGTAATGTGTAAGCAGCGCATCCTCTGAGTTCATGACCGTGACAGTGTCATATCCAAGGTTTTCAAGAAGCACCTTGGACGCGGCGAACACGCAGCGTTTCCCGCCATTTTTGCTGTCCAGGAAATGATAAGAATTCTCCAGGATCTCATCCCAGTCGCCGTAAAACATTTCACTGCCGCATATCCTGTGGAGATAATCCCATACTGCTTCCAGCTTCTCTCTGTCAGACATTGTGTCATCTACCAGCTGTTCCAGAAGCTCCTCGGCCTGTTCATTTGCCTGTTCTTCAGTGATCCTGTTCTGGTGTACCACTCTGACATCACAGGCAGCATAGGAGGTGTTTCCGGATGCATCTTCAGCTTTGTAGATCACTATATACGAACCGGCTGTATCCAGATTGACTCTGCTGTCATCAACTGTCAGAAGCGGGTTCGGGTCTGTATCATCAGTAACGGTTATATGTGAGAGATAATCAACCTGTTCACCAACGTGAACTACAAATTCATATAATCCTGAAATAATGGGAGCTGTAATATCACCGACCGTCTGTTGTTCAGTCTCCGTCTCAGGGATTACCGATTCAGTTTCAGCTGAGACAGCCTGTGCTGTATCAGTTTCCACAGATTCAGGTTCACTGCCTCTGTCTGCGAAATAGTTCTGCTGGACCAGGATGGCGATGAGAACGATCAGTATTAAAAAAGATATTACAACAAGCAGTTTTTTCATTGACATTCCTTTGAACAAAATCGACTCATTATAACACCTTTTCAGGAAAGTATGTAAAAAAGTTACCTTGAATTTTTATATATATTATTATAGAATGATACCAAAGATGTAGCTTTCGATCATAAACGATCGAATGCACTTTTTCTATTACATACTATTTTGGAGGTAAATTTATATGGTTGTTGACATTAATGTTCATCATCTCCCTGAAGATCTGTTCACCAACGAAGAAGTTCTGAACGGATTTTTAACAACTGCACCCCGTGGATTCGGTGAGATCGCATCTCTCGGATATACACAGGGCGGACAGCGTCAGATGATCCTCGAGAAACCCAAGGGATATCAGAACCTGAACTATGTTGAGGGTGACTATAACCTTGAGGCCAAGCTCGAAGCAATGGATAATGCAGGCGTTGACTATGCTATCATGCGTGTTCCTGTATGGCAGGAGTGGCTGAGACTCGATACCTGCAAGATCGTTAATGACAATGCAGCAGATATCTGTAGACGTTCAAACGGCCGTATCTTCTCAACTGCATGTGTTCCCCCATGGGGCGGCAAGGAGAACATCTACGAGCTGGAGCGCTGCGTAAAAGAGCTCGGTGCTGTCGGCGTACAGCTGGCATGCCATTATGGACAGATCTATCTTGATGACGAAGCTTTCAGACCTTATCTGAAGGTCATCAACGATCTGAACATCCCCGTAGTTGCACATCACACTCCTCTTCCTGTTCACTGGCAGTCACTGTATGAGTTCACCAACCTTCGTCGTGAGCTCGGCCGCGTAACAGACCAGGCTACAGCAGTTGGACGTGAGATCTTCTCAGATCTGTTCGATGAGCTTCCTAACCTGAGATTCATCCACACCATGCTGGGCGGAAACTGGTTCGCAGCTCAGAACCTGCTGATCCCTAAGAAGCCTAAGAAGAAAGAGGCTATGCTCCGTCTTGACGTTAGCGAGAACGAGCAGGAGCGTATCCTCAGCCATATCAAGAATAACGTATTCTTCGATCTTACTCATCCCGCATCATGGGGCAAGGATCAGATCGAGTGCGCTATCAAGGTCTGCGGAGCTGATCACTTCCTGTTCGGTTCTTCATTCCCTGTATTCTACAACTGGATGGCTGACGGTGTTGAGTTCGTTAAGAACCTTGACATCACTGAGGAAGAGCGTGAGCTTATCACAAACCAGAATGCTATCAAGATGTTCAATCTTCCTATCGCTTAAT
>JAZUNG010000158.1:0-7149 GCA_045604025.1 Lachnospiraceae bacterium | reverse complement strand
AGCCGCAAGATGCCCAAGACAGCTGTCTGTTTCCTGATAGGAGCGTTCTCTATCTCGGGTCTGCCTCCTTTTAACGGTTTCATGTCCAAATGGCAGATATATCAGGCAACATATGAGAAGGGTCTGGAGACAGGCAACTTCCTGTTCATAATAGTAACAATAGTGGCAGTTGTAGTATCTGTTATGACCCTGGCATCATTTATCAAGGTTACTCAGGCAGTATTCTTCGGACAGGTATCAGAAAGCTGCAAGGATGTAAAAGAGGTTCCTCTGTCCATGAGGATACCGATGTGGATCATGGCAGCTTTGTGCATCCTGACCGGCGTATTTGGCAACCTGGTATACAGATTCCTGCTGAATCCTGCTACAGAAGCAGCCTTCAGTGTAACTAAATATATTGATGCGATGATGGGCAGCGGATATGCAGCTGCAGCCAGAGTTACAGATATAGCAGTTTATCCTGCATCATTTGATTACAGCAATCCTGTCATGTGGCTGATACTGTTCATCATAATCTTTGTTGCAGTATTTATTGTTGCTCTGACCAGTGTGGGCAGAAAAGCTCCTGCATATGACACAGCTATTACTGATGGCAAGAGGGCTACCTTCTTCGGCGGTGAGAAATACTCACATTCGCACGTGGAAGGATCTGACCTCTTCTGGGGTTTCAAACGCAACTGGCGTGGTTACTTCAGGTTTATGGAGAATATGCATTCAGGCGTGGTCAATGATTATGCCCTGTGGGTCGTAGTCGCTGCAGCGCTCGTGATCATATTCATGTTCATTGTATTATTATTTGTGTAAGGAGGTGAGTAAAAGTGATCAGCATTTTAATCGCATTATTTCATATATTGATCTTCCCGGGATGCCTGTTTGCAGTCGTTGTCGGACTTTTACTTGCCGGTATTGACCGCAAGGTCCTTGCACGTATGCAGAAGAGAGTAGGCCCGCCGATCATTCAGCCGACCTATGATCTACTGAAGCTCTGGGGCAAGGAAAATATCATCCCCGATGCAGCCAACAGGACAGCATATCTGGCGGCTCCTATCGTCGGATTCATCGCGCTTGTAGTTACGGGCCTGTTTATTCCGATCTCCGGATTCAGTGCATTTTCAACAAGTGCCGACCTGATCATCATCCTGTACATGCTGACTATACCTGCAGTATGTCTGATAGTCGGAGGCTCGGCATCCGGTTCACCTTTCTCAGGTATCGGTATTTCCCGTGAGATGGTCACTATGATGGCATATGAGCTTCCGCTGATAATGATCCTTCTGGCAGTTGCCAGAAAGGTAGGAGGAAGCACACTGACATTCTCACTGAATGAGATATCACAGTGGCAGCTGGCAAATGGCTGCAGCGTTTTCCACTGGGCACTGATCCCGGCTGCTATAGCCATGCTCCTGGTCATTCCTGCGGAGGTTGGCACACAGCCGTTTGATGTGGCGGAGGCAGAGACCGAGATCTGTGAGGGCCCGCTGGTTGAGTACAGCGGACGTCCTCTGGCCATGTTCAAGCTGAACACGGCAGTGAAGATGTTTATCATGTCATCGCTCTTTACATTCCTCTTCTTCGGAGGTATAGACACAGGTATCGTTGCGGTAAATGCGGTGATCATGGTAGCGATCGACATCCTTGTAACTGTTATCTGCATGACTCTGATACATGCGGTCACCGCACGTCTCAAAGTCGAGCACCTGTTCAAATTCTACTGGACCATAGTAGCCGGACTGGCAGCAGTCAGCCTGATACTGGTATGGATCGGTCTGTAAAGGAGGTATATGAATGTTTAAGAAAATAATAGCTGACAGCATGTCAAAATCTCCATGGATCTATCACATCAATACAGGCTCATGCAACGGATGCGATATCGAGCTGGTAGCAGTGCTCACACCCCGCTACGACGCTGAAAGATTCGGATTCAAGCTGGCCGGCACACCCAGACATGCCGATATCATAGTTGTGACCGGACCTATCACCAGTCAGTCCAAGGACAGACTGATCAGAACCTTAGAACAGGTTCCGGAACCCAGATGTGTAGTGTCACTGGGATCATGCCCCCGTTCTTGCAACGTATTCAAGGGCAGCTATTCCGTAGAGGGGCCGCTGGAGAATTTCGTACATGTTGACGTATCTGTAGCAGGATGTACACCCAAGCCTGAGGCAGTTATCGAAGGTCTGTATACTGCGGCTCAGATATTGAAGGAAAAACGCCTGGCAATGAGTAAAGGCGAATATCCTGTTAATAGAGTAGTAGCCACTCAGGAGGCAGTATCTCCGGATGAAGCACCGGCAGATGAAGGCGAGGAGGTGAGTGCATCATGAAGTTTCCGTTCCTGAAAGAAGCGACAAAGAACCTCTTCTCCAAACCCAGCACTGTTCAGTTCCCGAACAAGGTCACAGATGTGCCGGCGAAGGAAGGATACAGGGGACGTATAGCATATGATCCTGAAAAGTGCATCGTCTGCGGCAAATGTGAACAGGTCTGCAGCCCGGGTGCCATCACTCTTATCCGTGAGGAAGTGGAAGGTGGAGAGAATATCACCAGAGAGTTTGATCTGACCTCATGTACATTCTGCGGAACCTGCGCGGATTTCTGCGATGAAGGCGCTATACAGATGACTGCCGACTATCATATGGTCGCAACAGATCCAGAGGATCTGATCGTCAGGGGAACCCAGTTCAAAGAAGCCAGCACTGCACTTCTGTACTGCGGCGAAGACTGTATCTACTGCACGCTGTGTGCAAGGAACTGCCCTCATGGAGCACTTACAGTGGACCGCGCAGCCAAGACCTGGCAGGTTGACCATGACAAGTGCGTCAAGTGCGGTATCTGCGTAGGCAAGTGCCCGAAGAAGACTCTGAGCTTCAAAGAGCCAGAGGAAATAGAGGCACTGATGGCAGAACGCGCAGCCAAGGCGGAGGCAGCAGAGGCTGCTGCAGAAGAAGCCGAGGCAGATGCCGCAGATCAGGCTGCAGCACAGACAGCCCAGAAGCCGGAACAGCCAGTACAGCCTGAGCCAGAGAAGGCTGCAGCGCAGACTGCTACACCTGAGAGTGCTGCTCCCGAGCAGACTGGTGCACCTGAGAAGGCTGTATCAGAGCAGACAACAGCAGCTTCAGACGAGTCCGGTCTGGTATGTTCCGACACCTGCGTTTACTGCACACTGTGCGCCAGAAACTGTCCTGTCGGAGCGCTGACAGTAGACCGTGCAGAAAAGGTCTGGGCAGTCGATAAGGACACATGTATCCAGTGCGGCCTGTGCGTGAGCAAATGCCCGAAGGGAGCCCTGGAGTTGAAATGACCCCGTATAAGGTCGCTTGACAGATGGGTCTCTGACAAATGAGGTTTTATCGGGCCTGACACATCTGACAAACCGGATGAAATATCATAGAGAACCCTGATAAGTTATATCATCGATCACATAATATATTATATCAAGGGTGGAGCAGGAAACTGCCCACCCTTTTGTGTATTCACGATTCATCACTGCTGTTCAATATATGCTGAAACAATAGTTTTAGCGTCGGAGTTGTATTGTTTTTGATCTTTGATTCTAGCTATAGATTTAAAATATTACTTTTCCACCTATAGTAGAATATCAGAAATCCAAGTGTACTATTTCCACCTATATAGACGATTTTCAAAATAAGGTGGAACATTTCCACCTATACATACAATTCAAAAATTTAGGTGGAGCAATTCCACCTAAACAGGCGATTTGAAAATCCAAGTGGACCGTTTCCACCTATACATGCAATTCAAAAATTCAGGTGGAACATTTCCACCTATACAAATGATTTAGTAATTCAGGTGGAACGAATTGAACGATTATTGAGCTTTTTTCCACCTATACAAGACCAAAGGTTTATATAAGTGGAAAATGCTCCACCTGAAAATAGAAAAGCATAATATAGGTGGAATTGCTCCACTCAGAATAAAAAACTACTCATATAGGTGGAATGAATAAGCAGTATCTCTGCGTGAAATCTGAGACACCATAAATAAGCAGGTACATTTCACTTCAAAATAACTGAGAGCAACTGATGCTATCAATTGGCCTTGATCAAAGCAGGTAATGCTTGATTATTTCGTCAATCCACTGTATGTCCAGAGGTTCATTAAGTGTCTCTGTTGTAATGATCAGGTTTTTCCATGGGATCAGGCCGGCTTTATACAGCTGCTGCTCCCTATAAAAAACATTGTTTTTAACATATTCTTCATCATCCCATTTGCCCTGATGTTCCCACCAGAAGAATTTGCCTGTACTGAGACAGATACATTTGAAATCCGGATATAATATGATCCCGCCCGAATTCAGCGCTTCCTCAAAATGGAATGGGACGCCATAGTGAACGAGGCGAGCGGCGATATCTGCTTCGGATTTGCTTCTGACATACAGCTGAGGAACTATGGTAGGATATTTAAGGCCATCTGCATGATCGAGCTTGCGTGGATAATCTGACTGCATCCATTGCCTGTAGCGTTCATCAGTTGGAAGCTGCAGTGGATAGATCAGATCTTTGAATAGCGGATGAGTTTCCAGAAATGTCTGCGAAGATGGTGTCGCGGTTATTGTATCAAGATACCTTTGAGAAGCCTGCTGCATTTTCTGTATATCATTCAGTTTAAGCGCAGCATATCTTTTCCAGGCCAGTTTGACTGCCAGTTCTGAGTTGTCAGCGGAAATGTATTTTTCTTCGAAACAACCAGGCAATAGAGTGGTTTTATGGTAATACTCAACACGTCCGTTCTTTCGTGACCTGATGATCAGTTTGCCTTCGGGTGTGTTGTTTAACATTTTTTGTAGCTGTTCGGATTCGCGGTTCAGCCTGACAATGTCAGCTGATAATTTCTTCTGAAATGACATAGTAGATACTCCTTATGAAAAAAGAATTTTGAGAAATGTACATATCCGTTGATAGGATACGAAGAGTGTAAATATATTATCATGAATAAATATCAGCTGCAAGAAATATATGGACGATTCAGCTCTTTGGAAAAGAACAAAAAGATCAATCACTATAACCCAAGATAGTATATGGACGATCCAGCTCTAAACAAAGCATTTGTCTGACAATATATGATTATAATTAAGTTCAAGTTATACGAAGTTATCCCTGAAAGAACTTGATAATTATTATGATCGTGTGAGAATGAATTTTGTATGAACTTGTGTTATACTACTGTCTTAACAGGGTCTTACAGGTGTTCACATCAATATACCGATGCGATCGTGGCCAGAGCTTAATCCAAAGACCCGATCACTGCAGTAGATATATGCAGTCTGAACATTTAAAGGCAGATCATTATGGCAAGAAGGAAGTTCCGCCCGAAGGACTGGGCAACAATCAAATACGGTGAATATGCCGGCAGATACTGCCGCATCAGCATGCTGGAAAGAGGCGGTGACTATGTAGTCATCCCATATGACGCGAGCGATGAACCATGTGCTATGATCACGCTGAACGCCAGGGCCATGGACAGGCTGGAGCCTGTTGTGATCTCCGGCGAAGAGCTGGCGGACCTAGTAACTGCCAGGACCATGTACAGTGACTACAAAGACAGAGTATTTCCGGCATTCAATATTATGGCAGCGGAGGACCATGTGCTGACCGCTGCCGATATCAGAGACGCGCTGTGCGCCATCAATACCCATGAGGACTGCCTGAAGTATTTCAAGGAATGGTTCTGGGTGATCCTGAACGTTTTCTACGGGCAGCTCCATATTGAGGAAAGATACGAACCTGATTTCTTCTCAGACGCACCGGAAAATGAAGACGAGATGTTTTCTGTTGCTTATGGCATGGCTGAGAAGCTGTACTGGCGCATAGAAGAGCGCTTTGGACAGAAAGAAGAGATCGAAAAGTACGTCATCAGGTTTGCGGAGAATATCAACTGGGAGTCTGCCGGCAGGAAGCATATTGAAGAGGCTGGATACAAGGCAGTCTCTGAGGATATTATCAGCAGGGTAAATGTGTTCGAGTTCAATCAGTCGCGTCCGGAAGGAAAGACTGTATATTCATCCTCTGAAAAGAAGCATATCATTTCCGGATATGACAGCCCGTCCAGTCTGAACGAAGCTACTCCTGAAGCGCTGGATGTCTACAGGGAATTCGTTGAGGACCTGTATAATGAGGGGGATATTCTGGCCATCAAATCTCTGGCCTGGGGATATTTTGACGGCAATGCCGCATTCAGCCAGGACTGGGAGCTGGCGCAGAAGTACATGTTTGAATTCTTCGAGAAGACCGGAGATCCCTATGCTGCCAATGCGCTGGGATATATCTGTTATTACGGGTTTACCAGCCACAACATACCTCAGTATCACGAGGCATTCAGATATTTTTCATACGGAGCATTGGCAGGGGTGGACGAATCCTGCTACCGCGCTTCGGATATGCTCATAGAAGGCAAAGGCACCGTGAAAAATATTGACATGGGCCTGAACCTGCTCGTGGACGGCTACAGAGATGCCATGCATGATTTCTGCGAAGGCCACTATGGAAACAAGCTTCCGGAATATGCACTGCGCATGGGAAATGCCTGCCGGAAAGACCTGATATATGGCATGAATATGCGGGATGCTTACAAGTTCTATCTGGAAGCTGACTTCGCCCTGAAGAAACGCAGGAGTTCCAGAAGAAGGAAGCCCGGCGACTCCTCTACAGAACTGAAGATTGCATTTGAACTCAAGAAGATCAGGGAGAGATTTGCACTGGAGCCCGCCATGACCAGTATCAGGACGGACTTCCCTCTGTATCTCAGCCAGCTGTTCGAGGACAGATATCCCCTCAAGGTGGAACTGAATGTACCGCGGGGCAAGGATACAGGTATCCTGAAGGTATCCAGATACAGAATCGGAAAGGAGCTGGCGGAAAAGGGTCTGCTTCCCGAGCATGGAGAAGCGTCCAGGTTCTTCAGGATCCCTGAGATGCTGGTGGCATTCCCGGAGCTGTCATGTGCCTATCTGGTGAGTGAGATGACATACAGGCTGGAAAATGTTGTCGTGGCTCAGAAAACCGACAAGGGCCCATTCTTCCTGGCCGACGGGTTCAGAAAGAATGACAAGACCAATGCACTGGAGTTCTTCTCCAACGGCAGAATGGTGGCGGCGATAGATGCACAGTGGTATGTGATAGATACAG
>JAZUNG010000157.1:0-2621 GCA_045604025.1 Lachnospiraceae bacterium | reverse complement strand
CTTCTCGGAGCCGCGGCCATGCCGGATATCGGCCATCTGTTCCCAGACAGCGATGACACCTACAGAGGCGCAGTCAGCCTGAAGCTCCGTAATATAGTAGGAAAGAAGATAGCAGAGGCCGGATATCGGATATCCAATATTGATTCCACGATCATTGCGCAGGCGCCTAAGATGGCACCGCATATCGTACAGATGCGTAATAATATCGCCGAGACCCTGGGACTGGACGTATCTTGCGTAAATGTCAAGGCCACCACAGAAGAGCACCTGGGATTTACGGGCGCAGGCGAAGGAATTGCCGCTCATGCAGTCGTTCTGGTCGACTGAAAATAGTGCGTGAAGAGGCGGATCCGAAGCGTTCAGCGCATATTTAAAACATAGTAAGGAATTAGTTAAAAAAGTAGTTGACTTGTATTTATGCCATGTGATATATTTACAGGGCGAGAGAGGAAACTCTTTTTTTTGTGCTTTAAATCTTATGATTTATGCTCCGGACGCGGGGTCCCCCTTAGCACAGAAAACGCGTTATACATACCCATTTAAAGACACTGTTTAAGGAGGGAATTTCTGTGAGAACAAGGATCACACTGGCATGCACAGAGTGCAAGCAGAGAAATTACAACACTACTAAAGATAAAAAGACTCATCCTGACAGAATGGAGACCATGAAGTACTGCAAGTTCTGCCAGAAGCACACCATGCATAAGGAGACCAAGTAATGTCCGAGGCTGCTGAAAAGAAAGATAAAAACAGCTTTTTCAAGAATCTCAAGATCGAGTTCAAGAAAATAGTCTGGCCGGAAAGAAACTCTGTTATCCGCCAGGCAGTTCTGATCATAGTCGTAACCATCATTCTGGGAGTTCTTATCAGACTGCTGGATACCGGTGTTCAGGCTCTTATCGGCCTGATCGCCTGACCGGAAAGGAACAGTTATGGCAGATGGAGCAAACTGGTATGTAGTACATACCTATTCCGGATATGAGAACAAGGTCAAAGCCAATATCGAGAAAACGATAGAGAACAGAAAGCTTCAGGACCAGATATTCGAGGTGGCAGTTCCTGTACACGATGTTGTGGAGATCAAGAACGGCACCAGAAAGCAGGTTCAGAAGAAGCAGTTTCCCGGCTATGTCCTTATCAATATGATAATGAATGATACAACCTGGTATGTGGTTCGTAATACCAGAGGAGTTACGGGCTTTGTAGGCCCCGGATCCAAACCGGTTCCTCTGACCGACGACGAGATCGCACCGCTGATCGCTGCAGGTGAGGAGATCATCATCTCCTTCGAGGTTGGCGATGTTGTTACAGTAGTGAGCGGCGTATGGGAAGGAACACTCGGCAAGATCATTGCTGTAAACGAAGGCAAACAGACTGTTACCATTAAGGTTGATATGTTTGGCCGTGAGACCCCTGTTGATATCAGCTTCATGGATATCAAGAAGATCTAAACGAATTCAGAAAGGAAGACGAAAGTCATGGCAAAGAAAATTGAAGGTTATATCAAGTTACAGATAGAGGCAGGCAAAGCAACACCTGCACCCCCTGTTGGACCTGCACTGGGCCAGCACGGTGTTAATATCGTACAGTTCACCAAGGAGTTCAACGCCAGAACAGCAGATCAGGCAGGCATGATCATTCCTGTTGTTATCACTGTTTACGCTGACAAGAGCTTCACATTCATCACAAAGACTCCTCCGGCAGCAGTTCTGATCAAGAAGGCATGCAAGATCGAGTCCGGTTCAGGCCAGCCCAACCGTAAGAAAGTGGCTACCATTTCAAGAGCAGATCTTCAGAAGATCGCTGAGACCAAGATGCCCGACCTCAACGCAGCCAGCCTTGAGGCAGCTATGAGCATGATCGCTGGAACATGCCGCAGCATGGGAGTTACAGTAGAAGAGGCCTAAGCGGCCCTTAAATAAAGTGGAAGGGCATATGCCCGCTACTACCACAGGAGGTTAATTTATGAAACGCGGAAAGAAATACGTTGAAAAGGCACAGACAGTAGAGAAAGGAATGCTCTACGATGCAGAGCCGGCTATCGCGCTGGTAAAGCAGAACGCTACTGCCAAGTTTGATGAGACTGTTGAAGTTCATATCAGAACAGGCTGCGACGGACGTCGTGCAGACCAGCAGATCAGAGGAACAGTAGTTCTCCCTAACGGAACAGGTAAGGAAGTTCGTGTTCTGGTATTTGCAAAGGGCGACAAGGAAAAGGAAGCTCTTGAGGCAGGCGCTGATTTCGTTGGTGCTGAGGAGCTCATCCCCAGGATCCAGAACGACAACTGGTTCGACTATGATATCATCGTAGCTACACCTGATATGATGGGTGTTGTAGGACGTCTTGGTAAGGTTCTCGGACCTAAAGGACTCATGCCCAACCCCAAGGCTGGTACAGTTACCATGGATGTTGCCAAGGCAATCAAAGAGATCAAAGCTGGTAAGATCGAGTACAGACTGGACAAGGCTAACATCGTACATTGCCCCATCGGAAAGGCTTCATTCTCGCAGGAGCAGCTCCTGGAGAACTTCAGAGCTCTTCTGGATACCATCATCAAGGCTAAGCCCGCAGCTGTTAAGGGTACTTATCTGAAGAGCATTACCCTTGCATCTACCATGGG
>JAZUNG010000156.1:0-2339 GCA_045604025.1 Lachnospiraceae bacterium | reverse complement strand
CAGGGAACGGACGTACAGGAGCACTGTATTCATATATGAATTTCGGTATTGAACCTGATGTGGTATCAACTGCCAAGGGTCTGGCAGGAGGACTGCCTCTCGGAGCCACCATGATGGGCGAGAAGGTTCAGGATATATTCGGACCAGGAGACAATGGTTCAACGTTTGGCGGCAATCCGGTCAGCTGCGCAGCTGCGCTGTCAGTGCTTTCCAGAATAGATGATGAGCTGCTGGCCGATGTTCGTGCCAAGAGTGAGTATATTTTCACAGAGCTGGGCAGCACTCCCGGAGTAGAGAGCGTGAGCGGTCTGGGACTGATGATCGGAGTAAAGACCGTAAAGCCTGCAGCAGAAGTTGTCACAGAATGCATCAACAAGGGCGTCCTGTGTCTGACTGCCAAGGACAAGGTCCGTCTGCTTCCGGCGCTGAACATCCCCATGGAACTTGTTGTAAAGGCTGTTGAAATAATAAAGTCGTGTGTATGATCAAAGTCGTGGGGGGCTGACCTTTCGCGGAGGGGACAGTTAGATTACGTCCCCGGAGAGAAAGGTCAAAGCGGGGCCCCGCGCAGTTTGATCATACACAGGAATAAAGAGGTTATATATGAGTTTATACAAGAAGAATTTTCTGAAATTACTGGATTTCACGCCGGAAGAGATCGGAGAGTTCCTGGATCTGGCAGCAGATCTGAAGGCCAGAAAGAAGGCCGGTGAGCTCCATAAGCTCTGCTATGGCAAGAATATAGCGCTGATATTTGAGAAGACCAGCACCCGTACCAGATGCTCCTTTGAAGTTGCAGCAGCAGATCTGGGAATGCACCCGGTATATCTGGATCCCAAGAGCTCGCAGATCGGAAAGAAGGAGAGCATAGCTGACACCGCACGTGTTCTGGGACGTATGTTTGACGGTATCGAGTACAGAGGCTACGGACAGGAGATAGTAGAGGACCTGGCAAAGTATTCAGGAGTCCCTGTCTGGAACGGGCTGACCAATGAATTCCATCCCACACAGATACTGGCGGATTTTCTGACTATCAGAGAGCATTTTGGAAGGCTTGAAGGCATCAAGCTCGTTTATATGGGTGATGCCAGATACAATATGGGTAATTCACTGATGGTTGGCTGCGCCAAGATGGGCATGCATTTCGTGGCATGCGCTCCGGAAAGCTATATGCCTTCATCTGAACTGGTTTCACAGTGCAGGGAGATCGCATCCGAAACCGGTGCAGTCCTGGAGTTTATAACTGATCCTATGGAGGCTGTTCAGAATGCTGATGTTATCTATACTGACGTATGGGTGTCCATGGGAGAGCCTGCTGAGATCTGGAAGCAGAGGATCGAGGATCTGATGCCTTATCAGGTGAAGATGGAGTATCTGAAGGCCGCAGGGCCGCAGTGCAGGTTTATGCATTGTCTTCCGGCGTTCCATGATCTGAATACAGATACCGGCAAAGAGATATATGAGAAGTTCGGTATTGATGCGATGGAAGTTACCGATGAAGTATTTGAAAGCAGTCAGTCGATAGTTTTTGATGAAGCTGAGAATCGCATGCACACTATAAAGGCTGTTATGGCAGCTACACTTTGCGAGAACATCGAGTAGTCTGACTTGCACTGAAGCACTGTAAAAGATTTTTGGGAAACAATAAATGCAGGGAAAATCCATGACTCAGGGGACACCCTGGAAACATATTCTGAAGTTTGCCCTGCCCGTAATGGCAGGGTCTCTTCTTCAGCAATTATATAATACGGTTGATACTATAATTGTCGGTAATTTCTCCGGTGAGGCGGCGCTGTCTGCTGTCGGAACTACCGGCAGTTTTGCTTTTCTTTTTCTGGCGATCGCTCTGGGATTTTCGTCAGGTAATGGTGTAGTGATAGCTCAGCACTATGGTGCAGGAAATGAAAGGCAGGTCAGAGAGACAGCCTCGACTGGCATACTTATGCTGCTTGTAATGGGTATTATTTCTACCATTGCAGGGCTTCTGGTCGCAAGGACCGCTTATACATACCTGGTCAACGTTCCTGAGAGTTTTATCGATCTGACGCTTACTTATTTCAGGATTTACACAGCAGGTCTGATTTTCCAGTTCGGATACAATATTACCGCGGCGATACTGAGAGCCGTGGGAGACAGCAGGGCTACCCTTTATTTTCTGCTCGTTGCGTCTGTGATGAATATCATTCTGGATACTTTGTTTGTTGCACTGTTTCGCTGGGGCGTTGCAGGCGCTGCCGTAGCTACAGTAATAGCTCAGGCAGCGTCGTTCGCTGCAGCGTATATCTACATGATCAGGAAGTATCCGGTTTTCAGGTTTAAACTCAGAGAATACAGGTGGT
>JAZUNG010000155.1:0-30115 GCA_045604025.1 Lachnospiraceae bacterium | reverse complement strand
CCCCTGCTTGTAAGGCAGGTGCTCTCCCAGCTGAGCTAAGACCCCATAGCGCCAACACGCTTGATTATTTTAATTAAAGCTGAGACGATTGTCAACTCAAATTTTCAAAAACCTGAAGAATGTTTTCAGATACCTCTCATGTCCGGACTTCATGTTCACAGCAGTCTACTTTACCAGTCTGGGTCTCAGCAGCTGCCCGGCTGCCTTGTCCGCACGGGCTCTCTCCTTAAGAAGATAATGCTGCTTCTTACCGGTAGAGTTGTACGGAAGCTCATCCGTAAACGCATAGAACCTCGGACATTTATAAGCTGACAGGTCGTCGCTTTCCTGGCAGTATCTGTTCAGTTCATTTACAGTCAGGGTCTCATCTTCAGGGATGACATACGCTACTACCGACTCTCCGCGTGACTCATCCTCCACTCCGGTGACCATACAGTCACGCACCAGAGGATGGCGATTTATGACCTCTTCGAGCTGTGCGGGATAAATATTCTCGCCCATGCATATGATCATGTCATTCTTGCGTCCGGCCACAGTGATATAGCTTTCATTATCCCATGTTCCTATGTCCTTGGTGTAGAACCAGCCATTGTAATACTTCTCAGCGGTCTGCTCGGGATTTTCCGCATAGCAGAGCGCAGATTTATATGGTGAATAGATAATGATCTCGCCCTGGGTCTGTCCGTCCCGGGGTACCACATCATCCGGATCAGCCTTCCGGTCCTCATAGATATTAACTATACGGATCTCGTCATCTGTGCAGGAACGGCCCGCTGAACCTGCCATCTGCGGCAGATCATATGGCCTTAAGAAACTGTTCCAGAATGTCTCTGTAGTTCCATACCCATTGAAGATATTCGGGGTCAGCACCTTCTGGAATCTGATGCAGTCCTGAGTTTCCAAAGGGCTTCCCATGGTAACTATACCCTTCAGCTGAGACAGATCGGTCGGATGCTTTTCCTGACGTTTTGCCAGATTGTTGAGTGCTGACGGAACTCCGATCAGAAATGTCACGCCATATCTTTCCACGCAGTGGAAGCACGCGGGAGCACTGAACATACGCATGACGACCAGCGCCGCGCCAGCATACAGTGTAGGAGTGGGACCGCCTGAGTGCAGCCCTCCTCTGTGAAACCATGGCGTCATGTTCATGGTCACGTCCACAGGTGACAGCGGAAAATGCATGATGCAGTCATGCGCCGAGAGCACTTCATTGGCATTATTCAGGGGAACTGCCTTGGGAGTTCCGGTGGTTCCCGAAGTTCCCAGCCTGGTCACCTCCGCATACATATCCGGAGTATACTGTGCCTTGGGCTCTTTGTTCGGGAACATGTGGATATAATCGTCAAAGAATATATGCCCTTCCGGAAGGACAGGGTGCTTTCCATGATAATCCACAGCCAGGATGAGCGATGGCTTCTCTGTGCACAGCTCCAGAGCCTTGACAGCCATATCCATGACATCACAGTCATAAATATATGCCTTCGGTCTGTCACGGTCGATGATACGTGCCGTCTCACCCGCTGCCAGATTGAAGTTGCCAGGGCTGTTGATCGCTCCCAGCTTCTGAGGAGCCACATAGCACATGACAAACTGAGGGGAGTTGTAGAGCTGATAAAATACCATATCTCCCTCACCGACTCCTGCAGCTGCCAGTCCGTTTGCCAGACGGTTCACGTCTGAGTTCAGCTCGAAATATGTCCAGATCCTCTCTGTACCGTCCTTGTCCGGATCTATCACTGCATTTCTGTCAGGAAAACGTCTTACGTTCCTCATAAATCCGCTGATCCATGTGAAGCTCTGCTCAAATATGTTTTTGAAATTTTCTGCGTCGTAAGTGTAATTCTTCATAATATATAATACAGAGTAATGTTTCCCGGTCTGATACTGCCAGCCAGGTGTATGTCAGATCATATCCTTCCTACGATCACACATGAGTTCTGTCCGCCAAATCCCAGTGCATCGGATAACGCGATATCTGCATGTGCGGTATTGTTTCCTGCAGTTACGATATTCAGACTGCATGCAGGATCAGGTGTCTCATATCCGATATTAACAGGGAGAACGCCTGTCTCGATAGCCTTTACGCAGGCGATCAGCTCAACGATACCGCCTGCTCCCATCATATGTCCGGTAGCTCCCTTGGTGGAGCTGACCGGAACTGCTCTGCCTCCGAACACATTCCTGATAGCGCTGGCTTCGGCTATATCTCCTATGTTGGTAGCTGTTCCGTGCGCGTTGATATAATCCACCTGATCCGGGGAAATACCCGCATCAGCAAGAGCCAGTCTCATACATGCTGCAGCTCCCTCACCGTCAGGGTCAGGAGATACCGGATTGAACGCGTCAGTATTGTTGGCGCATCCCAACAGCTCAGCGATCATATCTGCTCCTCTGGCGCTGGCGCTCTCGTAGCTTTCAAGTATCAGCGCGCCTCCGCCTTCTCCGAGAGCAAATCCGTTCCTGTCCAGATCAAAAGGTTTGCTCTGTCCGGTTCTGGACAATGCGCCTGTCTTGGTCAGGCTCTGTATCAGTGTGGGAGAGATGGCAGACTCTCCTGCCATTACCACCATGGCATCTGCCATGCCTGCTCGTATCATCATGGCTGCCAGTGTCACCGCATCTCCGGCGGAGGAGCAGGCTGTGCTGACTGTCATGCTCGGTCCGTGGATCTTGTGATTGATGGAAAAATGTGCTGCGGCAATATTTCCCATCGCCTTGGTCAGGAACTTGGGACCTGCCTGACGCTGGTCCACCTTGTACTTAACCGCTGTCTCTCCAATGATATTGATACCAGCTAGGGCACTGCCCATTACGATACCTACACGGTCGCTCTCGCTGTTCAGTCCGCTTCTCTCCAGAGCTTCCTCCGCTGCCACATAAGCATACTGCATATATGGTTCGAGGTCCTGGACCAGTCTGACCGGCAGGTAGTCTCTGGGATTGAAATCCGTAACCTGCCCGGCTCTATTTACCGGGATCTGTTCGTCATCCATTCCCTGTATATCAGTGATGCCGCATTTTCCGCATACGATCCCGTCCCAGAAGGCATCTACGCCTGTTCCTATGGGAGTTACAGCACCCATTCCTGTAATTACTATACGTGTTCTGCTCATTTATTTACCTGTCTGCCTTTACAAATGCCAGACATGCATTATGTCCGCCGAATCCCAGTGAAGATGAGAGTGCTGCGTCAAACTCAGCCTCTCTTGCAACCAGAGGTGTATAATCCAGATCACATTCCGGATCAGGCTCTGTCAGTCCGATGGTAGGAGGTGCGACACCTTCTGTCAGCGCGAGAACCGATACAACAGCCTCTGCAGCACCTGCTGCACCCAGCATATGTCCTGTCATGGACTTGGTGGAGCTGATCGCGATCTTTCTTGCACGCTCCTCACCAAATGCCTTCTTGACAGCTATAGTCTCAGCCAGGTCGTTCATATGAGTACCTGTACCATGAGCATTGTAATAGATCTTATCTGTGTCCAGTCCGGTCTCTGCCCATGCATCAGCGATGGCTCTGGCTCCGCCTTCTGCTTCGGGATGAGGAGCTGTCATATGATAAGCGTCACAGGTGGAACCATATCCGGCCAGTTCCGCATAGATATGGGCTCCACGTGCTACCGCATGCTCATACTCTTCCAGGATCAGCACACCTGCGCCTTCTCCCATGACGAAACCGCCTCTTCTGGCGTCAAATGGAAGTGAAGCTGCCAGCGGGTCTTCAGAAAAGCTGAGCGCCTGCATGGTAGAGAATCCTGCTGCGGCCAATGCATTAACAGTTGCCTCTGCGCCGCCTGCTATCATGGCATCCATATATCCGTGGCGGATCAGCCTCATAGCCTCTCCTATGGAATTGGAGCCCGAAGCACATGCTGTTACAGCCGGGATAGCAGGGCCCTTGCACTGATATCTCATGGCTATCATTCCCGATGCCATGTTGGCGATCATCATTGGTATGAAATAAGGGGAAACTCTTCTGGGGCCTTTCTCCAGCATCTTCTGATGCTCTGACATGAATGTTGCGATACCGCCGATACCGGTTCCGATATACACGCCTATCCTCTCTTCGGGTACAGAACCCTGGATACCGCTGTCTTCCATAGCCTGGATAGCTGCACACATGGCAAACTGTGTATAGATGTCGCTGTGCTGTACATCCAGCTTCTCCATAAATGTCCTGGGATCGAAGTCCCTGACTTCAGCGGCTACCTTGACCTTGTAATCAGTTGTGTCAAATCTGGTGATAGGACCGATACCGCATTTTCCTGCTTTGATATTGGTCCAGAAGGTCTGTACATCATTTCCCAGAGGGCTGACAACACCGAGACCTGTAACTGCTACTCTTCTCATTTGTTTCTCCTTCTATATATGTAATGCTGTGAGATGATCTTTACGCGTCTGTATCTGTCTGCGCAGGAGCGCCTATCTTTCTGAAGCTCTGATATCTCTGCTCCAGAAGCTCGCCCACAGACAGTTCCTTCAGTTCTCCGAATGTACTGATCAGGAGCTCCTTCAGATCCTGATAGAATTCATCTGTCCCCAGATTTTCTTCAGATATCACTCTGTCGATGATATGGCTTTCCAGAGAGTCCTGGGCTGTCAGCTTCAGACAGTCTGCTGCTGCCTCAGCCTTGGAAGCATCCTTCCACAATATGCTGGCGCAGCCTTCAGGTGAGATAACCGAATAAATGGCATTTTCCAGCATCCAGACTCTGTCAGCCACACACAGTGCCAGAGCTCCGCCGGAGCCTCCCTCACCTATGACCATGGAGATCACAGGGGTCTTCAGTGTCATCATTTCCATCAGGTTCTCAGCGATGGCCTGTCCCTGACCGCGCTCTTCCGCTCCTATGCCGCAGTAAGCTCCGGAGGTATCCACCAGGCATACTACAGGTCTTCCGAACTTCTCCGCCTGTTTCATGAGACGCAGTGCCTTTCTGTAGCCTTCAGGATTGGGCGCTCCAAATGCATGCTGCATACGTTCTCTGGTATTGCGGCCCTTTTCGATGCCTATTACCGTAACAGGCATGGTCCCCAACCTGGCGATCCCTCCTGTAACGGCGCTGTCGTCCGAAAATCTCCTGTCACCATGGAGCTCTATAAACTCCGTAAACAGGTGTGATATATAATCTGCGGAGGTAGGTCTCTTGTTGCCTCTGGCAATTTTGACCTTCTCATATGCATCACTCATGCCTGAACCTCCTTCTGTTCTTCGTTTTGTATATCTTCATTCGGTTCATCGTCCGGAATGCAGATCTCCTCCCCTGAGTGCAGCTCCAGCAGCTTGGCCAGGAGCTTTTTCTGGCTGCGTCTGGGTGCGATGGCATCCACGAAACCATGCTCCAGCATGAATTCAGCTGTCTGGAATCCCTTGGGCAAGGACTTCCTGGTGGTCTGCTCGATGACTCTGGCACCAGCAAATCCCACAGTGGCTCCCGGCTCTGCCAGGATGACGTCGCCCTCCATGGCGAAGCTGGCAGTAACGCCTCCTGTGGTAGGGTCAGTCAGTACGATGATATACAGAAGACCTGCATCGCTGTGGCGTTTTACCGCTCCGCTGACCTTGGCCATCTGCATAAGAGATGCCAGACCTTCCTGCATGCGGGCACCGCCGGACACACTGAATCCTACAACGGGCATCCCTTCTTCGGTTGCATACTCAAAGAGTCTGGTCAGCCTTTCACCTACTGCGGTTCCCATGCTGCCCATCATGAAATAAGGCTCCATGACAAACAGGCAGCATTTCTGTCCATACAAAGTCGCTGTACCGCAGATAACTGCCTCTTCCTCCTTGCTGGAAATACGTGTGGTCTCAAGCTTCTTCTGGTATCCCGGGAAATGTATGGGATCGCCGGTCTTCACGTCACTGAAAAGCTCTTCAAAAGAGCCCTTGTCTGTCAGGAACGCGATCCTCTGTCTGGCAGTTATCCTGAAATGATAACCGCAGGAACATGTATTCTGATTGGCCCAG
Organism: Lachnospiraceae bacterium; assembly: GCA_045604025.1. Lineage (GTDB taxonomy): Bacteria > Bacillota > Clostridia > Lachnospirales > Lachnospiraceae > RGIG5612. The sequence continues at coordinate 24,141 of JAZUNG010000155.1, read as the reverse complement.
AGGCGGCTGAGAGTGATAGTCCTGTGACAGTTGGGACATGTCTTTTCAGGCTCGCTCTCATCCTCCTGAACGGGAGCGGCGTTTCTTCCGCCTGACTCCAGCTCGTTCTTGGGCTGAAAAATAAAATCCAAAAACGGCATTCTTCTACCTGCCTTCCATCAGCGTCAGATCATACTCACCGGTCCTGAACCTCGGATCACTGATGATCTGGAACTGTTCTGCTATATTGGTACGGACTCCCGTGATGACCAGCTCACTCAGGGCTGTACGCATCTTTCTGACTGCCTCTTCACGGGTTCCTGCAAATACTACGACCTTGCCCAGCAGTGAATCATAATACGGGCTGACCTCTGCTCCCTGAAGGAGCCATGAATCAAACCTGACGAATGGTCCTCCGGGTACATGGAGTGACTCTATCCTGCCTGGTGTAAGCGCGTTTATACGGCACTCAATGGATGTTCCGCTGTCTAAAGGGATATCCTCCTGTGCAAATCTGAGTGGTACGCCTGCTGCGGCTCTGATCTGCCACTTGACCATATCCACTCTGGTCAGCATCTCTGTTACGCAGTGCTCCACCTGAAGTCTGACATTCATTTCCATGAACCAGAAATTGCCTTCCATGTCCATCAGGAACTCCAGTGTGCCTGCGCCTACGTATCCCATGGTCTTGACAGCGTCTGCAACGTCTTCCATCAGCCTGGCTCTCTGTTCAGGGGTTACTCCGGGTGAAGGCGTCTCCTCTATGAGCTTCTGATGTCTTCTCTGGACTGAGCAGTCACGCTCACCGAGACTGACCACATGTCCGTCCTCATCTGCCAGGATCTGCACCTCGATATGACGCGCAGGATAGATGTATTTCTCCATATATACGCTGCCGTCACCGAATGCCGCTTCGCTCTCTGCTATGGCCAGAGGATATTCCTGGGCCAGCTGATCAGCTGACGCGACCATTCGGATACCTCTTCCGCCTCCTCCGTTGATGGCCTTCAGCATGATGGGATATCCTATGCGTTCAGCTGCTTCCATGGCCTCGTCAAGGGTCCACAGTGCATCTGTACCGGGGATTGGATGAAGCCTGGTCTTCTCCATGATCTTCTTGATCTGGGTCTTGTCGCTGATAGTCTCCATGGACTTGGGATCCGGTCCTATAAAAACAATACCGTTCCTGCGGCACAGCGACGCAAAGTGAGCATTCTCGGACAGAAAACCGTATCCGGGATGTATGGCCTGCGCGCCTGCTACAAGAGCGGCACTGATGATCCTGTCTTCATTTAAATAACTCTCTGCTGCAGGTGAAGGTCCTATGCAGTAGCTTTCATCTGCCAGCTGAACATGCAGAGCGTCCTTGTCTGCCTCTGAATAAACGGAGACAGTGCTGATGCCCATCTCCTTACAAGCTCTGATTATTCTTACTGCTATCTCGCCTCTGTTGGCAATCAGGATTTTTGAAAACATATTTCATTCTCCGTAATCGCAAAAGAAAATTCTGCCTTTATGCACAGTCTGTCGCCTACACGTCCTTCGCCTTCTGCGAAAAAGAACGGTCCCTTGCTGCGGGTGATGCGGCACTTGGTCTCGAACACATCTCCGGGTCTGACCGGTGATCTGAACTTCACGTTGTTTAGACCTGTGTACATGGGCATCTTGCCGGCTTCCATACGGTCTGCAAGAAGCACGCAGACTGACTGAGCCAGTATCTCACACAGTATTACTCCCGGAACAACTGGTGCTCCCGGAAAATGTCCCTTCAGAAACCACGCATCATCTCTGATACGGAATACTCCGTGTGCATACTCGCCCTCCTGATAAGCCTCATCGAGGAGGAGCATATTATCCCTGTGCGGGAGTATCTGTTTGATCTCTTCCTGTGTCATATTTAATATCCTTTATGTATAAAACTCTACGCTATCTTGAACAGGACCGTGCCGAAGTCAACGATCTGACCATTATCCGCGCAGATATCGGTGATCACTCCGTCTCTTTCAGCTGTGATCTCGTTCATCAGCTTCATTGCCTCGATGATACACAGAGTATCGCCCTTCTTCACGCGGTCTCCCTTCTTTACGAAAGGATCGGCATTCTCGGCAGGTGATGAATAGAATACTCCTACCATGGGTGATGTGACATTGTCGCCCTGGACCTTGTCCGGACTCTGTACTGTCTGTCCGGGAGTGCCGGTCTGTTCGTAGGCATCCGGTACACTGGTCCTTCCGGTCCCGAATCCGGGTGCTCCGCCCAGTGCGAAACCGCTCATATCAGCCTGGTAGAAGATACGTTCCACAGGTGCTGCGGGCGTTCTCTCGAGACGTACGGTCTTCCCCTCTTCGGTGATCTCAAGCCCTGTCAGTTCCAGTTCCTTCATCATCTCAGCGTATTTTCTGATGTTCCCTTCATTCATAGCCTTAAGCATCCTTTTATATGTATTTACATTGCTATGCCGCCATCAACTCTGATGACTTCCCCTGTGATGTAGCCTACATTTACCAGAAATGCGACTGCATCAGCAACATCCTCCGGCTCCCCTACTCTTCCCAGAGGAATAGAAGCTGCAATCGCTTCAGTATCTGTGGGCAGCGCTTTGGTCATATCTGTTGCGATAAATCCGGGAGCAACTGCATTGCATGTCACTCCGCGCGGCGCCAGCTCTCTGGCCACAGACTTGGTCAGACCGATGATACCTGCCTTGGATGCGGAATAATTGACCTGTCCTGCATTTCCCATCATACCGGATACAGAACTGATATTTACTATCCTGCCCGAACGGTTTCTCATGAAGATACCGGTGCAGTGACGGATCATATTGAACGCGCCTTTGAGGTTGGTTGCTATGACCCTGTCGAAATCGTCTTCTTTCATCATGGCAATAAGTCCGTCTCTGGTGATACCGGCATTATTGACCAGGATATTCACTGTTCCGAAATCCGCCTTGATCTGTGCCACGGTTTCCTTGCACTGTGCAAAATCCGCCACGTCACATTTATAACTCTGTGCCTTTACACCGAACTCATTCCTGCATGTTTCACAGACTTCCTCCGCCAGTGCTTCATTTCCTGCATAGATAACTGCTACGTCAGCTCCGAGGGATGCCAGCTTTTTGGTGATCGCTGCTCCAATGCCACGGGAGCCTCCTGTGATTATCGCTGTCTGACCATTCAACATAATTTTACCTTTATTTCAGCTCATCAATGACTTTCTGTGCATCTGCTGCCTCGGCAACGTTGAACACTCTGACGTCACTGCTGATCTTCTTTACAAATCCGCTGAGAGTCTTTCCGGGTCCCAGCTCAACAAATGTATCAACTCCGTCTGCGATCATGCCGCATATGGTATCTTCCCATCTGACAGGATGGTTGATCTGCATTCCCAGAGTCTCCCTGATATCCTCTCCATAGGGCTGTCCGGTACAGTTGGCATATACAGGGATCTGACATGATCCAAACGCTGCATCTGCGATCACTTCCCTGAAGCTGTCTGCTGCTCCGTCCATATAAGGGCTGTGGAATGCTCCGCTCACCTTGACAGGGATGGCCCTTCCGCCTGCTGCCTTGACGGCATCTGAAAAAGCCTGCATCTCATCTGCCGCGCCTGATACAGATACCTGTCCGGGACAGTTATAGTTGACGGGGTACATATGCTCAAACTGAGACGCAACCCTTTCCACCTCTTCATTGGGAAGCTTTACCACTGCCACCATGGATGTGTTCTGACTTTCGCTGGCTTCCTGCATCAGCATGCCTCGCTTCATGACCAGACGCAGTCCGGTCTCAGCGTCCATAACACCTGCATACGTTAGGGCTGAGAGCTCCCCCAGAGAGAATCCTGCGGCGCAGTCTGCCTGTATGCCAGCCTCCCTAAGGACCTCGGCAGCAGCCATCTCAACTACATACATGCACGGCTGAGTATTGCCGGTGATCTTCAGCTCATCGGCAGTACCTTCAAAACACTGGGCAGATGTTCCAACCCTGATCTTATCTGCAGCGTCAAATACTCTTCTGGCTGCTTCATATCCTTCATACAGAGTCTTTCCCATGCCCGGAGCCTGTGCTCCCTGTCCGGCGAATAAAAATGCTATTTTACCCATTTCAGGGCTCCCTTCAGTACTTCTTCAGTCTCTTCCATGACTTCACGGATGATCTCGGCAGCGCTCTGCTCCTTGCTGACACGGGCGGCAACCTGACCGCACAGGAAACATCCCTTATCGGAGTCACCCTCCTGAACTGCCAGTCTCAGAACTCCCAGTCCCATCTTCTCGAGTTCGTCATCAGGCATATCACTGTACTCGGCCTTGGCATACTCGCGTGCGAAATTGGTTCTGAGACTTCTTACAGGATGTCCCAGACGCTTGCCGGTGACCATGGTAGCCAGATCGTTTGCCTTGAGAACTTTCTTCTTGTATTCAGGATGGATGGTGCACTCATACGCACTGAGGAATCTGGTACCCATCTGTATGCCTACAGCGCCCAGCATGAAGCTGGCAGCTGCTGCACGTCCCTCTGCAATACCACCTGCAGCGATGACCGGAAGGTCTGTCGCATCAACGATCAGGGGAACCAGTACCATAGTAGTCAGTTCTCCTACATGTCCGCCGCTCTCGCCTCCTTCAGCGATCACAGCAGATGCTCCCAGTCTGGTCATGAGCCTGGCCATGGCTACAGATGCAACAACAGGGATCACCTTGATGCCTGCATCCTTCCACATCTGCATATACTTGGAAGGATTTCCTGCTCCTGTTGTGACTACTGCAACCTTTTCCTCAGCTGCGACTTGAGCCACCTCGTCGCAGAAAGGACTCTGGAGCATGATGTTTACTCCAAACGGCTTGTCTGTGAGTGACTTGGCTATACGGATCTGCTCTCTTACAAAATCTGCAGGCGCATTTCCTGCAGCAACGATTCCAAGGCCGCCGCCTTCGGATACAGCTGCAGCCAGCTTGCCGTCAGCGATCCATGCCATGCCGCCCTGGAATACAGGGTATTCGATACCCAGCATATCGCAAATCTCAGTTTTGATCATTGTCTCTACCTGCCTATGCCAAATGATTATTCAGCCTTCTTTGCCTCGATGAAAGCTACCAGCTCACCAACTGTTGTGATCTGTTCTTCCAGCTCCAGCTCGCATCCGACCTCATCCTCAAGGTCCATAAGAAGCTCAACTGTGTCGAGTGAGTCGATACCGATCTCCTGGAAGGTTGTCTCGGCAGTGATAGAGTCTGCGTCGATCTCATATCTGTCGGCGATCAGATTTGCTACAACTTCAAATACGTTCATGATAGTCCTCCTAAATAATGATAAATATTCCGGGGAATCAGCTGATTCATCTGCTATCCCCTATTACATTATCTAATCTACTGGATTAGTATAGATTGACCATTAAATTAAGTCAAGCTATTAATAGCATTTTAAGGTGGAATTATGAAGATTATATGATATAATCTAGTAAATTAGATGTTCTGCAACGTTTAGCGAGGCTTTATATGGACTATGATAAGCAGCTGATCGCCGGCAAATTAAGGCGCTGGGAAAAATTCATTGACGACTACAGACTGCCCGAATGGGATGACATCCCTGACTTCGGGCTGTATATGGAGCAGGTCATACGCCTGCTGAAAGAATACCTTGATTATATGCCTCCCGAACTCAAGGAGGAAGAGATCATCACTTCTGCGGCTATCAACAACTATGTCCGCAAGAAGATCATGCCCGAACCGATATCCAAGAAATATTACCGGGTTCATATAGCATATCTGCTGATCATCTGTTCTCTGAAGCAGAGCCTAAGTATCGCTACATTGCAGACTATGATCCCCATGGATCTGTCTGCTGATGAGCTGAAAGAGATCTATACATCATATGCGATCAAGCATCGCCAGGCTGCGAAGTTCTTCGCAGATCAGGTCAGAACTCTGGCCGGAGGCATACTCGATCACGATGAGCCATCGGAACTCTCATCAGACAAGACCAGTGATCTGATCGCGTTTGTTGCTGTTATCAGTGGATTTTCCAGGCTTCTGGCCGAGAAGCTCCTGCTCCTGAAGGGCAAGACGCTGGAAAACGGCGGAAGTATAGAGATTGTTGATAAAAGCAAGTGATCATTTAACTTGCTGTTTAGCTTATAATATCAGAACTGTCATCTGAAGGATCTTTGTCTGAGTCTTCTTCTGATTCTTGTTTTGTGGATCCTTTTTTCTTTTTTTTAAAAAACCTGGTGAAAACTTCGGAGTATTTTATGGTCTGAGGCTTCGGTCTCTCATAAACTATCATAGAATCCAGGCCTTTGGTCTTCAGTCTTCTCGTTACGATCTGCTGAATGATATTACCCAGTACCGCAAAAATAGGGATACCGAATACCATTCCGATCACTCCTCCGACCCAGCCGCCTATGGTGATCGCAAATACGACCCATATCGGTCTGAGTCCTATAGAATTGCCCAGGATCCTCGGACCTATCAGGTTGCCGTCCACCTGCTGCAGGATCAGGATAAATATGGTGAATATGATCGCTTCTTTCCATCCGGTCATCAAAAGGATCAGTATGCTCGGTATCGCGCCGATAAACGGTCCGAAATACGGAATGATATTGGTCACACCTACCACGACCGCGATCAGAAGAGCGTATGGCAGTCTCAGAATCAGCATACCCAGGAAGCACAGCACTCCGACTATCAGTGAATCGAAGATTTTGCCGGTGAAGAAATTGCTGAATATATTTGAACTCTCCCTGGATATCCTTGCTACCACTGCTGCCCTCTCCGGCTTGAAGAAAGCATAGTAGGCATTGCGCAGGGATCTCTCCAGATGGAGCTTGTCTGACAGCATATAGACCGATACGATGATCGCGAGCACGCCCTTGACCACACCGCTCACCACACTCACAGATGTGGAAAATGCAGTGGAAACCAGACTGCCCGACCAGTTCTTCAGCAGTTCAGTCAGTGAAGGGATAAAGCTTTCCACCCAGTTGTCCAGGAAGTCCAGATTCAGATTGATAAAGTGCTCCTGCAGGTCTGTGATCCAGGTCTGGATCGTAGACGCAAATCCGCTGATAGCGTCTATCAGGCTGGCGATACTGCTGACCAGCTGTGGAACAACAAATGATATGATCAGTACGATGATACCGAATACGATAATATATGACACGAGGAGCGAGAGCACCTTGCGGAGCTTCCGCTTCTTCGTCATTCTGAGCCATTTGCCGAAAAACGTGAAATCCAGGAATTTGTACAGCGGGTTTATAAGATACGCTATAATGGCACCGACGATAAATGGCGACAGAACACCAATAAACACCCTGACCCCGTGCCAGACAGCCGACCAGCTGAACACCAGCCTGGCTATAACAGCGCACAGAGCAAATACTATTACCGTATATACACCTATGGTAAAGTATTTCGGATTGGGTTTGAATCTGCTGTTCTTATCTTTATTTCCGTTATCCTGCTGTTCCATATGCGCTCCCGGGGCAATCTTTATATATGTATTAATTGTAAAACAATCAAGCGTCTTATTCAATGTCAAATTCTGAAGTTAAATAGCAACAAACAGGGGATCACCTGCGTGATCCCCCTGGATATCTGATAAAAGTATTCAGATACTTCGATTACTCAACGATCATAACAACGAGCATCTGTACAACCTCTGTATCAGACTCATTGTCGATACCTCTGCAAGCGCCGGGCATGAAACGAACAGAGTCGCCTTCAACCAGCTGATGTCTGGTCTGCTCGCCATCTTCTGTATCAGCAGTAATGATGGTCAGGTTGCCCTTCTTTACATAATAGATCATCTCGAAATTGGTCTCGCGAACATATGCTCCGCCGTGAGGGAAGAAATGAGTAAGACCCATTGTCAGCTTGCCGCCTTCGAAATCAGTATTTGTGTGAAGTCTGGTAGCCTTGCAGTCATAATGACCCTTTCCTTCATACTCCCATGCATCAGCACCCTTCATAACTTTGTACAACATTATCAGTAACCTCCTAAAATTGAATTGCACTTATAAATACAAGATAAAGCACCGAAAGTTAGTTTATCACAATCATTTCCTTGATACAAGGTTGATTTTATCTGAAAAAAACGATATATTATAGCCTGAAGCGGTCGATCGCTCAGCATTTTTTAAAGGCAGGTTTATCATGAGTCAGGAAAAAGTAGACAAATACAAAGAGGAAAAAAAGAACAGAAAACAGACAGTCAAGAAAGAAAAGACCAGGAGAGTCATCATCACAGTCGTAGCACTGGTACTGGTTGTTGCACTGATCCTGTTCATCCTTTTCTCTGCTATCAACGGTATCATAGGTTAAGTGTTTAGAAAGTTCTGGAGAGTCGTATATCCGGCATTCGTGCTGTTTGCCTCGTATCTGGCAGTCTATATTGCAGCGATGCTGATATACGACGCTTTTTTTCGCTCATCTTTCTCCGATCTGAATGCATTCATGCTGAAATGGCAGGATCTGGTGAGTTCTCTGGCCCTTGTTCTGGGCGGAATAGTTTCGTTCATCATTTACAGGAAGGATCATGTGACGCCGTCTGATTCGATCCGCTCACACCCAGTATATCTTGTACCGGTCATCATCTGCGGCGTTCTGGCCAGTCACGGTCTCAGCATACTGGTGTCCCTTCTGGGCATGACAGGTGTCCTGGGTACATATACCCAGACAGAACAAATGATCAGCACATCGGGTGTGCTGATCACTATACTCAAATCCGTTATATTGGCTCCGCTGGCGGAAGAGATCACATTCCGCGGCCTGGTCTTTCGCAGGATGAAGGAATACACCTCATTCTGGCCTGCTGCTCTGGTCAGTTCCCTGCTCTTTGGACTGTACCACATGAATCTGATGCAGGGGATATTCGCATTTATCTATGGACTGCTCCTGTGTGCCATCTATGACCGGTTTAAGAATCTGTGGGCACCCATCGCCATGCATGCGGCTGCCAATCTGATATCCATTCTGATCCAGGTGATCGGGCTTTCATACCCGTCCATACCGGTATATATCCTGGTAATGTGCATAACCCTGGCAGCTTCCGCAGCTCTTCTGGTCCTGATCAGAAGAAGCCCCGTCAGTCAGTAACCTATTCTGCAGTCTCCCTTTCATACAGATCCGGTTTGCACAGGATCTCATTTATACGGCTTTCAAAGATTGCAGATGAATATGAAGGAGTGATGACCGCTGCAGTGTCAGCACTGCTGTGTGTACCTCCTATACATACTACAGGCTTTTTATACTCTATTGCTCCGGCATCACATGCCATCAGGGCGATCTCCAGGCAGACCTTCGTACCAGCAGATATCAGCCTCAGTGTCGAAGCGATGATCTCAGCTGGATAAACTCCCTTAAACACACCGCTGACCCCGCGTTCTACACCTGACAGTGCATGTGCGGCAGTTACCACTACAGCTCCGCTCTCCTTCAGTGCGCTGCGTGTCTCTTCCGGCATGATATTCTGCCCTTTGATCCTGGAACCATAAGCATGGCTGACCACGATGATACGTCCGTCAAATCCTTCTTCCTTCTTCTTTTCAACCAGCTTCATGGCAGTCGCACCGCTCGTGGTCGCAACTACAATATCCGTGTTCAGTTCACGCGCTCTTTTAAACGCTATTTCAAATGTTTTCCCGCAGTTGTCATCTTTTACATTAAACAGTTCCATTGCATTATTTCCTTTCTGTTCTGTCTGTGTATGGCACTTCCGGTTATTATCGTAAACTGCTCTTATGCATTATAACGAACGATGTCATATGGTTCTACAGGTACCCCGAAGTCCACATAGAAATGCTGCTTCGGATGCGGACATGACTCGATGGGATCGCCTTCCTCATCCCACATGCCCAGTACCTGCGCGATGGTATTCTCTCCGGACGGTTTCATGATCTCCACGGTATCTCCGACCGAGAACTTGTTCTTCTGCTCCAGAAGCGGACATATCCTGTCAGACGCATTATCACAGCTGGGATAGTTTTCGTCTGCCAGCTCGGTCAGACTCCTGCCGCGTCCGTCTGCCATGCCGAGATATACCCACTCCTTGACATATGTATTGGCATCATATATCTGCGCGCTGCCGTCAGGCTTTCCAAAGAAGAACCCTGTGGTGTACTCCCTGTAAGTGCACTTGGAGATCTCGTCCTGATAGAACGGAATACGGCTCTTATAGAGTTCGGGATCTTCAAAGAGATCGTCGATTGCCATTCTGTATGTTCTGGTCACGCTGGCTACATACAGAGCGCTCTTCATGCGGCCTTCCACCTTGAAGCTGTCTATGCCTGCATCCACCATCTCAGGGATATGCTCTATCATGCACAGATCCTTTGAGTTGAATATAAATGTGCCTCTCTCATTTTCCATGACAGGCATATATTCACCCGGACGGCTCTCCTCTTCGAGGCGGTATTTCCATCTGCACGGATGTGTGCACTCGCCCATGTTTGCAGAGCGGCCTGTCATAAATGCGCTCAGCAGACACCTGCCGGAGTAAGATATGCACATGGCCCCATGGATAAAGCTCTCTATCTCCATGCCCTCAGGTATACGTCTCTTCAGTTCTTTCAGCTCCTCCAGAGAGAGCTCCCTGGCGCTGACCACTCTGGTCGCTCCCAGATCATGCCAGAAATTGTATGTTCCATAATTGGTATTGTTGGCCTGTGTACTGATATGCACATCCACCTCAGGGATGATACGTCTGGCCAGGGTAAATATGCCCGGATCTGAAATTATCAGAGCGTCCACTCCCATGCCTTTCAGCTCCGCGAAATACTTCTCCGCCTCGTCAAGATCTTCATTGTGGGCCAGTATATTGGCTGTCACATAGACCTTAACTCCTCTTTCGTGAGCAAACCCGATGCCTTCTCTCATATCCTCCAAAGAAAAATTGTGTGCTTTGGCTCTCAGGGAAAATGCCTCTCCCCCGATATAAACCGCATCGGCCCCATACATGACCGCGACCTTCAGTACCGGCAATGACCCTGCAGGTATCAGAAGCTCAGGTTTCATTCTTCCGTCTTCAGTTGATCTGTGTCCTGTGTATTTATCCATTGTCATCTCTCTTTTATTGTTGTATGTTCAGCCCTGTCACCTGCGTACACTTAATGTCACTCCGTCTCCTATGGGTATCACGCTGGTCTCGTAGTCATCCGAATGCTTTATCTCCCAGATGAACTCTCTCATGCGCTCATGGATGGTCCTCTGTCTTCTCGGAAGCGCATACCTGCTCATAGTGATCTCTCCATCTGTCAGCACATTATCTGCCAGAAGGATGCCTCCGGATTTCAGCAGTCTCGTGATATCAGGGAGCAAAGTGATATACTGTCCCTTGGCTGCGTCAAGGAATACCATGTCATATGCGCCTTCCATCCCTGCCAGGATCTGCACGGCATCTTCCTCGATAAACTCTATATGATCTGCGTATCCGGATAGGCTGAAATTCTCTCTGGCCTGAGCTATCCTGGGCTCATAGTTTTCTATTGTCGTGATATGGAAATCTCCATTGATACCCCGGATCTTCTCCAGAGCCTCGCACATCATTATAGCGGAATAACCGATAGCTGTCCCTATCTCCAGTATATGCGCGGGTTTTCTGATATTCAGGAGCACTCTGATAAAGCTCTCCATCTCTCTGCGGATGATCGGAACATCATTTTCTGCCGCAAAGGAACGGAGCTGTCCCAGAAGCGATGACGGTTCAGCATCGAGAGAGTGTATATAAGTTGTGATATTACTGTCAGTGATCATAATATACAAGCCGGAGCCTGCAAGGCTCCGGTCAGTTGTTTTATGTTATTGATGGCTCAGTTCTCTTCGTCTCCGCCTTCATCCTGCGGAGCTTCTCCTTCCTGCCATTCGCCCTCGCCTTCACCTGCGGCGCTCTCACCTTCGGTATCGCTTGCGGTCTCTGTCTCTTCCTCTTCCATTCTGCCGTCAGCATAGCTGTATCCGGACAGGATGTTGACTATCTTCTCGGTATTAAACGAGCGGCTCAGTTTGAATGTGCCTGAACGGTAGTCGGATTTGTAGATCTTACACCTGTATTTGTAGATCTTCAGATCGTCTATCAGACCGTTGTCCAGCAGGATCTGTCCGACCTGGTCATCATCTTCATTTCCCTTCAGAGTCACCTCGATCTTGCTGATATCCGCGGGATCTATTGCCACATCATAGAATATATCATATGCGAACTGATATCCCTTGTAGCAGACTACTGCAACAGCTATCCACAGCAGCAGGAATATGAAGAACTTCGCAACTCTCAGGCCTATCGGTTTCTTCTTTTCCCTGCGGTTTCTCGTATTCTGAGAACTCCTGGGACGGCTGGCCTGACTGCTGCTGCCGGAAGATGATCTGGCTGAAGAAGATCTGCCCGCAGATGAACTTCTTGTAGAAGATCCTTTGGTGGAGCCAGATGAACTTCCGGAAGATTTCTTTGCGGAAGACGATCCGTTCCTGCTCTGCGGAGCCCTGCTGATCTGAGCACGGGAGGGTGATGATTTCTTCTTCTGTCCCTGTCCCGAGAGACCTGAAGCGGTCTTCCTTGCAGGCTTCATCTCTTCTACTTCTTCTTTTGTTTCTTCTTTAACGCGTGAGGCACTTGCCTTGCTCAACTTAACTGTATCCTCTTCATCTGCAAAAAGCCTTGCAACAGATGAATGTGATCCGTTTTCGTCGGTTGACTGGCTCTGCCTTCTTTTTGCCTGTGCTGAAGCCTTGGCAGGAGTATTTCTTGAACTGACCTGAGGCCTGGGAGCGCCTTTGGCGGGTCTCAAAGAAGGAGCCTGCGTATGACTGTCTGACGCATTCAGCTTCTTCCTGATCACATCGGCAATTGATTCATCGCTTACAGGTTCCGGTTTGAGGAATGCCAGCTCATCTTCTGACTGATCGAAGTATTTCGGATCGAGCTTCAGTGTGAAATCCTCCAGTTCTTCTGAAGGTTCATCATCGATCATCTGAAGACTCTTTTCGATGAAATCCTCTTCAGCCAGAAAGTCGGCTTTCTTCATGACGACAGTGCCTTCTTCCTCGTCATTGTCGCCACGAAAATCGTCATATTCCCAGTCAAAATAACTGGATGCAAGATCTTCATTTTCAGGGAAATCTTCCAGTCTGATAGAGCCCAGGCTCTGCTGTTTTTCTCCTGCTGATCCGCCTCTTTTGGTCATTTGATCTCCTACATGCTCTTACAAAGGGTGGTGCATCAATTTGCACCTTTTCCTTCTCTTTCAGTGATAAAAGGAAGGATCATCGGGGCACTGTTATTATGGCTGCGAACATATCTGCGCACAGCGTCCCCTATAACCATCTTTGCTTTTCCGCGTCCGTAGCGGTTTTTCAGCAAATACGATTCCAGTGCATTATATATTATTTCTTTGATTTCTTCAATGAGTTTTTCACTGTCACCGTTGTACGCCCATCCTCTGGTGAATACCTCGGGCCCTGATATAACATATCCTTCGAGTGTATCTATGGCAACAGTTACTATAAGTATGCCTCGCTCAGCCAGGTCTTTCCTGTCCTGAATGATGGTCCTTCCGACGTCGGCAACACCTGAGTTATCAACATATATACCGCCTGCCTGGACATGGTCAGCCACTTTGCACCTGCTGCCTCCCAGCTCCAGCACATCACCAGTATCCAGCATCAGCACATGCCTGCTGTCATATCCCATGTCATAAGCAATTGAGGCATTGGCCTGACGGTGTCTGTATTCCCCGTGAACCGGAATGATATACTGAGGCTTCAGCAGCGCGTAGATCAGTTTGATTTCTTCCTGGCATGCATGACCCGATACATGGGTCTGCTGGAAGATGACCTCCGCTCCCTGCTGGCTCAATTCGTTCATGACATTTGCCACGGCCTTTTCATTTCCCGGAATGGGATGAGATGAAAATACTATGACATCCCCACTCTTGATATTGATCTTCTTGTGGGTATTGGCTGCTATCCTGGACAGAGCCGCCATGGGCTCTCCCTGGCTGCCTGTCATGATCAGGACTATCTTGCTGTCCGGATAGTTCTTCATCTCGTCGATGGATATCAGGGTGTTCGGAGGGACGTTTATATAACCCAGCTCGGCAGCTGTCTCGATGACATTTACCATCGAACGGCCTTCCAGGACTACCTTCCTCTTGTATTTATACGCGGAGTTGATGGCCTGCTGTACTCTGTCAACATTGGAAGCGAATGTGGCTATGATCAGCCTGTGTCTGGAGTTCTCCGCGAATATCGAATCGAACTTCTCGCCCACCTTCTTCTCTGACATAGTAAATCCGTCTCTCTGTGCATTGGTCGAATCGCACAGTACTGCCAGCACTCCCTGTTTGCCGAGCTCTGCAAATCTCCACAGATCTATGGCATCGCCATAGACCGGTGTATAGTCAACCTTAAAATCTCCTGTATGGAAGATCACGCCTGCAGGCGTGCTTATGGCCAGCGCGGCTGCATCTGAAATACTGTGGTTGGTCCTTACGAACTCCACCTTGATCTTGCCGCATCTGATAGTCTGGCCATACCCGATGGTCTTGATCTTGGCCAGATCTTCTATCCTGTGCTCAACCAGCTTCTTGCGGATCAGCGCAACAGACAGACCGGTCGCATAAATCGGGATATTGATCTCTTTCAGAATATAGGGGATCGCTCCGATATGGTCCTCATGACCATGTGTGATAAACAGGGCTTTTACCTTTTCTCTGTTCTGTTTTAAATAGGTGATATCCGGAATGATCAGGTCTATGCCTAGCAGCGTATCGTCCGCAAACGCCATACCGCAGTCCACTACGATGATGCTGTCCTCGTATTCGATCACGGTCATGTTCATTCCGACCATTTCCAGTCCTCCCAGAGGGATTATCCGTACCTTGGAAGGTTTATTATTCTTTGAATTCTTATTGCTCTTTGCTGCAGTTTTTGCCAAAATTACCTCTCTTTCATATCTGCTGTATTTTCCAGCACAGCAAATGCAAACCCGGACTATCCCGCCCCGGTCTGCTTTCAGTTTCTGTTTAATTTATAATAAGAGCAGCACATCGCCTCATGCTGCCCCAAAGTTCTCAGATCTGAAGATCCGTGTCTTCTTCCAGAAGCTCTGCAAATACCTTTGCGATAGCTTCCTCCTCCACTTCGTCATAGACGAACTCATACACGGCCTCATTATCCTCAAGAGCCGAAACATCCTTTATGATATAGACCGTGACCTCTTCATCCTCCACCTCTTCAGGTTCAGCAACCAGGAGATAGCTGATGTCATTTATTTTTGTCTCTTCCAGAACAACAAACTGTTCTTCGTCTCCATCCTCAGAGATTATGGTGATCTTTGTCTCGTCCATTTAAATAATCCTCAAGTATATATGCCGCAGCGATCTTGTCTACGTATTTCTTCTGATCCTGCGGTCTGACTCCCATTTCACCGAGTGTCTCTTCAGCTGCAAATGTGCTCAGCCGCTCATCCTGCATCTCCACAGGAAGGCCAGTCCTACTGGCTACCTTGTCCGCAAAAGCGCGGGAAAGCGCAGCCCTCTCACCTTCACTGTCGTCCATGTTCAGCGGAAGGCCCACAACAATAGTACCGACATCATACAGAGATGCCAGCTCCTCTATCCGGGCCAGTGTGCGTCTGAGTTTGTTTTCAGAATCACGTGTGATGGTCTCCAGCGGCTGCGCTGTCAGAAGCAGTGCATCTGTAACAGCTACGCCTACCGTTCTGGAGCCGTAGTCCAGGCTCATGATCCTTTTTTCAGATCCAGCCATGATCAGTCCTTCAGCTTGTTATTGATATAATAGCCGATGGCCTCTTCGATCAGCTCATCTCTTTCCACCTTGGTAATAAGACCGCGGGCGTTGTTGTGGCTGGTGATATATGTCGGATCTCCTGACATGATATAACCAACTATCTGGTTGACAGGATCGTATCCTTTCTCAGCCAGCGCAGCATAAACCCTCTCCAGGATCTTATCCACGGTAAGGATCTCTTCTTTCGGGATCTTATAAAGTTGTGTAAAAGATAATTTCTCGTCGTCCATGATCTGATTTTAGTACAAATGCTCTGTACCTGCAAGCAGAATTCGTCCGTTTTCAGTATCTGTAAAGCCTGTGATATGCGCTGTAACTATCCTGTTCAGCACATCATCTTCTGTTTCAATGGCGCATCTGACATACTCAGGAGTATAGCCCAGCCATACCTTTCTGCCGTCTGTTGTCAGTGCCTGTTCTTCCGCCAGCACCGGCCTGTCGCGGCCGATAAATGCTTTCTCAAAATCGTATTTTATGACATCCATCTCAGCTATCATACATGCCGAGCGGGCGCTCTTGACTGATTCGGGAACCTGATCAGGCATCCTGTCGGCAACAGTCCCCTCTCTTCTGGAATACTTGAAGACATGTGTGTGTGAGAAGGCTATGCGTTTAAC
Organism: Lachnospiraceae bacterium; assembly: GCA_045604025.1. Classification (GTDB taxonomy): domain Bacteria; phylum Bacillota; class Clostridia; order Lachnospirales; family Lachnospiraceae; genus RGIG5612. Next base: position 7,749 of record JAZUNG010000155.1, on the reverse strand, counting down.
AAATGTCAGGCTCTCTTCAAACTCTTCGTCCGTCTCTCCCGGGAATCCCACTATCACATCGGTTGTCAGTGCGCATGTATCAAAATACGAGCGTATCATCGCTGCCTTGTCAGCGAATTCAGCAGTCACATAATGCCTGTTCATGCGTTTCAGAGTCGCGTCACATCCGCTCTGCAGCGAAAGATGAAACTGGGGGCATGCCTTATCGCATGCTGCGATACTGCTCACCAGGTCTTCTGTGATCATCCCTGCTTCCAGTGAACCCAGTCTGATGCGTTCCACTCCGTCTATATCATTTATCCTTCTGATCAGATCCGCCATGTCTGTGAACATGCTGATATCTATACCTGTCAATACTATCTCTTTGTATCCGTTTACTGCCAGCGTCCTTACTTCGTCCAGGATATCAGCACTCTCACTGCATCTCGAGCGTCCCCTCACATAGGGAATGATGCAGTATGAACAGAATCTGTTGCAGCCGTCCTGGATCTTCACGTATGCGCGGGACTTTTCTCCTGCTCCGGATATGTGTTGTGATTCATATGTCAGGCAGTGAGTCAGATCGTCAGTCTCCGACAGTCTGCCGCGGCGCTGTTCTTTCAGAAACTTGAGCGCCAGCTCGGCTATCTCACTCTTTCTGTTATTTCCTATCACCAGGTCTACAGCCGTATCCTTAAGGAGGTCTCCTCCGGTTCTCTGCGCATAGCACCCTGCAGCCACTATGACCGCATCCGGATTCAGTCTCTTTGCGCGGTGGAGCATCTGTCTGGACTTGTGCTCCGCCATCGCTGTGACCGAGCATGTATTTACCACATACACATCCGCAGGCTCGGTGAAATCCACGATATCAAAACCCAGGCCCTCAAACTGTTCAATGACGGCCTGTGTCTCGTATGAATTCACCTTGCACCCCAGGGTGTGAAATGCTGCTCTCATATTAACCTATTTCTATTATCTCCACTGTATCGATAGCTGCCTGATACAGCTTCTCTACCTTGCCATCCAGCTTGCGCTCGCTCCGCTCAATGCGGTCCAGTCTGGGCTTGGTGACCGGATGCTTTGCCACGAATATCGTGCAGCAGTCCTCAAACGGCAGGATCGATGTCTCATATGCACCGATCCGTTCGGAGATATCCACTATATCCAGCTTGTCAAATCCACACAGCGGTCTGTACACCGGCATGGTGCAGACAGCATTTGTGACCATCATGCTCTGCATGGTCTGGCTGGCTACCTGTCCTATGCTCTCACCAGTGATCAGTCCGAGATCTCCTCTTTCATACGCAAAATGCTCTGCCAGCTTCATCATGAACCTGCGCATGATGATGGTCAGCTCATCGTGCGGGCAGACCTCGTATATCTTCATCTGGATATCAGTGAAGTTGATCACATGCAGTCTGATAGGGCCTGCGTAAGCAGAAATGATCTTCGCCAGGTCTACTACCTTCTGCTTGGCTCTCTCTGAGGTATACGGAGGAGCGTGGAAGTAGACCGCATCCAGTGCGACGCCCCTTTTTGAAACCAAATATCCGGCCACAGGGCTGTCGATACCGCCAGAAAGAAGCAGCATGGCCCTTCCCGATGAACCTACCGGCATGCCTCCAGGTCCTGGGATCACTTTTGAAAAGATATTGATATCTTCGGGACGGATCTCCACCTGGATATTGACCTCAGGCTCATGAACATCAACATGTGTATCTGGGTATGCTTTCAGTATGGCTTCTCCGAGCAGCACGTTCACATCCACTGATGTCATGGGATAGGTCTTGTCCGCGCGGCGGCAGTTCACCTTGAAGGTGAAGTTCCTGTCCTCATAGGTCTCGCCAACATAAGATACCACATGATCTCTGATGATATCGAAATCCGACGCTACGGTGATACCGTCCGCAGTGACCGATGTGGTGATCTCCCCGGTATCTCCCGACATCTCCCGGCGGCTGAACTGAGCCACAGGAGCGATACCTGCGATACCGAACACCTTGACCAGCGCATTCACAGTCTCCTCTGCATCGTCTGCATCCGTGGTCACATAGATCCTGCTGTCTGCCTTTCTGACGTCATATCGTCCGTCCAGTCTGGCCCCCCGGAGCGCGCTCTTGATATTCTTGACCAGCATATCCTCGAAGATATGTCTGTTCTTTCCCTTTATCCCAATCTCAGAATACTTGATCAAATATTTGTTTTCCATAATTTCAGCACCCAAAAATCTGCTGCAGTCTGAATTTCCTGCAGCTATTCAGTCTTAGATTGTGTATTTTACAATGAATTGATGATTAAAGCAAGGCGGGCCTTGGAAGACCTATCTGAAATTGTCGCTGATGAACTGCTGCCTGATCCGGGACAGCTCTTCATCTGTCCGGGCACACGCACACTGCTCTCTGTAGGCATTCAGTCTCAGATGATAAGCGCTGATAGTCTGTTCATAGGCAGCTGTGTCCGGATATCCCAGCCATTCAGAGATGAGTTTCTTTTCGCGTTTTCTGTGTTCGCATTCGCCCCTCTGAAGATAATATGAGAATCTCCCGTCTGCTCTCCAGAGTCTGGCCAGAGGATACATGCGGCATATGCCTGCGCGGTATGGATGAATACTGCATCTTCCGTCCTCTCCCAGGAAGATGCATTCACTTCTGTCAGGCTTATTTCCGAAGATGGGAAGAAGCGCCTTTCCCTGCTCTGTAAACGAGATATAGCCTTTCTCAACCATCTCATCAAATGACAGGTGCAGGCCTTCTTTAAGAAGTGCTACATCCCAGGCATCCAGGGTGATGGCAGCGGACAGTTCCCTGCAGCAGTTGGTGCAGCCCAGGCAGTCGCTGCACTCCAGCTCTGCCTCATCATCTGCGCCCAGCAACTCCTCTTCTCTTGTGAAGAAATCATCCAGATCGAACATGGTATTACCTGGCTGTGAATCTGGACAGGACCGGAAGAAGCTCACGAAGGACCTCTATGGTCCCATCGATCTGCTCAGACGTATTGAACCTCGACAGGCTGAAACGGAGAGTGCAGTCTGCCTCTTTGGGAGACAGGCCTATAGCCTGCAACGTTCCGGAAAGCCCGGGTTTATTGGATGAGCATGCAGAACCGCTGGAAACATAAATACCTTTATCTTCCAGCGCATGCAGGAGTACCTCGCTCTTTACAGGAGCAAATGTGCAGCTGACTATATGCGGAGCTCCGTCCGTGAAAGGCTGACCCGAATGCACCGTCCTGCTGCTGTTTATCTTCAGCTGGATGTTCACACCAGCAGCCTCCAGCTCACAGCTCAGTTCTTCCAGGCCTTTTGTGAGATGATCTCTCATCCCATACATATCAGATACAAACCCGTCCAGACCGTCGTATGCTATCCTGGCAGCCTCAGCGAGACCTGCAACTCCCGGCACATTGTCGGTTCCCGAGCGCATGCCCTTCTGCTGTCCTCCTCCTAGGATCAGCGGACGGATCTTTGTGCCCTTCCTGATATACAGGAAACCGATACCCTTGGGCCCATGAAACTTGTGTCCGGATACGCTCAGCAGATCTATATTCATCCTGTTCGGATAGATGCGGAACTTGCCAAATGCCTGGATGGCGTCCACATGAAATAGTGTCTGGGGATTAACCGACTTGATCAGGCGGCCGATCCCTTCTATATCCTGGACCGCACCTATCTCGTTATTTACGAACATGACAGATACAAGTATGGTATCCGGCCGGATGGCAGACTTCAGCTCATCCAGACTGATATGACCTTCACTGTCCACAGACAGATATGTTATATCGAATCCTTCCCCCTCCAGATATTTCAGGGGTTCGAGTACGCTGGGATGCTCGATGGCAGTAGTAATGATATGTCTGCCATTTCTTCTGGCAGCCATGGCTGTGCCTATGAGAGCCATGTTGTTGGATTCGGTGCCTCCTGAGGTAAAAAGGATCTCCGACTCATTTACCTTCATGATGCCTGCCAGAGTCTCCCTGGCCGTGCGCAGATATCTCTCGCTTTCCACACCCATCATATGCTTTGAGGAGGGATTCCCGAAGTCCGCCCTCATCACCTGTGTCATTATCTCTATTACCCGCTCATCCACTCGCGTAGTGGCGCTGTTGTCCAAATATATATTATACATATGATCTCTTTCTTTATGACTGGCTCAGTCCAGCGCAAATGTCAGGACGCTCAGCAGCATCAGCGGCGCAGTCTCTGTCCTGAGGATCCTGTTTCCCAGGGAAATGCATCTCACACCTGCGGCATTTGCAGTCTCTATCTCTTTCTCATCAAATCCGCCTTCAGGTCCTATGAATATACCTACACTCATCCCCGGCTGTATCTCGGACAGGATCTCTCTGGTTGCCTTCATATCCTTGAAATTCTCATAGGGAATGATATTCAGTCTCTGCTCATCATCTGCAACAGCATACTTCAGGGCTTCACTGAACGTCATGATGTCCTTCACTTCAGGGATGATGCCCCTTCTGGACTGTTTGGCGGCGCTTTCAGCTATCTTCTGCCAGCGTTCCTTCTTGGAACGGGCTTTCTTGTCATCATATCTGACTATGCTTCTGGAAGTCTGCACCGGGATGATCTCATACACTCCGAGCTCAACTGATTTCTGGATGATATGCTCGAACTTGTCGCTCTTGGGAAGACCCTGGAACAGATAGAACCTGACTGAAGGCTCAGTAAGAGACGTTCCGGCTCCGGTGATATTCAGTACTACCAGACCGTCATCAGCGCTGCCTTCAAATGAGCTGATCTCACATACGTAGTCCATGCCCTGACCGTCGCTGATCAGGAGCTCATCTCCCACTTTCATTCTGAGTACGTTGCGGATATGGTTGACGTCTCCTCCCTCAATACGCACAATACCAGACGGCGCATCCGCTGCACTGTCTGGTTTTGTATAAAGCTCAATATTTCCCGGGTCTGTAAAGAAATGATACATTTACTCTCCTGCCTGCTGTTACTCTGTAATTATTCAGGGATAGCCGATATCAGATCCTGCGGGCTACCACGCTGCGCCAGTCTCCGTCTGAGACTACCTCCACCAGCTCCAGCTGCGGATTGGCTGCTACAGCGTCTCTGATCAGCTCTTCCTTGTTGTCAATGATGCCGCTGGAAATAAATATTCCTCCAGGTACCATATATCTGTCCACTACTGCAGTCAGAGGCTCGATAACATCTGCAAGGATATTTGCCAGCACGATGTCTGCAGGCTCTGCTGAGAACATCTCATCCAGAGAAGCATCCTTCAGGACATTTCCTGTATATATCTTATAAGTATCCCTGCTGGTGCCATTGACATCGAAGTTTTCCTCTGCTACTGCCGTCGCCTGCGGGTCGATATCCACAGCAACTGCCGCTCTGGCACCCAGCTTGAGTGCACCTATGGACAGGATACCGCTTCCGCAACCCAGATCCAGTACCCTGGCACCCGGCTGCATATATTTGCGTATCCCTTTCAGACACAGCCTGGTGGTCTCATGCATGCCTGTTCCGAATGCCATGCCCGGGTCTATCTCGATCACTGTACTGATGGGCTGGCCTTCCGATGCTTCAGGAAGCTCTTCCCATGTCGGTTTGATCAGTATGTCATCGACCAGAAATGGTTTGAAATACTCTTTCCATTTGTTCTCCCAGTCCGCGGAATCCAGAGTCTCATCAGAGAATTCCATCGGACTCATGCCGAACATTTCGGCTGACTCTCTGAGGCCTGCCCAGATCTGCTCGATACGGGCACGTCTGTTTTCAGGGAGTTCACTCTCATCGAACTCTTCGAAGAAGTTGATGTAGCATGTGCCGTCATCTTCGGGGAGCTCCTTAACGAAATCAGCGTACATCTGATTGAGCTCTTCGTCTGTCAGCTGTACGTTGTTTTCGATCTGTATGTCAGTGATGCCGTAATCCATGAGCAACGCGCTGACCAGATCGGCATCTGTCGTGGTTGTTCTGATAGTATATTTATTCCAGATCATCTTCTGCAATCCTTCTAAATGATCAACTTACAGACCCGACGCGGAACCTCGCTGCGGACTTTCTTCCTCGGTGCGGATATGCACCTCGCGAGAAAGCTCCTTGCATCCACGTCGGGTCCATTAAGTTTATTTTTCCATGGTCTCGCGGAACTTCTTAAGTGCATCCTTCTGCTTGGAATTCAGATGCTTCGGAACCTCCACGATCAGTGTTGTGTACTGGTCACCGCGCCTGTCCTTGTTGTCGAGGTAAGGTACACCCTTGCCCTTCAGACGTATCCTGGTATTGGTCTGCGTGCCTGCCTTGATCGGGAACAGCACGTCTCCGTCGATCGTCTTGACCTTGACGTCTCCGCCCAGTGCAGCGTCAGCAAATGAGATATATGACGTTGAGTACAGGTTTACTCCGTCTCTTTCAAATGTATCGTGGCGGGATACCATTACCTCAACCAGCAGATCACCGCGTGCTCCGCCTCTGATACCGGGTTCGCCCTGGCCTGCCACGCGGATCCTCTGACCCGATGAAATGCCTGCAGGGATCTTGACAGATATCTTCTTTCTGGTCTGCTTGTAACCTGTGCCTCTGCAGTCAGGACATTTGTCCTTGATGATCTTTCCGGTGCCGTTGCAGTCAGGACATGCCTGTTCCTCACGCATGATACCGAAGAGTGACTGTCTCTGGTATACGACTCTGCCTGTACCTGCGCACTTGGGGCATGTTTCCGGAGATGTTCCGGGCTTGGCACCTGACCCTCCGCAGGTCTGACAGGTCTCCTTGAAATTGATATCTATGGTCTTTTCGCAGCCGAAAACCGATTCTTCAAATGATATTCTGACAGATGCCAGTACATTTGCACCGTTCTGAGGGCCGGTGGAGCTCCGTCTGGTACTCCTTCCGCCACCGAACATGCTGCCGAATATATCGCTGAAATTGCTGAATATATCGTCCATGTTCATGTTCTGGTAGCTGAATCCGCCTGCACCTGCTCCGCCTGCTTCAAACGCAGCATGGCCGAAACGGTCATACTGAGCCTTCTTCTCGGCGTCGCTTAATACTCCATAGGCTTCGGAAGCCTCCTTAAACTTGGCCTCAGCGTCCGCATCTCCCGGATTGGCATCCGGATGATACTTCTTGGCAAGCTGTCTGTATGCTTTTTTTATGGTGTCCTGATCAGCATTTCTGTCAACTCCGAGGACCTCATAATAATCTCTCTTATCTGCCATCTTTTCCCCTAAAAATCAACTAGTCTTTATACGCAGTATAAGGTGAAGAACCTGAAGTTCCTCACCTGTGACTGTATCTTATCAATATCAGGCTTCACACTGCAGTTTCCGAGAAAACAATCAGCCACCGCGTTTTCGAGGGAACTGCATGTGAAGCCGGTTTGTTAAATGCTACAGGTGATCACAGCTCCTTGAAATCACCGTCTACAACATCATCATCGCCATTTGATCCGCTCTGGCCGTTATTGTCCTGATATGAACCGGCGCCGGGATCCTGGTATGACTGCTGTCCGCCCTGTGCCTGCTGCTGAGCCTGCTCATACATCTTGGTAAATACCTTCTGTGAGCTGCTCAGGAGTTTCTCACGTGCAGACTTGATACTGGATACCTGCTCAGCTGAAAGCTCAGCGCCCGGATCTCCGATCAGTGCCTTCAGTGTGCTCAGGTCATTTTCAACTTCAGCTCTCTCTGAAGGATCGATCTTATCGCCTGCCTGCTGAAGGGCCTTCTCAACCTGTACTGCCAGAGCATCTGCTCCGTTTCTGGCATCGATGCCTTCCTTACGTGCTCTGACCTGAG